>JBEKZL010000008.1:0-59973 GCA_049509915.1 Bryobacteraceae bacterium | reverse complement strand
GCCGGTGGATATCTTTATCCCCTGGCCGCTGACGGAGGAAACGAATCGGCGCGGCAACACGATGACGATCATCGGCCGGTTGAAGCCCGGCGCGAGCGTAGAGAACGCGCGGCCGGAATTCATTCAACTGGCAAAACAGATGGAGATCCAGCATCCCTCTCCCGAACGAAACCCCGTCGTTCCGAGGCTGACGCCGCTCGACCAGCGCATCAATGGCCGGGTGCGGCCGGCCCTGATGGTGCTAGCCTGCGCGGTTGGCGTCGTGATGTTGATTGTGTGTGCGAACCTCTCGAATCTGCAGTTGGCCCGTATGGGAGCGCGGCAAAGGGAGCTGGCTATGCGGGCGGCGCTGGGCGCGGGCCGCCTCCGCCTGCTGCGGCAGATGCTTACCGAAAGCATCGCACTCTCCTGTTGCGGCGCGGTGCTGGGCCTCGTTCTCGCGCTGGCCGGCGCACGCGCGGTGGCGCATCTGAGCGCCTTCAATCTTCCCTTGCTAACCAGCGTGCGCATCGACGGAAACGTGCTCGCTTTCACGCTGGTCGCGGCCGTTCTTACCGGCGTCCTGTTCGGGGTGTTGCCTGCGCTTCAAGCTCCCGCATTAGAGATGCAAGAGGCGCTGAAAGAGGGTGGCCGCGGGCTGAGCGCCGGCAAGCGCCGTGCCTGGCTGCGCCACGGATTGGTGGTTTCTGAGATCGCCTTCGCCTCGGTTTTGCTGGTGGGCGCGGGGCTCCTGGTGCGGAGTTTTGTTCGCGTGCTCGACATCGATCTTGGCTTCGAACCCGAGCACACGGCGGTCCTGCGGGTCGATCCGAGCTTTCGGATTTCGAACCGCGCTCAACAGAACGCTTTCCTCGATGACATGCTGCGGAGGGCGCGATCGATTCCGGGCGTACGGGCGGCGGGAGTGAGCGACGTTTTGCCGTTTGCCGGAGACCGTTCGTGGCAGGTCGGCGCAAAGGGACATGTTTACCCGAAGGGCCAATATCCTCCTGAACCCTACATTCGGATGGTCAGCGACGGATACTTCGCGGCCGCCGGCATCCGTTTAGAAGCCGGCCGCGAATTCACTGAGCAGGATCGTGCATCGAGCGAACCGGTCGTGATCGTGAACCGGACTTTCGCCCGCACATTGTGGCCCGCACAAGACCCGATCGGACAAGTGGTGACCCAGGACGGGGGCCGGCGGGTGGTCGGCGTGGTGGCCGACGTCCGTCACGAAGCGCTGGAAAAAACGGGCGGGGCCGAGATGTATATTCCGCTGCGGCAGACGGGAGACTATTCCGACATCGAACTGGTGGCGCGAACGACGCTGCCGAGGGGAGTATTCGCATCGGGAATCCGAACCGCGTTGCGGCCGCTGGATCCAAATCTGCCGATTCGCGAAGTCCGAAGCCTGCGGGATTTGGTGGATAAATCGGTGTCTCCGCGACGCTTTCTCGTCATGCTGCTCGGCGGATTCGCGGCCTTCGCGCTGGTGCTCGCTTCGCTGGGCATCTATGCCGTGATTTCATACTCGGTAAATCAGCGGGTGCAGGAAATCGGAATTCGGATGGCGCTGGGGGCGTCGCCGGCCGAGTTGCAACGCCGCATCCTTTTGCGTACGTTCGGATTAGCGGCGTTGGGGCTCGCGTTGGGCGTGGCGGCGTCGCGAGCGCTGTCGAACACGCTGGGGAGCCTGCTGTTCGGCGTGACCTCCGGCGATCCGGTCACCTATGTGGGCGTCGGTGCGTTGCTGATCGTGGTTGCGGCGGTAGCCGGATACATTCCAGCCTGGCGCGCCTCTCGGATCGATCCCATGGCTGCGCTGCGGTCGAATTGAGCGCGACAACGGCCGCCCTTTCCCCTCTGGGACGAACAAAAAACCCGCTGCCTTTTGAAGGGCAGCGGGGTTCTTTGGGGGTCAAGCAAATGCTGGATCAGAAGGCGAAGCGCAGGGCCAACTGGATGGTTCGGGCATCGCGGTAGCCGCCCGAAGCCGGCTGGCCGAAAGTGCCGTCGCTGGCGGAAAGCCCGCCACCCGGATTATCCCCGTTGAATGAGGTGTTGATGGACCAGAGCTCTGGATGGTTGAACAGGTTGTAGACCTCGAAGCGGAACGTGACCTTGGCCCGTTCGGTGATGGCGAAGCTCTTCATCAGCGCCGTGTCCACGTTGTTGATGCCGGGCAAGCGCAGAGAGTTGCGGCCCAGATCGCCCCACTGGCCATCCGGGGGACGAATGAAGGCTGCCTGATTGAGCACCAGGGAGCCCCCGGACGTGGCATACGGATTGCCAACGACATCGGGCGCCTGGCCTCCGTTGTTGCCGATGTTCAAGCCGAACAGGTTTCCGTTGGAGGAAATGAGTACCGGCATTCCCGACTGGTAGCGGATCACGCCGCTCAGCTCCCACCCGTTGAAGATCTCCCGCATGAACTTATTATCGAGCGAGCCCCTCACCTTCGGGAGGGTGTAGATGAAGTCGAGCGAGACTACGTTCGGCTGGTCGTACCCCGCATTGGCGTAGCTGCAGCGAATGCAGAAGGGGTTGTTGATGTTATCGGAATCGTTGTCGCCGGTGTCCATGACGTGGGACCAGGTATAGTCGAAGTTCACTGCCAGGTTGTCGGCGAAGCGCCGGTTGAGCCGGAACATCAGGGCGTTGTAGTGCGCATAGGAGTTGGTCTCAATCGCCGTCAGATTGCCCCAGCCGGCATAGGGCAGAAGGGCCGACGTCCAGCCGTTGACCGAGCCCGACAGGTTGTTGTTTTGGAAATACCCGTTCGGAAGCGCATTGACCGCCCGCTGGTCCATCAGGTGGATGGAGTGGCTGCCGGAATACGACAGGTCGACGCTGAACTTGGCCGGCAACTGGTGTTGAATGCCGACATACCATGTGTAAATGCTCGGCATGGTATTGTTGGTGGGCCAAATCGTCATGCTGGGCGGTTGGATGGGCGATGTAGCCGTTCCCACCCCAGCGGTGCTGAAGTTAGCCACGTTCTGGTTGTATATCGATCCGGAGTAAAGATTGGGGAATTGCCCGCCCGCGCCAAAGCTGAAATTGTTCTGGCGGAGGCGCTCGTTGAATAGCGCGGCGCCGGCGCGGAGGGCCGTCTTGCCGTCGCCAAACAGGTCGTACGCAAAGCCCAGACGGGGCTCGGGGAACGACTTGGCCGGAGAAAATCCGGGGTCGGTGCCGGAGCATGGATCGCAGATCATTCCCAGGTTCGTGAGTGCCGTCACCGGGTTGGCTTCGATGAAGCCGGGCTGATAGCCGTTCTGCACGCCATTGGTGGTGTTGATGAGCGGGGCATTCGAGCGGTTATACTTGCTCAAATCCACGCTGTAAATCGTCCAGGTGCCTTCGCCGCCCGGTGTGCCGCCGCGCACGACGGTGTAGGTGGGAGCCATGTGGACGAAGCGCAGACCGTAATCGATAGTCAGGCGCTTGCTGACTTTCCAGTTATCCTGGGCGTAGAAATCGAATTCCCAGAAGCGGAACCAGGGGAAAACCGCGCCGCTGAGGTTGGTATAGTTGTTGAAGTTACCCAACATCATATTGGCCAGCCCGTTGCCGGTATCCTGGGTGAACGAGGCGTTGGTATTGGTACTGAAATTGATGTTGCCCTCCATGCCCCAGGTGCCTGTCTGCGCCTTGTCGTCGCGATTGAAAAAGCCGCCGAACTTGAAGTTGTGGCTGCCCTTGATCCAGGAGATGTTTTCGGTGGCGCCGTAGTCTTTACCCCAGTTGTGCCATCCCGGGTCGCCCAGAGACCAGCCCACCCCGTTGACATTGGTGGTGACGTCGGGAACCGAGTTGGTGATGTTGGTCGCGGGGAAAATCTGGGCGAAGTTGGCGCCCAGCGCGGTGCGATCGACCGGATTGTTGCCAACCACCGACAGCGATTGGGATTGATGGTTATAAGTCAGGATCGTCTCTGAAGCCAGGTGCGGCGTAAAGGTGGTTACCAGGTTCCACGCCCAGGAACTGCCCGGCTTGGGCCGCGCCTGCTCCTGGAACGGGAACGGCTCGCTGCCCCAGATTCCATTGGCAATGGATTCCTTCTGGTAATCGTTCACCCAGCGGAAGAAACTGGTCATTCTCTGGCTGATGTTGTAGTCCACGCGCAGCATGTCCTGGTTTTTAATCAGGTCGTCGGGGTTGTTGTAGTAGTAGCGCACGTAGCCTTGCACTCCGGGCGAGGCGGGGAGGCTGGTATAACCGGGTATCCCAGTGTAGATCTTCAGCATGTTGGCGCTGAGCGGCTGCCACATCGATTGGGGAACGACGTTGTTGGGGAAAGCGACCCCGCCGGTGATGTTGCCGGAACCGTCGCGCGTGACCGTTCCCGGTTCGAAAACGGTGCCCGTCTTGAACCCGGGAGCGTAGGTCATATTGGTGGAAAGCAGCAACGGAGCGAAGTTCCCGCCCAATACGGTCGCGTTGGGGATGTCTTCATAGTTGCTGCTGGGCTCGTTGCGGCGCGTCATCTCCCGGTTGAAGAAGAAGAACAAGCGCTTGTCCTGCCGCGTCGAGATTTTCGGTACCGGCACCCAGCCGCTGAAATTGCCGCCAAACTGGTTGTAACGCAGCGGCGCCTGGAAGCTGTTGTCCTGCACTTCTTTCGCGTCGAAATAGTTGTTGCGAAGATATTCGTACAACGTGCCGTGGAACTGCGCGGCGCCCGACTTGGTTTGCACGGCGATCACCATGCCGGAGTTGCGCCCGTACTCGGCGTTGAAACCGCTCTCCAGGACGCGGAACTCGGCAATCGTATCGACGCTAGCCTGGGTATACTGCGACTGGTTGTCGCCCACGTCGATATTCGGAGAACCGTCCAGGTACATATTGTTCTCCGAGCCGCGTCCGCCCAAAGAATGGAACTGCGACACGTCGTTGAAATCAACGGCAAAATCGCTTTGGGCCGAGCTGCCCATGCCTGGCACGGTACTCATCAAAGAGGTGAAGTTCCGGCCGTTCATGGGCAATTCGGAAATCTCCATCTTATCGACGATGTACGACTTGTCCATCGTGTTGGTGGTGACCAACGGGGTGGCGTCGGCTTCCACGGACACGACGTCCTTAACATTACCAACCGCCAGCGTCACCTGTCCCACGTCCAACTTGGTGTTGACGTCCAGGGTGACCGTGATTTCAGACTTCTTGAATCCGACCTTCTCGACACCGATAGTGTACCTGCCCGGCTCGATATCGATGGCCTGAAACCGGCCCGATTGATCGGTGCTGGTTTCCCGGACAGTGCTCCCCTTGGCTGCGTCCACGATCTTGACGGAAGCCTGTGGAACAAGGGCACCGGTAGGGTCGACAACGGTGCCGCTGATGTACTGCGACTGCGCCATCATGGGGGGCGCGAGCAGCAAAGGCAGGAGCGCCGAAAGAACCGCGATTGCGATCTTCGGGCCGCTCCAGGTTCGTCTTATCTTCATAGATAACCTCTCTCAGAGCCGAACATCTTCAAAACGGGAGTACGCATTTCCTGGCTGCGATGAGCGGACGCCGCCGCCGGTACCCACGCGGTCGAGCGACCGCGCACTCCTCCACACCAACTCGTCTCCCTTGTGTAAACCGTAATGCAAATCTACTAAAAAAGCGAACAGGAACAAGTACAATACCGTATCTTACAGTAGAACTAAGCTATAAACGCCTTTATAATCAATACCAATGTCGTCCTCCGGTGAGTCCCCGATGGCAGGTAGATTACAGCTCTCGGCGCGACGTGTCACAGCCGGGCTAACGCCTCGAGCAAAGGCAAATTATCATCCCACCGGGCCTGGTTGTTAATGTCCCAAACTATGAAAATCAGGAGTTAAGAATCCGCGGAACAAGATGAAGTGGGTGGGATAAAGCTACAACAGACACTGACCTAGTGCAGGCGCCGCGGCCGACGGCCCCATTGCGAGCATAGTTCAGATGTCAAATTAAGACTTGATTTAATGCCGGACTTGCATTATTGTTGTCACCAGACTGTCGCTTCCACGCGCACGTCTTCAATGCCGAGGGGAAGGGGTAAAATACCGCCGGAAACCGGAACGCCATCAACCACTAGCGACACACGATTCCCGCTGCCGGTCCGCCGTACAGTTATGTGGTAAGTCGTGCCTCTAAACCTGCGCGTCGCGCGGAAACCAGGCCAGCTTGCGGGCATCACGGGGGCGATTTCCAGACCGTCGTAGGTTGGGCGAATGCCCAGGATCCACTGAGTAATGGCGTAGTAATTCCATGCCGCCGTGCCGGTGAGCCAGGAGTTCTTGGCCTCGCCATAAGTCGGGGCATCTCGGCCGGCGATCATCTGCGAATACACGTAAGGTTCGGTGCGATGGATTTCGCCGATATGCTCGCGAGCCGACGGATTGATGCGCAGATAGTAATCGTGGGCCCGGTCGCCATGGCCCAACCGTGCTTCCGCAATCATGACCCAAGGATTGTTGTGACAGAAGATTCCGGCGTTCTCCTTATAGCCGGGCGGGTAAGACGAAATCTCGCCCAGATGCAGATAGTAATGCGAGAATGCCGGCTGCTGGAGTACGATGCCGTGCTCTGTGGCCAGCAGATCTCGCACCGAGTCGAGGGCCGCCGCGGCCATTCCGTCCTCCAGCCCGACGCCCGCCAGAACCGCGAAGCCTTGCGGCTCGATAAAGATCTTACCCTCCTCGCACTCCGCGGAACCGACCTTGCGGCCGAAGTCGTCGTAGGCGCGCAGAAACCACTTGCCGTCCCAGCCGTGATCCCGGATCGTCCGCTCCATGCGAGAGACCTCCGCCAGGCAGGCGGCCGATTCCCCCTCCAGCCCGCGATGGGCCGCGATGGCGGCTAAGTAGTGCCCCGCCAGCACGAACAGCGCGGCGATGAAAACCGATTCCGCGACCTTGCCATCCTTGTTGGTAGTGGTTTGAAACGATTGGCCGGGCGTATCGGAGAAACAGTTGAGATTCAGGCAGTCATTCCAGTCGGCACGCCCGATCAGCGGAAGGTTGTGCGGCCCCAACCGCTCCAGCGTATAGCGAAAGCTGCGCTGTAAGTGCTCAAAGAGCGGCTGTTCGGTTCCCGGCTGGTTATCGTAGGGAACCGGCTCATCCAATATGCTCCAGTCGCCGGTCTCCTTCAGATAAGCGTCCACGCCGACAATCAACCAGTGCGGATCGTCGTTGAAATTGGAGCCGACGTCGTTGTTGCCGCGTTTGGTAAGTGGCTGGTATTGGTGATAGGCGCCGCCGGTCGCAAGCTGAGTGGCGGCTAGGTCCAGGATACGCTCGCGGGCGCGCGCGGGCGCCATGTGGACGAACCCCAGCAAGTCCTGGTTGGAATCGCGAAAGCCCAGGCCGCGCCCGATTCCGGACTCGAACAAAGATGCCGATCTCGACAGGTTGAACGTGGCCATCGACTGGCAGGGATTCCAGATATTGACCATCCGGTTGGTGTGTACGTCCGGAGTTTCAACCTGGCAGATACTCATCAGGCCGCACCAATAAGACCGCAGCTTCTCGAACGCTCTCTCTACGTTCGCCAGATCCAGATATTTCGCAATTACCGGGCGGACGGTTACTTTGTCGATGGTCTGAGAGCCGGGCGGGTCGAACTTCCGCTCATCCGGGTTTTCGTGATAGCCCAGCAGGAAAATAATCTGGCGCATCTCACCAGGCTCGAGCTGCAGTTTGACATGGTGAGACCCCACGGGCGCCCAGCCGTGCGCGATGGAATTCGCCGAGGCGCCGCGCTCCACCGCCAGGGGCCGGTCCCAACCGCGATACGGGCCGAGGAACGCCTCCCGTTGGGTGTCGAACCCGCACACGGGAGCCGAGCACGCGAAGTACGCGAAGTGGTTGCGCCGCTCCCGGTACTCGGTCTTGTGGTAGATGACGCCCGGCTCGACTTCCACTTCGCCGATGCTGAAATTGCGCTGGAAGTTGGTGGCATCGTCCTGCGCGTCCCACAGGCAGAACTCGATGGACGAGAAGACGGAGAGCTCTGCCGGCGTGGAGCGCCGATTGGTAATGGAAAGCTGCCAGATCTCCAGGTTTTCACCAAGTGGGACGAAATACCGGGTGCGCGCCTCGATGCCATGGTATTGTGCGCCGATGATGCTGTACCCCATCCCATGACGGCACCGGTAGTCTTCCAGCTCGCGGCACGCCGGCTGCCAGGAAGGCGACCAGAAATCCGCGGCCTGGTTGTCGCGGAGATAAATATAACGGCCGCTCTGGTCGATCGGGACATTGTTGTAGCGATAGCGGGTGACCCGCCGAAGCCGCGCATCGCGATAAAAACAATAGCCGCCGGCGGTGCCCGAGATCAGCCCGAAGAAAGCTTGACAGCCGAGATAATTGATCCACGGAAGGGGTGTATCGGGCCGCGTGATGACATATTCGCAATGGTCGTCGTCAAAATATCCGTATCGCATGGTGGGGATCCGGTTTTACACATGCTCCGAGAGCGCCGGGGCCGGTTGCGGCTGCCCCGCCGTCTCCGTGGTTTCCTCCATCTGGCGCAAATGATCGTACCAGCTTAATTTAAGTACCACCGATGTCACCGCGACCACCGCCAGAGTGGCCATCGCGGCGGAGATATTGCGGATGACGATATAGATCGGCAGGGCGACCAGGCTGGTTTGCCAGCAGATTCCCACGACGACATTGAACATGTCGCGGCGAAAATCCCGGTTTGGCTTGAAGGAGGGATCTTCCTGCAGCACCTGGCGAAGAACCGGTCCCCAGAATCCCCACGGCCGCACACGCTTATAGAACGTCTTCAGAACTTCGAAATCCTCCGCCGGCGTAAGCAGCGTCCCCGCCAGGCACCCGGCCATGGAAATGGCCAGCAGCAGAGGAAAAGCATTGAGCGGGGAGGTGTGGGGTAAAGCCAGCGGCAGAACCAGGGAACTCCCAATTCCCGCTACCATTCCCCAGAAGTAGCCGTAACCGTTGAATCGCCACCAATACCACTTGAGCACGTTGGAAGCCGTATAACCGCCCCAGAGAGCCGAAACGATCCACTGGATGATGGAGTTGATCGATCCCACAAACCACCCGACGGCGATCCCGGCAACCACCACCCCGAATGAACTCAGGTAGCTCAAACGGACATATGTCCTGGGGCTCGCATCGGGATTAATGAACCGCTTGTAGATATCGTTCACAATGTAAGGCGGAGCCGCGTTGACGGTGGCCGCGAAATTGGACATGAAAGCCGCCAGCAATCCCGCCATGAGAAGCCCAAGCAGACCGACCGGAACGAAACGGCCAAGCGCGTAGGGAAGCACCATCTCGAAATCGATGTTGGCGCCCATTTCCCGAATCTGATCGCTATAAAACACCAGGGCAAGAACGCTCAAGCCGGTGATCATGAAGTAACGGGGGAAAATCAGGACTATGTTGACCCAGGCGCTCATCAGGGATGCCTCGCGGGGGGTCTTGGTGGACAGAATCCGCTGCATGTCGTAGTTTGGCGCCGGACCGGCGGCGCTGACCAGAATGCCCTTAAACAGCAGCATCATGAAGAAGATTCCGAACAGCGAATACCCGTCCTCGGCGATCTTGGCGTTCACCGAATCGATGAGCCCGCTCCAGTTGAGGCTAAGGGTCCAACCGAAGAACAGGTGATCCCAACCGGCCGGGACTGCCCGGTGCAGCATCTCGGGAGAGACCCGCGCCATGGCGATCAGCCCGATGGCGATTGAGGATACCGACAGGATGCAGAACTGAATCACCTCGGTGACGACCACACTGAACATTCCGCCCTTGACGACGTAAAAAGTCGTAATCCCCATCAGAATCAAAGCATATTGGTTGGCGCTCAACTGCCACGGCAGGAAATTGACGGCGAACTTGCCGATGCCCTTAAAGGCATAAGTCAGGAAGCCGATCACGCTGACCAGTGCGTAAAGGACCACGATCAGGTGGGAGAGGCGCGCGCCACGGCCCGAACCGAAACGGGTAGTAATCCATTCGGCGCCCGTCATCACACCCGAGCGCCGCAGCCAGGCCGAGAGGTAAACCATGAGGAAAATCTGGTTGAACACCGGCCAAAGCCAGGGAATCCAAACGCTCTTGAGGCCGTATACGAACAACAAGTAGACCAGCCACATGGTGCCCGCGATATCGAACATGCCGGACGCATTGGATACGCCCAGCACGTACCAGGGCATGGTGTTGCCGCCCAGAAAGTAGGCTTTCATATCCCGCGAAGCGCGATGAGAAACCCAGTAACCGACCAGCACGGAGGTCGCCAGATAAGCCAGAATGATCGCGATATCAATCCGGTCCAGACGCATGTGTACCTCAACTTGAAACCGGCCGTTGGGCGCAGCCGCAGTCGGCCTTTCGAGCGGAGTGATGCCCGAGCGCCCGCAACGGTGGCACCGGCGCATGCGCCACCGCCATGGCTCGCCGGGCCGAAAAACTCTCCATGCCAGCGTAACGGGCCGGTGCCCCCCAAAGCAGAACATTACGGGATCGTACTTTTTCAGGAGTTTGGATACAACAACTTACGGGTGCTCGTGGGTTTGCCGGGGCGGGGGTACCGTACGTGTTTCAATGTGGTACGATGAGGCCGTTACAGACTGGACTATGTCCCGTAAGCCAGACCTGCAGGCCACAACGCCAAGCCTGCCCCCCGAGAGGGCGGCCGCGATTCGCGCACAAGTGGAGCGGATTCTGAGCAGCCAGCAGTTTCGAGGGAGCCGGCGGTGCTTGAGTCTGTTGCGTCACATCGTGGAACACACCGTGACGGGCGATACGGCGCAATTGAAGGAACGGACCCTGGGGATCGAAGTATTCGAGCGCGAGCCGGATTACGATACCAGTCAGGACCCGGTGGTCCGTGCCACGGCGGGAGAAATCCGCAAGAAGCTGGCGCAGTATTATCAGGAGCCCGGACACCAATCCGAACTCCGCATCGACCTGCTTGCCGGCTCGTATATCGCCGAGTTCCACGACAGCGTCACCCCACCGCCCGCCGCCCGGCGCGATAGCCGCCTGTGGATAAAGATTGGTTTGAGCATAGCCGGCGCGGCGGTGGTCGTGCTGGTTCTGACGCTGCTCTCTCCCCGGTGGAAGGAGACGGAATTGCAGCGGCTCTGGCAGCCACTCCTCAAGGCGCCGGGGACGATCATCATCTCGCTGGGCCAGCCTATTGTATACAATCTCAAATCCACCCAGGCGCAGGATGCGATCCAGGGCTTCGCCGGTACAACGCCCCCGAGTTCCGGGCCGGAACCGGATTTCATTCTCAAGAAAGACCTCGTGATTCTTCCGGACCGTTACGCCGCCATGGGCGATGTCATCTGCCTGGTTCACATCGCCGGCATGCTGGAGAAGAACGGCAAACCGTATCGAATCCGCGGTGAGAGGTCGACCACGTTCGCGGATCTGCGCGAGACGCCGGCCGTGCTCATCGGCGCATTCGATAATCAATGGACCTTGCTCGCTGTGGGGCAACTGCGTTTTATCTTCGAGAAGGACGATACGACTGCAACCGATTTCGTGCGCGACCGGCAGCACCCGGAGAATAACGAATGGAAGCTGACGGGGGCGTGGCCGTATTGGGACGTTAAGAACGACTACGCGATTGTCTCTCGTATCGTGGACACCACCACGGACCGCCCGGTGGTGATCGCCGCCGGCATCACCCATTACGGAACCATGGCCGCCGGGGAGTTCCTCACCAACCCGGAGTACTTTGCCGAAGCGGTCGCAAAACTCCCGAGGGGGTGGGAGCACAAGAACGTACAGTTCGTCCTGCGCATCCCGGTAGTGAACCGGGTCAGCGGCCATCCCCAGGTTTTGGCGGCGCAAGTCTGGTGATCCGCCGTAAATACAGGTAAAGAGAACAAAGGGTTTATCCGCGCTTTATCTGTACTCAACCGTTGGCTCAGCGCGCGCCCGCCACCCTGCCATCGTCGGGCGTGGCGGCCTCGGTCGCGGCGGCTCTCAAATCGCGCACCCGGGCGAATGCGCGGCTGGCTTCCGCCTTTCGTCCACAAGCCTGTAGCGCCGCCCCAAGTTGGTAGTAAGCGGACGCCTCGTCGGAGTTCAGTTCCACGGCCCTTTGCAGCAGCACCACGGCCTCCGCCGCGTGCTCCGTCCGAAGTTTCGCCTTTCCCAGATAAAAGTATGGCGCCCAGAAGTCCGGCTTCGCCTTTCTCGCTTGATCGAGGTGGGGCATCCCTTCGGCGTAGCGGCCTTCCTGTACCAAAAGAGCGCCCAGGAAGTAACTGGCATCCGGGTCGCCTGGTGTATCTTTCAATACTAATTCCAGCTCCCGGATCGCGTCCTCGGTCCGGCGCAGACTGATGTAGACCTTCCCCAATTCAAGATGCACGCCCGGAAACGCGGGGTCGAGCCGCAGCACTTCGAAAAAGGCCTCCTCGGCTTGGGGAAACTGAGTGGCCTCATAGTTGGCTTTGCCGAGCAGGAACTGCGCCCGCGCCGGGCCGGCCGCCGCGAACATCGATTGGAAAGTTGCCTTCGCCTTTGCGGAGTCGTGGTTCTTCAGATAGGCAAATCCCAGCAAAAACAGAATCCCATCGTCGCCTGGAACGGCCGCGTGCAGGGCCTCGAGGTCGTGGATCGCCGGTCCCAATTGGCCGGTATAGACGCGGCAAACCGCCAGTAATTGCCGGGCCTGCATGTGCCGCGGATCGATCTCGACGACGCGGGCAAACAACGGGAGCGCTTTCGCGTGGGCCTCCTGCTTGAGATACGCCAGCCCCAGGTTCAGAAGAATATCCTTGTCGTCCGGGCTAATCCGCAGCGCCCGCCGGTAGACCGCGATCGCCTGATCGGCGCGGCTGGTGCGGGAGTAGATCACGCCGAGATTGCCGAGCGCGGCGACATTGCGCGGCTCCTCGCGCAGAACCGCCTGGAATCCCCGTTCGGCAGTCTCGTATGCCCCAGCCCCGAGGGCTCGCACGGCTCCGTCGAAGACTTCCTTCGCCGGCTCGGCGGCACGAAGAAGGCAGGCGCAGAGGCACAGGCACGCGGTGAACCTCATGTCACTAATTCTAACCGACGGGCCTTCGTGACCGAGCCGCGACCGCGAGCGGTTGCCCGCGGCGGTGCGGGGCATTATTTGGCCGGGTGCTGGGCAGACGGCCCTGTCAGGGCCGCAACCACGAGAAAAATCAAAAGCGGAAGTTCCCGCTCCAGCAACGGCCCGATGACGTAGGCGAAGAAGTACACCGGGTGCTTGCGGATCAGGCCCAGCAGCTCCATGCCTCGATGCTACGCCGTATCCGGGCGGAAAAGAAGACCCCCAAAGGTCCCGAAAGTACTAAGGCTACGATATATGGGCGGAAGGCGCCTAACTGCTGCAAGATCTCCCGATCGGTTAAACCCGGCGCCGCTGCCATGATAGAATGATGCAACAATAACTCTCCCCGCAGTGCCCGATGGGCAAGGGAGTGTCCGCAGCGTGTCAAGGTAGGACCGCATGACGAAAAACCCCGGTGTCTTGCTCGCGTTTTCTGTCATCGCCGCAATGGCGCAAGTCCCCACCGCGAGGATCGCGATCGATTATCCCGAGGAAGGATCGATTTTCCCCCCTGAAATCACGTCTCCGACATTCCTGTTTCACGATCCGTCCGGGCAGTCCGCGCGTTGGCGCATCGACATCGATTTCGGCGGGCGCGCTCCCGCCATCCACGTGGAATCAGCCGGTGAGCGCCTGCGCGTGGGTCAGATCGATCCACGCTGCGTCTCACCTACGAATGAGTTGCCGAAACTGACGCCGGCGCAGACCTCCGCACATACCTGGGTGCCGGATGCCGCGGTGTGGGCCGCTATCAAGAGACAGTCGGTCGCGGACGCGGCCACCGTGACCATCACCGGCATCGGCCAGGTTGGTCCGGTGTCGAGCGGCCGGGTCCGCATCTCGACGTCCAAGGATCCGGCGGGTGCGCCCATCTTCTTTCGCGACGTGCCCCTCATGCCGTCGGAGACGGAGAAAGGCGTCATCAAACCGCTGGCGCAGGATGCCATTCCGTTGATCCAGTGGAGTGTGAGAAACATCGGCGAACCGCGCAGCCGCGTGGTTCTGACCGGTATGCCGACCTGCGCCAACTGCCATTCCTTCTCGCTCGACGGTAAGACCATGGGCATGGATATGGACGGCCCGCAGAACGACAAGGGGCTCTACGCGCTGGCCGAAGTGAAGCCGAAGATGTCGATTCGGAACCAGGACATGATCTCGTGGAACCCTTCGCAGGACCGCCAGTTCGGCCTGAACCGGGTGGGGTTCATGTCCCAGGTTTCCCCCGACGGACAATTCGTTCTGACTACCGTCTCAACCGCCGGCAGCGCGCCCCTGAACAACTTCTACGTCGTCAATTTCAAGGACTATCGGTTTCTGCAGGTGTTTTATCCTACCCGCGGGATTCTGGCATGGTATAGCCGCGCGACCGGCCAACGCCAGCCGCTGCCGGGCGCCGACGACCCGCGCTACGTACAGACGGACGGCGTCTGGAGCCCCGATCAAAAGTACATCGTGTTCGCGCGCGCTGAGGCGAAGGATCCCTATCCGGTGGGGGCACAGAGAGCCGGGTACGCCAACGATCCGGTGGAGCGCCGGATTCAGTACGACCTTTATCGTGTCCCGTTCAACGGCGGTAAAGGGGGCCTGCCCGAGCCGATCGCCGGGGCGTCGGCCAACGGCATGAGCAACACCTTCCCCAAGGTTTCGCCCGACGGCCGCTGGATCGTCTTCGTGAAATGCAAGAACGGGCAGTTGATGCGGCCCGACAGCCAGTTGTATATCGTCCCGGCGCGTGGCGGGGTGCCGCGGCGCATGCGCTGCAACACGCCGCTCATGAACTCCTGGCACAGTTTTTCTCCCAACGGACGGTGGATGGTGTTTTCCTCCAAGAGCCGCTCGCCGTACACGCAGATGTATCTGACCCACCTCGATCCCGACGGAAACGATAGCCCCGCCATCCTGGTCGACAATGCCACCGCCGCCAATCGCGCCGTGAACCTGCCGGAATTCGTGAATATACCTGCCGACGGCCTGGCTGAGATTGCGACCCCGGCCGTCGATATGTACAAGAAATTCGACCATGCCTTCGAGTTGGGGGAAAAAGGACAATACCGGGCGGCCATCGAGGAATGGAGTGAGTTAGCCGCCTCGAATCCCGGCGACGCTCGAATCCACAACAATCTCGGCACCGCGTTGGCCCGCGTGGGCAATCTCGCCGAGGCGATCCCGCAGTATCAAAAGGCGCTCGATTTGAATCCGCAGTATCACGCCATCCATAATAGCCTCGGCATGGCGCTCGTCTCGGCCGGGCGGCCGGACGAAGCGATCATTCAGTTTGACAAGGCCCTGGAAGCTTATCCCGAGTCCGCGGACGTACACAACAGCCTGGGCCGGGCATTGGCCATGAAGGACCGGCTCGACGAGGCCATGGCGGAGTTTCAGAAGGCGGCGCAGCTCGATCCGCGGTCGGCCGAGGCGAGCGACAATATCGGCCGCGTACTGGCGTCGAAAGGCCGGATGGAGGATGCGATTCCCTATTTTGAGAAGGCCGTCCAGCTCGATCCGGGCTTTGCGGAGGCGCACCAGTTTCTGGGAGCGGCGCTCTACTACGCGCGCGGGCAGGTTCAGCAGGCGCTCGTGGAGTGGCGAGCGGCGCTGCGCGCGCAGCCCGATTTTCTCCCCGCTCTGAACGAGGCGGCGCACGTACTGGCAGCGTCGCCCGATGCCTCCGCGCGCAATGGCGAAGAAGCGGTCGCGCTGGCCGAGCGGGCAGTGAAACTGACCGGTGGACACGAGGCGGTCTATCTCGACACGCTGGCCGCCGCCTACGCGGAGGTTGGACGCTTTGCCGATGCGATCTCCACCGCGCGCCGGGGTCTGGAGGCCGCCACCGGTCAGGACCAGTCCCAACTGCGGGAGGGCCTGGCAGCGAGACTCGGTCTGTACGAGGAGCGCAAGCCCTACCGGGACGCTCCCAGGAATTAGCCCCGAAACGCTTCGAGCGTTCGCGAATCTGACCGAGCCGCGACCGCCAGGGAGCGGTGCCGCGCCAACCCGCGAAATCCTCAAATCGATGAAGCCGGCGCCGGGGGGTTACAATAGGGCGCAAACATGAAGTCCGTCGGGCGATATCCCTGGCTGCTCGCCTTACTGCCATTCGCTTTCTGGGCCGTTCTGGCCGGACAGAATCCCCAGCCGCCCATTCACTTCACTTACCAGCCAATCGACTTCAAGCTGGACAGTTCGGAGACGCCGCAACGCCATGCTCCTGAAACCATGGCCGGCGGGGTGGCCGTGTTCGATTACAATAACGACGGCTACCTCGATCTCTACTTCACCAACGGAGCCGACATCGCGACTCTGAAAAAAAACTCGCCTAAGTATTCCAATCGACTCTTCCGGAACGATGGCCACGGTCATTTCACCGATGTCACTGAAAAGGCCGGCCTGGCGGGCGTGGGTTTCGACAACGGCGTCGCCATCGGTGACTATGACAACGACGGTTATGAAGACATCTTTGTCGGCGGAGTTCACGCGAACCGTCTGTACCATAACAACGGCGACGGTACTTTCACCGATGTCACGGTGAAAGCCGGGCTCGATCTTCCCGACAAGCAGTACGGACCCCTGTGGTCGGTGGGCGGGGCGTGGGTGGATGTAAATAACGATGGTTTGCTGGACCTTTTTGTGGTCGACTATCTCGCTTGGGACATCAAGACCGAACCCGCTTGCGAAGCAGCTCCCGGCAAGACCGACTATTGTCATCCGAAATTCTACAAGGGCACTCCGAATCGGCTATTCCTCAATCGGGGAAACGGGACCTTCAAAGACATTTCCGAAGAGAGCGGCATCCGCGCCCATCCGGGTAAGGGCATGGGAATAGGAGTCGCGGACTTCGACCTGGACGGTTGGATGGATATCTTCGTCGCCAACGATAAGGTATTCAATTCGTTCTTTCACAACAAAGGCCGCGGTAAGTTCGAAGAGACTTCGTTCGATGCCGGCGTGGCGTTGACCGAGGACGGCCACTTTATCTCGGGTATGGGTGTGGACGCGCGCGATCTCGACAACGATGGCCTGCCCGATATCGTTTTTGCGGCGCTCGACAATGAGACTTTTCCGATATTCAGGAATCTCGGGAAAGGCGCCTTCGCCGATATCACTCAGAAAACCGGCATGGCTCGTCTGAGTGCACCGATGGCCGGTTACTCGCCCACGATTGCCGATTTCGACAACGATGGATGGAAGGACATCTTCGTTTCGCGCGGCCACGTTCAATCCCTTGGATATCAATCGGGCGTGCCCGTGAAGCAGCCGAATACCGTATTCCGCAACCTGGGCGCCGCCCGGTTTGAGGCACTCACCGCCGAAGCCGGCTTGACGGCACAGCCCCCCAGCCGCCATCGCGGATCGGCGGTGGGAGACCTGAACGGGGACGGGCGCCTCGACGTAGTCGTCACGGCTCTCGCCGCACCGGCTGAAGTGTGGCTCAACGACAGCCCGGGCGGCAATCACTGGATTGAGTTCGCACTGGAGGGATCGAAGAGCAACCGCGATGGGATCGGTGCCAGGATTAAGGTGGTGGCAGGCGGGATCGCGCAATACAACCATGTTTCTTTCGCCGCCGGCTACGCTTCTTCCAGCGCCAGCGCCACCCACTTCGGTCTGGGCCCGAGCAAGACCGTGGACTTGGTGGAAATCCGTTGGCCTTCCGGAATTACTCAGGAACTCCGGGATGTCTCCGCCGATCGCATCCTCAAGGTTCACGAGCCACAGAAGTAAGCCTTAGCGCCGGCATTGCGGCACTGGCCCTATGTGTTCATCGATTCCGGTGGATTCGAAATCTGCTCCGGTAGCGATTCCTCGCTGTCGGCAGCGAGGGGGATGCTCTCGAGTCTCGGCCTGATTTCGGGGATTGGCCGCGGGTGCTCTTCCAGGGTCACTTCGCAGTCGCAGCAATCGCTGCAGCGGTGGCACTTGTCGCACAGGTGGTTCCGGCAAGCGTCCTTGGTGCAGCGGACGCAGATTTGTGTGGATTGCTCGCCACAAATGCTACAGAGAAACGCCATGAGGGTCCTATTTCTTCTTCCCCGCCGTCTTCGGAGCGGTCACCAGCGCCCGGCAGCGTTGGGCTTCTTCGTCCATGACCCGGATCTGCTGTTCCTGCTCTGCCGCCAATTGCACCAGGTAGCGCTCGAAACGGTCGCGGCTCGGTTCGGCCTGCGCCCGCAAGCTGGCCAACGCTTCGGCCTCGCGGGAAGTCTGGTATTTGCGCATTCCATCCTCCAGCGACAGCAGCATCAGGTCCAGGCCCTCAAGGCGAAACAGCAGCGACATGCCGCCGGCCAGCCGCTCTGGATTATGCGTCAGGTTCCCCGATTCGTCCCGAACCGCGCGCGCCTGCTCGCGGCACGACTGCAACTGTTCCAGGTAGGTTTCCGACGCTCCCCGGTCGATCCAAGCCCGCACGTCGACGCGGTCCAGAGCCGGCAGCAGGCGGCCGGCGTGCGCGCCGATGTCCTGAATTACCGGCACGATCTCCCAACTCGTCTCCAGCCCCGCCGGCGGTTGCGGCGGCGCCTGGCCGCAGAGTGCCGTAGCCCAGCAAAGAACTGCCGTCCCTACGCCAATGCCTTTCATTCTTCGACTCTAGCACGCCGGGAACCGGGACCGCCGTCAGTGGCCGGTAGTGGAAGGGGCCGAAGGAGCCGTGGGCGCCGAGGGAGCCGGGGGCGCGGTTGGCGCTGTGGGTCCGGTGCCGGTGCCCGTGTTCCCGGTGCCGCCCTTGCCTTTGTCGCCCTGCGCACCGCCCGAACCCGGAATCCCCAACCCGCCACCGCCCTTCTGGCCATAGACCGCCTGATACACGGCCTGCTCGGCTGCCTTGACTGCGGCGCGCAATAAGCCTCCGCGATCGATTCCCGCCTGCGCCAGCGGTTGGCCACGGTAAATGCGAATCGAATCGCCGGCCTTCAACTGCGGCTCGGGGCCCGGTGCGGTCGTGTTACGAACTTGAACCAGGCCCTCGTCCACAGTGATGAAGGTCGTGCCCTCGGCATCCTCTACTACCACATCGAAAACCGTGCCCCGCACCGATACAACCGCCGTTGGCGTGGTGACGTTCTTCGGGTTGGGGCCCTTCGAATGGTCGATGAAAACCTTCACCCGGCCGATCAGCACGTTGAGCAAATCGCTCCAACTGGGCCAGTTGTCGCGAAAGGTAACCTGGGAATTCTCGAAGACTTCGAAGGTGCTGCCGTCGGGAATCTGAAACTTGGCGTAGCTGTTCGGCCCGGTCTGGATGATCTGTTTTACACGCACGACGCCGAGTGCCGGGTCGCCCACGATGAGTGCCTGGGGGACACTGTCCTTAAGGACGGAAACCTGCCCCATCTCGATCAGAATCTTGGCAGCGTATTCCTGCTGTGCCTGGAGCGGCGCCAGACACATTACGGCGGCGGCCGCCACCAGCAGCCTACCCCGAATCCGCATTGGCCGCCCACAGCGCGACATGAACTTGTCCTTCAAACTGGACACACTAAACCTTGCCGACTGCTAAGACATTTCAGTCTAGCACCAAACCTGCAGTGCAACCAGGGGACCGTACTTGACTTTAGTAGACAAGCCATGGAATTTCATCAAGTTAATGAGGCAGTCAGCCGATAGTGTAGGGTAGAATGAAAGCGGTTGTGTGTCATAAAGGAACAGCCACCGTACCACTGTTGGTCGCCGCCGTGCTTTCTTGGAACGGTGGCATCGCCCGCGCGCAGCAGCCGGTCGAATGGCGCAAGGTGGGCGGCACCAGCGTAGCGCTCGATTTGTCGGGGCCGGCCACCGGCGCGATGGCGCGCGTCTGGTACGGACCGAATGGCGCGACGCTGTACGCGGCAACTCGCGCGGGGAAGGTCTTTCGTTCGACCGATTTGGCGACTTGGTCCCCGGCGGTCGCGACCGCTGAGCCAGCGCCGCCGGCCACGGCCGTCGTCGCTCGTCTGCCCGAATCCGGCGCGCGCGCGATTTCTCTGCCTTCCGACGCCGGCGCCGCCTTTGCGCTGGGCCAACAACTATACCGTTCCGACGACGGTGGCCATTCGTGGACCAACCTGACCGGCTTCAAGGATTCTTCGGTGGTGGGTGGCGGCTTGCACGACGTCGCCATCGCCGCCGGCCAGCGCGACCGGATCGTGGTTGCCAACGATTACGGGGTCTGGCGTTCGGCCGATGGCGGGCTCTCCTGGTCCGGCCTCAACGACGGTTTGCCGAACCTGGCGGTGCGCCGCATTCTGGCCACGCCCACCGGCACTTCCGGAACACGCCTTGAAGCGGAAGGCTTTGGAACGCTGGAATTGACTCCCGGCGCGGCGGTGTGGCTTCCGGTGAGAGCCGCGAACTCGCCCGCCGATTTGATTGCCCGCTACGCCCGCCAATTGGATGCCGACGTCACCGCCGTCGAGGTTTCTGGCCAAGCGGTCTATGCGGGGACGTCGGACGGGCGCATCTGGGTTTCGCTTGACGGCGGCCGAACGTTTCCCAACCGGCCGGAACCGAACGGCAGCGGTAGGGTGGAGCGGATCTGGGTGGACGGCGGCTCGCCGAGGGTGGCTTTGGCGGCACTCAGCGGCGGCGCGCCGCGCGTATTGCGCACTACCAATAGCGGTGGTTTCTGGGATTCCCTGGACGGCGACCTGCCCGCCGGCGCGGCCCATGGCATTACGGCCGACCGTGCGGCCGGCGCGGTGTACGTGGCCACGGACGCGGGCGTTTATTATGGCCAGGCGGACTTGGAAAACGCCAGCATCGGCCAGATTGAGTGGAGGAAACTCTCGACCCGGTTGCCGTCGGCCCCAGCCACCGACGTGCGGCTCGATCCGGCCGGCGTGCAGTTGTACGCCGCGCTGGACGGTTACGGAGTTTACGCCGCGGCCGCGCCGCACCGCGCGCGCAGTCCGCGCATTGTCAACGCCGCCGATTTCAGCACTCGCGCTGCCGCGCCCGGATCGCTGCTGAGCGTGGTGGGCGCGCGGGTTGCCTCGGCCCGAGGTGGCGAACTGGATTTCCCGATCCTGGCTGCCTCTGACAACGAATCGCAGATCCAGGTTCCATTCGAGGCCAGCGGCCCCAGCGTGGCGCTGGCGCTCGACACCAACCGCGGGCCTGTTACCATGGGGCTGCCGGTGGAAGCAGTTTCGCCGGCGATTTTGCTTTCGCGTGAGGGCGCTCCCGCGGTCTTCGACGCCGATACCGAAATGCCGCTCGATGCCGGCAATCCGGTTCACTCGCAAGGCCGCATCCTGATTATGGCTACCGGCCTCGGCAGGGTGCAGCCGAACTGGCCGACCGGCGTCCCCGCGCCGCAACAGGATCCGCCCGCCGTGGTGGCGCCAATTACGGCTTACCTGGACGGCTCGCCCATCGCCGTCACGCGCGCAACGCTGGCTCCCGGCTATGTCGGCTTTTACCAGGTCGAAGTGCAGATGCCCGCCGTTGCCAACGCCGGAGCTTCGCAGCTTTGGATCGGCGCAGGCGGCACGGAAAGCAACCGCATCCAGATCGTGGTTGCGCCGTAACAATCTGGCATGCCGGCCTACCTGTAAAGAGCATTCGGCCAGCTACGTTTTCCGGCGGAGCCCTGCGCACTATCACGACGCAGGTTCACTGCGGAGTTCTACATCGACAACCCGCCCGCCCATTTCAACTTCGCCGTCGCGTTTGAGAATCATGGATCCAGCTCGGAGCTGGTTTACCGCCATTGCTTCGCCCCGCAAACCGTGCGGCTGATAGTGATCAGGAACCCGGCGAAAATCTCCCATGGAGCAGCCGTCAGCTGACAGGCCAGGAGGCGCGTCCTACTCCTACTCGCCGGGGTGGTATTCCCGTTCGATGTGGCGGCGGAGGTCGTCGCGGTAGAAACAGACGTCGCGCAGATCGCCGGTGGCGTAGCGCGCGGCCTGATCGTTGAAGTGTTTCGAGGCTGGGTCGCCGCTCTCGCCGCCCGCGCTCACGGCTTTGGCGCGGACGCGCGGGCCGAACTCGACCACGGCGACGAAACTGTTGCCGCTGGTGCCGTACCATTTCTTCGTACCGGGATACGCTCGCGCCCCGAACGAAGCCAGCGAACCCCAGATCGCGGAAGTGAATCCGACCGGGACGCTGGGCTGAGCGTCGTTGAAGGGCTGCACGAGGTCTCCCGTAAGCCGTTGAAACCGATTGATCTCACCCCACGGGGTTTCCCATTTGCCGAAGGCGGCGGCGAGTTTGTCGGACGCGGCCGCCAGCGCTTGGAGAAGCTCGCCGGCCGTGGCGCGGGTGGCGATATAATCTTCGACGGACATGCCGGTCGTGTTGGCGTCGGCGGCCACTCGGCTCCGGATTTCCTCGCCCCAGAAAACGGCCAGGGAAGTGGGAACGGAGTTCACCGACCAGCGGCGGTCCCAGGCGCGCAGCAGCACGATTTGGCCGGCCAATTTGACTTTGAGCGGGTTGCCGGCAGCGGCTTGGTCCCAGGCACGGATCAGGGCGGGCATCGGTTTGTCGAACCACGTCAGGTAACTGTCGTAAGCGGCGGCAATGAGCGAGTCGAGGGTGAAATTCCTGGTGTTTTCCAGCACCTTGACGGCATGCAATCCGCGCGCCGATTCGCCGCCGGTTTCCACGTAGACGGGATAGTTTTTTTTTTCGGGCTGCTCGGGCCAGCCGCCGACCACGGCCAGTTGTTGGTGTTGTAAAGCCAACCGCTGGAGGGGTTTAACAGGTGCGGCGTCTCGTCGACGGAAAGCAGCCCGTGCCATTCGGTGGCGGGGTCGCTGCCATTCACCGGCTTGGTCCAGTCGAAGCGCGTGTCGCGCCGGGGAATGAAGTTGCCGTGGAAGTAAGCGATATCGCCATCGGCGTCGGCGAAAATGGTGTTGTTCGACGAGTTGGTGTGCAGCTCCATGGTCTGGCGGAATGACTTGTAATCCCGCGCCTTGGTGCGGGTGTAGGACTGCGTCAGTGCTTTCACCGGCTCCTGCATGAGGCGGACGCTCACCCACTTGCCATCGGCCTCGCGGACGATGGGGCCGTGATGGGTGCGGTAAACCGTGAATTTCTTTTCGCCCATGCCCTGAACGGTCCGGTACGGCACGCTGATTTCGGCCGCGGCCACCGGGCGTTCCCCGGCGCCGTATTTGTAATAGAATCGGCCGTTCTTCTCGATCACCGATTCGAAGTATTCGTCGATAGCATCGACTCCGCTGGAGGTGTGCATCCAGCCGGCGCGATCGTTGAAGCCCTGATAGATGAAGAACTGTCCCCAGGTGACGGCGCCGTAGGCGTTCAGCCCTTCCTCGCTCACCATTTGCAGCTCGGAGCGGAAGAAGAAAGAAGTGTGCGGATTGATGAGCAGAAGGGCGTGGTGGGCGGCCGTATTGGAGGGCGCGATGGCGATGCCATTCGAACCGCTGGGCTCGGGCTGGGTTTCGGCGTCTTCGAACTCGAGCGCCGCGTTGCCGTGAGTTGCCGACGCTTCGGGAGGGCGGCCGTAGAATCGCTCGAGTTGGCCCAGATTCACGCGTTCGATATCGGAGCCGATACTACCCTCGGTGAAGCTTAGCGCCATCCAGGGCTCAAATCGCCGGATGACTCGGGGTTTCACCTGAGGGTGGGTCGCGAGGTAGTAGTTCAGGCCATCGGCGAAGGCGTTCATGAGCGATTGGAGCCAGGCCGGACTAGCGGCGTATTGGGTCTTGAGATCGGCGGGATCGATGAATAGCTTCATGCGCAGGTCGCGGTAGATAGCGGTTTCGCCCTCCGCCTCCGCCAGGCGTCCCATGCCGTTGATGTAATTGGTCTCGACGCGGTTGAAGTCGTCTTCTGCCTGGGCGTACACGGTACCGAAGACGGTGTCGGCGTCGGTTTTGCCGTAAATGTGGGCAATGCCGTGGTCGTCGCGTCGGATGGTGACGTTGCGACCCTCGCGTTCGCAGCGGGCGAGTTCCGGGTCCAAGGCCCTCTGGGACCAAGCCGCGGCAGACACGGCCGCAAGCGCGAGGGCCAACGCCCGGGTGAGGCGAGATTGCTGTTTCATGGGTGGATCTCCTCGATTCTAGCTCGGTGCCTGGCTGGGTGTGGCCGCATTTGGCGGTGTGGAAAGTTAGAGCCATCGCGGGCTCTCCTATATGAAAGATCAGATTTTTTGATGGCGGAATCTCCGCTTTTTCTGTCACAATCAAGCGAAACCGAGCCGATGGCGATCCGCGTCGCATTGCATCACAAGACGGTATATAGGTACGACCGGCTGGTATCGCTGTCACCGCAGGTGGTACGATTGCGGCCGGCGCCGCACAGCCGCACGCCGATTGCGAGCTATTCGCTGCGGGTGGAACCGGCTGACCATTTCCTGAACTGGCAGCAGGACCCGCAGGGAAATTTCATGGCGCGGCTGGTTTTTCCCAACCTGACGCGGATTTTTTCCCTGGAAGTGGACCTGGTGGCGGAGATGACCGTCATCAATCCTTTCGACTTTTTTCTGGAGCCCTACGCCGAGCGATTTCCTTTCCGCTATGAAGATTGGCAGGCGGTGGAACTGGGTCCCTATTTGCAGACGGCTCCGGCGGGGGAACGGCTGACGGCGTGGCTCGGTTCCATCTCGCGCGAGGCAACCGCGACCATCCCCTTTCTGATGGGCCTGAACGGGAGGCTGCAGGGGGAAATCGGTTACCTGATTCGGATGGAACCGGGGGTGCAGACGCCGGAAGAGACGCTGGGACGGGCCAGCGGATCGTGCCGCGATTCGGCCTGGCTGCTGGTGCAGATTCTGCGGCAGCTTGGGCTAGCGGCGCGGTTCGTTTCCGGCTACCTGATTCAGCTCAAGCCGGACGTGAAACCGCTGGAAGGGCCGGTGGGGCCGGGCGCGGATTTCACCGATCTGCACGCGTGGGCGGAGGTCTACTTACCGGGCGCGGGTTGGATAGGGCTCGATCCGACCTCCGGTCTGGCGGCGGGCGAGGGCCACATACCGCTGGCGGCGACGCCGGACCCGCAATCGGCGGCGCCGGTCTCGGGACGCGTCGGCCCATCGCAAGTCGAGTTCGAACACGAAATGAGGGTGACGCGGATTCACGAAGATCCGCGCGTCACCAAACCTTACAGCGACGAGCAATGGCGCCGGATCCAGGCGCTCGGTGAGAACATCGACCGCGAGCTGGCCGAAGGCGACGTCCGCCTGACCATGGGCGGCGAGCCGACCTTCGTTTCCATCGACGATATGGATGGCGAGGAGTGGAACGTAGCAGCGCTGGGCGCGAATAAGCAGCATCTGGCGAGCGATCTGCTATTGCGGCTGCGGACGAGGTTTGCGCCCGGCGGCCTGCTGCATTTCGGGGAGGGGAAATGGTACCCGGGCGAATCGCTACCGCGCTGGGCGTACGCGTGTTACTGGCGCACGGACGGAGTGCCGCTGTGGCACGATCCGCAGTGGTCGGCCGACCCGGAAAAAGACTATGGCTTCGGCGCCACCGAAGCGCAGGCCTTCGCCGAAGAGCTGGCGCGGCGGCTGGGGGTGGGACCCGAATACGTGGTCACGGCGTACGAGGACCCATTCCTCTATCAGCAAAAAGAGCGCCAGCTTCCTGTGAATGTCGATTCCAAGAACAATAAGCTGGATGATCCGGAGGATCGCGAGCGGCTGCGGCGCGTGACGGAGCGCGGGCTGAGCCAGCCGGCCGGGTTCGTACTGCCACTGAAGGCCGGTGAAGGCGAGGACGGGCGGCTTTGGCAAACCGGGCTCTGGATCGTGCGGACGCAGCATTTATTTCTGGTGCAGGGAGATTCGCCCGCCGGTCTCCGTTTGCCGCTGCAGAGCCTGCCCTGGGAACCGCCCGACGAGGTGCAGAAGACCCGGGAGATCGATCCGCTGGCGGAGGCTCTGGAAGCAGCCGGGCCGCTGCCGGTGCCGCGCCGCATTTTTCGACCCGATACCAGGCAGTGGGAAAGGGAAACGCCAAGGCCGGCGCAGGACGGGGAGCGGCGCACGCCCAAGCCGACAATAGGGCCGGTGGTTCGTACCGCGCTTGTGGTAGAGCCGCGCGACGGGCGACTGTTCATTTTTCTGCCGCCGACCGAATCGGCGGGGCAGTTCGTGGAGCTGCTGGCAGCGGTGGAGGATACGGCGGCAAAGCTCGCGATGCCGGTGCTGGTGGAGGGTTATACGCCGCCCTACGACTCGCGGCTGCGGCATATCAAAGTGACGCCGGACCCGGGAGTGATTGAAGTCAACGTGCATCCGGCGGCGAATTGGGACGAACTGGTCGAGAACACCACGGCACTGTACGAACTGGCGCGCGAGAGCCGGCTGGGGACGGAGAAGTTCATGCTCGACGGGCGGCACACCGGCACGGGCGGCGGCAATCACGTGGTGCTGGGAGCGGCCACGCCGGCCGACAGCCCGCTGCTGCGCCGGCCGGACCTGCTGAAGAGCCTGATCGGCTACTGGTTGAACCATCCGGCGCTGTCCTATTTGTTTTCGAGCGTATTCATCGGCCCCACCAGCCAGGCGCCGCGGGTGGACGAGACGCGCGCGGATGCGGTCTACGAGCTCGAAATCGCGTTCCAACAGATTCAGGGCGCGCAATCCGGCTGCCCGCCGTGGCTGGTGGACCGCATCTTCCGCCACCTGCTGGTGGACGTGACCGGCAACACGCACCGCGCCGAGTTCTGTATCGACAAGTTGTACAGCCCGGATAGCGCTACGGGCCGGCTGGGGCTGCTGGAACTGCGAGCCTTCGAGATGCCTCCGCACGCGCGCATGAGCCTGGCGCAGCAGCTTCTGGTGCGGGCGCTGGTGGCGTGGTTCTGGAAGAAGCCGTACGAGGAGACACCGATTCGTTGGGGAACGCGGCTGCACGACCGGTTCCTGCTGCCGCATTTCGTGGAGCGGGATTTCAGCGGCGTAATCGCCGATCTGAACGCGGCCGGCTATCCGCTGGAGGCGGCCTGGTTCGCGCCGCACATCGAGTTTCGTTTTCCGGTGTACGGGCGGGTGTGTTACGAAGGGGTGGAGATAGAGCTGCGGCAAGCCATCGAACCCTGGTATGTGCTGGGAGAGGAACCGGGGGCGGGAGGGACGGCCCGGTACGTGGATTCGTCGGTGGAGCGGCTGCAGGTATACGTGCGCGGGCTGATTCAGGAGCGTTTCGCGGTGACCTGCAACCGGAGGCGGCTGCCGCTGCAGCCCACGGGCGTCGAGGGCGAACTGGTGTGCGGGGTGAGGTATCGAGCCTGGCAGCCGGCGCGGGCGCTGCATCCGACCATACCGGTACACGCGCCGCTGGTGTTCGACCTGGTGGAGATTCCGGCCGGGCGTTCGGCGGGCGGATGCACCTATTACGTGGCGCACCCGGGGGGACGTACTTACGACACGTTTCCGGTAAACTCAAATGAAGCGGAGGCGCGGCGCCGGGCGCGCTTCTTCGGCATGGGGCATACACCGGGCTGCTTGCCTGTGCCGGCTCCGGAGGGGAACGCGGAATTTCCCACGACACTGGACTTGAGACGAGCGTAACAGGGGTAGCGGGACCGCTCCCTGGCGGTCGCGGCTCGGGAGCGACGGTCGTCAGGGAGCGGTGTCTGGGGTGGCGACAGGCTTTGGGGGACGAGACGATCGTAGAAACGGCCAAAGCGTCGGGTGGCGAGTGGCGCTACGCGCCGCCCGCGGGGCACTGGGACGAAGCGCTGCGGCCCTCCGGGTACCCGCGCCGGCATTGGCGCACGCTCACGCTGGCGCTGCGCCGAATCGGCGTGGCGCAGCTCAGCCGCCGCTGGCAGATCGGCCAGCAGTTGATCCAGGCCAACGGCGTTACCTACAACGTGTACGGCGACCCGCAGGGCAAAGAGCGTCCCTGGCGGATGGATCCGATTCCGCTGGTGATCGATGGGGGCGAATGGGCGGGGATCGAACGGGCCATCGCGCAGCGTGCCGCGCTGCTCAACCTGTTGCTGGCGGACCTGTACGGCGCGCAGAAACTGATCGCAGAGCGGCGAGTCCCGGCCGAGCTGATCTTCGCCAACCCGTATTTCCTGCATCCCTGCCACGGGCTGGCGCCGGCCGGCGGGGTGTTCCTGCAGAATTACGCGGCTGACCTGGCGCGTTCGCCGGATGGCTCCTGGTGGGTGATTTCGGACCGCACGCAGGCGCCGTCGGGGATCGGCTATGCGCTCGAAAACCGGCTGGTGAGCGCGCGCACGCTGCCGGCGATTTTCAACCAATGCGAAGTGCGGCCCCTGACGCGGTTCTTCGAGTCGACGTTGGGCGCGCTGCTTTCGCTGGCGCCGGTGCGCGCCGCCGATCCGCGGATTGTGCTGCTCACCCCCGGCCCGCACAACGAAACCTACTTCGAGCACTCATTTCTGGCGCGCCATTGGGGAGTGCCGCTGGTGGAGGGCGCCGACCTGACGGTACGCGACAATCGCGTGTTTTTGAAAACTCTGGCGGGTCTGGAAAGGGTGGATCTGCTTCTGCGCCGCATGGACGACGTGTTTTGCGATCCGCTGGAACTGCGCGGCGATTCGCTGCTGGGAGTGGCAGGGCTGGTGGACGCGGCGCGCGCCGGCAACGTGACCGTGGCTAACGCGCTCGGCAGCGGGCTGGTGGAAACTCCGAGCCACATGGCGTTTCTTCCGGGCCTGTGCCGCCACCTGCTGGGCGAGGAACTGCGCATGCCCTCGGTGGCGACCTGGTGGTGCGGCCAGGAACCGGCGCGCCGGCACGTTCTGGATCGCCTGGAAGATCTGGTCATCAAGCCGGCCTTTCCGCGTGCGGGCCAGCAGACCGAGTTTCCGGCGAGCATGGACCGGGCGGCGCGGGAAGACCTGGCGCGGCGCATCGCGGACTCGCCCGACCGCTACGTGGCGCAGGAGCAGGTGGATCTTTCCACCGCCCCGATCCGCACCGAGGAAGGCCTGGAAGCGCGGCACGTGGTGCTGCGGGTATTCGCGGCCTGGGACGGCGCATCGTATACGGTGATGCCGGGCGGGTTGACGCGGGTGGCGACCGGCGACCGGTCGCTGGTCGTGTCCATGCAGTTGGGCGGGGGCAGCAAGGATACCTGGGTACTGGGCAAACGGGAAACCGAGCCCAGCGATTCCCAACCGGCGGCGATGCAGCTCGCGGGCCGGCGCAGCGCGGGCGAGTTGCCCAGCCGCGCGGCCGACAACCTGTTCTGGTTGGGCCGCTATGCCGAACGTCTGGAGTACAGCGCCCGGCTGGTGCGCGCGCTGTTGCCCGGGCTATCCGGCGAAGGCGATCTGGGAAACGCGGTTTCGCTCGACACCGTGATCCACCTTCTGGGCGGGCTGGGATATTTGTCGGCGGAAGAGCTGGGGGGCTCAATCGCACAGCAACGGTGGAACCTGCAGCGGCTGATGGGGCTGCTGGTGTTCGACCCGTCCCAAACCGCCGGCCTGGGCTGGAACCTAAAACAGATTCGCCACGTGAGCTGGCCATTGAAAGAACGCTTCTCCGAAGACACCTGGCACGTGCTGCAACAGCTCGAAAGCGATTTTTCGCGCACGCCGCCGGTCAGTCCGGAACAGCGATTCGTGGCGGCCATGAATCTGCTGGATGGAGCGGTGATCACGCTATCGGCGTTTGCCGGCCTGTTCATGGAGAACACCACGCGCGGCAAGGGCTGGCACTTTCTCGATATCGGCCGCCGGCTGGAGCGGGCTTTGCAGACCAGCGCCCTGCTGCGGGTGGGGATTGCGCAGGCGCCCTTCGACATCGAACCGTATCTCGCCGTGCTGCTGCAGATCGCCGATAGCAGCATCACCTACCGGACGCGCTTTCTGACCAAGATGCGGACGGAGTTTGTGCTGGAACTGCTGGTGGCCGATGAGGCGAATCCGCGCTCGGTGGCATTTCAACTGGCGACGCTGGTGGAGCGCGTGGAAAAGCTGCCGGCGGCGGCCGAGACCGAAGCCGAGCCGATCGAGCGTACGCTGGCGGAGAAGGCGCTGGCGTCGGTGCGCGGCGCCAGCATGGACGACCTGGCCACGCGGGATGCCGCCGGCGACCTGTGGGCGCTGGATGGCTTTCTGGCCGATCTCCGCATCAGGCTTTACGATTTTTCCGACGCGCTCACAGCTCGCTATCTGAGCCACCTGGCGCCGAGCCGGCTGGCCGTCTGGCGCTGAAAGACCATGCTGTACCGCACCACCCACACCACCCGCTATCTGTACCAGGAGCCGGTATCGCAGTGCCTGACCCAGGTTCACCTGACGCCGCGCAGCTTCCCCGGCCAGACGGTGCTGGAGTCGTCCATTCAGGTGGAGCCCGAGCCGGTGCGGTTCGGCCGGCGGCGCGATTATTTCGGAAATGAGGTAGCGTCGTTTTCCATTTTGCAGGCTCATGAGCGGTTCGTCACCACCGCGACCAGCCTGGTGCGGGTGGAAAGGCGGGCGCCCGATACGCCGCCGGTTGGCTGGGAATCCACGCGCGACCTGTTGGCGGCCTATCCCGACGCGCCCACGCGCGAAGCATTCGGGTTCGTTTTCGATTCGCCTCTGGTAGCGCCATATCGCGAGCTAGCCGATTTCGCCGCGCCCAGCTTTCCGCCCGGCCGTCCGCTGGTGGAAGCGGCGCAGGACCTTTCGCACCGCATCCATTCGGGGTTCAGCTACCTGCCGCAATCGACCTCGGTGGATATGCCGCTGCTCGAAGCCTTTGGCAAGCGGTGCGGCGTGTGCCAGGATTTCTCCCACATCATGATCGGCGCGTTGCGCTCCCTGCGCCTGGCGGCGCGTTACGTGAGCGGATACCTGCGCAGCGGGGCCAACTACCAGGGGGCGGAGGCGTCGCACGCCTGGGTTTCGGTGTTCGTACCGGGGTCCGGCTGGCTGGATTTCGATCCGACCAACGACGTGATGCCCACTGACGGCCACGTCACGGTAGCGTGGGGGCGGGACTATGGGGACGTCGCGCCGATGAATGGAATCGCGGTCGGCGGCGGCAAACAGGTGGTCCAGGTAGCCGTGCGGGCGGAGCGGGTGGAATAGAGCGGCCGGCTCTCAGCCATGAGCTCTCAGCTTTCCGAATACCTGCGGGCCGATCAGCGCAAGATGACTCAGGCGAAGAACTACTTCGCCTGGCAGGCGCGGCTGGTGCTGCCGCATCTGGGGCGGCGAGTGGTGGAGGTCGGGGCCGGCATCGGCAACTTCACCGGCCTGCTGCTCGATCGCGAGCTGGTGGTGGCGGTGGATCTGGACCCGGCGGCGCTGGGCGAGTTGCGCGGCCGTTACGGGGAATGGGGAAATCTGCGCACCGTGCTCTGCGACGCGGCCACTGGGAAGTTTACGGACGTGGCGCAATTCTCACCCGACAGTTGCGTTTGCCTGAACGTGCTGGAACATATCGCCGACGACGGCGCGGCGCTGTGGAACATGGCGGCGATTCTGCCGCCGGGCGGGATGGCTGTTCTGCTGGTGCCGGCCTTCCCTACCCTGTACGGCCCGATCGACCGCAACCTCGGCCACTTTCGCCGTTACACGCGTGGGGCGCTGGCGGCCGCGGCCAAGGGCGCCGGACTGATTCCACGGCGGCTGCGCTACATGAACCTGGCGGGCTGGTTCGGCTGGTGGTGGAACGCGCACGTCGCCGGCCGCGAGGCGCAGTCGGAAGCGCAGATCGCCACATTCGACCGCTGGGTGGTTCCCGTGGTCTCACGGCTGGAACAGTGGGCGCCGGCGCCGTTCGGGCAATCCCTGCTGGCGGTGATGGAAAGGAAATAAGCGCGGCGGGGCCGGGCGGGAGGCGGAGGATGAAGAACTTTCACTTGCCGCTGCCGGAGCAGACGTACGTGGGTCTGAGGGCGGAGGCTGAACGGACCGGGGTGCCGGCGACGACGCTGGCGCGCGAGGCTGTCGATTAGTGGCTGCGAGAACGAGGCCGAAAGGCGCGCCACGACGCCATCGCGGCCTACGCCGCGGAAATGGCCGGCACTCGTCTCGATCTCGACGCCGATTTGGTGTCCGTCTTCATCGAGCACGTTTTGAACACGAGCAAGGCAACACGATGAAGCGGGGCGACGTATATTGGGCAGACCTTGTTCCAAGATCGGGAACGGAGCAGACGGGCCGGCGCCCCGTAATCCTGGTGTCTCACGACGGCTTCAACCAAACCCCCGGATGGAAGTCCATGATCGTGGTGCCGATCTCGACCTCGTCATCCCAGGGCAAGCGGGGACCTACCGTCATAGAACTAATGGGGGCAACCAGCGGGCTGGCGAAGACGAGCTTTGCCGTGTGTCATCGGGGAGCCACGCTCGATCGCGCCAAAACTGACCAAGAGGCTCGGCGCCCTGCCGCCCGAGTCCCTGCGTGAAGTCGAGGAAGGGCTAAAGGCCGCGATGGATCTCGATTGATCGGTTCTGCCGGCCGACAACGCTGTCAACAATCTGGGCGCGGCTGTTTGCACTTTCTGATTTGGTTGATTTGTCCACATTGACTGTTATACATTTGTATAGCGATGCGGTTTGAATAGGATGCTGACAAAAACCGGATCAACAAACGGAAACACGGCGGCCTCGGTTTCGAGAGCGCGGCTCTTGTGTTCGACGATCCCCATACTATCTTCCGCAAGGACCGCGTCGCGGCGGGCGAACAGCGGTGGCACGCCATAGGAGTGGCGACAGGCGCGCTGCTGCTGGTTGTCCACGTCTATCGCATGGAGAATGAACATGACCAAGAAGAAACCATCCGTATCATCTCGGCCCGCGAAGCTAATAAGCGTGAGCGCCGAATCTATATTCAGCAAGCAGCCGAGTAAGGCGCAGAAGGCCGTCTTATCCCGGATCGCGAAGCGGCAGGCTGCCGGAGACGATTCCGGCATCGATTATTCGGACATCCCTCCTCTGACCGACGAGCAGCTGGCGCAATTTCGCCGACCTCCGAAAGTGCTGGTGGCCGCTCGTATCGACAAGGAAGTTTACGACTGGCTCATGCGGTATGGCAAGGGTTATTCAACCAGGATCAACAGCATCCTGCGCACCGTCATGGAGCGGGCTCGGTAGCCCCGCGCTGCTGCGACCCGCTGCCATCCACAGATGGCGATTCGTCTTTGATCTGACAGCCTCACGGTCGAATGGCGAAGCTGGTGCACGCGGGCGTTCAGGCATCCGTGGCACGCGCGACGCTGTCAACAGAGAAGTCCAAAGTTGGAAAGTCCATATTCTGGGGGCCCGATTGATCCGTTCTGCCGGCCGACAAGGCTGTCAACAATCTGGGGCGGCTGGGTTGTCTCTTGACGGTGAGTAAACGATCCATTTACAATCGCGCCATGCAACGGAAAGTCATCCTGGGATTCGGGATCAGCCTCGACGGTTATATCGCGCGGCGCAACGGCGACCTCGATTTTCTGGTCATCGACAAAGAAGGTGAATCAGTGATGGCGGACTTCTTCGCCAAGATCGATACCACGATCATGGGCCGGAAGACGGCCTCCGGTTGGATGAAAATGCGCGAACGCGGAGAGATTCCCGAGACGCCGGGCATGACTAACTATGTTGTTTCAGGGCGATGGAAGCCGGGCAAACGCGAAGGATTCGAAGTGGTGAACGGATCTCTGACAGCCTTCGTGAAAAAGCTGAAACGCCGCCCGGGGAAAGACATTTACCTGGGCGGCGGAGGCCGCTTGTGCCGCAGTTTCCTGCAAGAGGATTTGGTGGACGAGATCTTCATCGGCCTTGGTCCCGTTCTGTTGGGCGATGGCATCCCAGGCTTCCCGGGCAAGTTTCCGCAGCGCAATTTCAAGCTGACAGAATGCAAGTCCTACTCGAATGGATCGGTGGGGCTGCGCTACGAACGGATGCGGACCAGGAAGATCAGATAGTCCATGTTCCATATCGGGTCGCGGAGGTGAAGCGGCCGCTGACCTCCATTTGACTTGCTCCCGCCGCATCCGCTACTCTGAAGCTTTCACGGTAGAGGTGCGGGGGCCATCAGTAGGCCGGGCGGCGGTACCGATTGCGCTGCGGACGCCCGGGCAAAAGGGGTCTTTTTTCCGCCGAAGTCGTGGGGCGGGTGCAACGTCCCAGGGTTGGGGAGTACGGTTAATACCGGCTCACTGTCACCCGGTCCCAATCGGGTGGAGCGCTATCGGGATAGAAGGCACGCCGCCTTGCGCGCGCGGACTTTCCTCTCCCTGCGTCTCCGCATGGCAACATTGAGGAATGGCCGTCATTATGGACGTTTTCGAGCTCACGCGCGCGCTGGTCGATATCGAATCCATCACCCAGAATGAGGAGCGGGTGGGCCAATACCTGTACGACTACCTGGCGCCCCTGGCGGCGCGGTATGGCGGCAAGATCGAGCGCATCGAGGTCGAGCCGCGGCGGTACAACGTGTTCGCCGGCTGGGGCGAGCCTCCGGCGGTCACGCTCTCGACGCACATGGATACGGTGCCGCCGTTTTTCGGGTCGAGCGAAGACGAAACCTATATCTACGGGCGCGCGGCTTGCGACACCAAAGGCATCATCGCCGCCATGATTCATGCGGTGGAGGGTCTGCTGGCGGAGGGTGAGCGCGGCTTCGGGCTGCTATTCGTGGTGGGCGAGGAACGCAACAGCGCCGGCGCGTATCATGCCGCGGGTACGCCGCGCGGGTCGCGCTACATCGTCAACGGCGAGCCTACCGAAAACAAGCTGGCGCTGGGGTCCAAGGGGGTGCTGCGCTATGAAGTGGCCGCGGCCGGCAAGATGGCGCATTCGGCTTATCCCGAGCTGGGCGAATCGGCCATCGACAAGCTTCTGGACGCGCTCGAGCGCATTCGGCGCGTTCGGCTGCCGGTGGACCCTCTGCTGGGGCCGAGTACGCTCAATATCGGGACCATTTCGGGCGGCCGCGCCCCCAACGTAATTGCCGACGAGGCGCGCGCCGAAATTCTGATCCGCCTGGTGGGCGATTCCACCGCCACCAAACAGGCCCTGGAGGAGGCCGTGGAGGGCTTGGCCGAGTTGCGGGAAGTGCTCGAAATCCCGGCGGCGCTGCTGAACCCGCTCGACGGCATCGCAACCACCGTGGTCGCTTTCACTACCGATATTCCGGCGTTCGCCGGCGCCTGGGGCGAGGCTTTTCTCATCGGCCCCGGTTCCATTCATGTGGCTCACACCCTGGAGGAGCGGGTGGAAAAGGCGCAACTGGCCGAAGCCGTGGGCATCTACCAACGAATGATAAGGGAATTATGCAAACGCGCATCGAAGTAGGCATTCTCGGCGCCACCGGCATGGTGGGGCAACACTTCATCAAGTTCCTGCAGGGCCACCCCTGGTTCGAGCTGACGTGGCTGGGGGCCAGCGACCGCTCGGCCGGCAAGAGGTATCGCGACGCCATGACGTGGCACCTGGGCGTAGTGCCGGATTCGGTGGCCGATCTGGTTGTCGAAGACTGCAAGCCGGGCAACGCGCCGAGGCTTCTGTTTTCAGCCATGGACGCTTCCGTAGCCACCGAAATCGAGCGCGCCTTCGCGGCGGCCGGCCACGTGGTGGTATCGAATTCCAGAAATCATCGCATGGAAGCCGACGTGCCGCTGCTGGTGCCGGAGATCAATCCCGACCACCTCAAGCTGGTGCCGCGCCAGCAGCGGACGCGGGGCTGGAAAGGGCAGATCGTCACCAACCCGAACTGCTCCACCATAGTCCTGACCATGGGCCTGGCGCCGCTCAAGCAGTTCGGCATTACCAAGTTAATTGCCACCACCATGCAGGCTGTTTCCGGCGCCGGTTATCCAGGTGTGGCTTCCATGGACATTTTGGGCAACGTGGTGCCCTTCATCGGCGGCGAAGAAGAGAAGATGGAACAGGAGACGCAGAAGATTCTGGGCGAATTCCGCGGCGACCGCGTCGAGCCCCTGGACGCCAGAGTGAGCGCCCACTGCAACCGCGTCCCCGTGGTGGATGGCCATACGGTGACGGTATCGGTGGCGCTTGCCTCGAAACCCGCCGAGGCCGACCTGCACGCGGCCTTCGACAGTTTCAGCGGCGTCCCGCAGCAGCGCGCCCTGCCCAGCGCTCCGGCGCGGCCGGTGATCTACATGGAAGAGGCTAACCGCCCACAGCCGCGCAAGGACGCCGAACGCGAGCGCGGCATGGCGGCTTTCGTGGGGCGGCTGCGTGCCTGCCCGGTGCTGGATTATAAGTTTGTCGCACTGGGCCACAATACCGTGCGCGGCGCCGCCGGGGCGGCTGTGCTCAATGCCGAGCTGATCCTTTCCGAAGGGATGCTGGACTGATGATCGTGATGAAGTTCGGCGGGTCCTCGGTGGAATCGGCTGCCGCCATCGAGCGGGTCGCGGGAATCGTGAAGGCGCGCGAGCCGCGGCGTCCGGTCGTGGTAGTTTCGGCCATGGGCAAGACTACCAACAAGCTGCTGGCCATCGCCCAGACCGCCATCTCCGGCAAGCGCGAAGACTACATCCGCCAACTGCACGATCTGCGCGATTTCCATTCGCGGGAGGCGCGCCAGGTGGTGCCGCTGGCCGAGCGGTCGGAGCTGGACCGCACCCTGGACGACCATTTTCAAGAGCTCACCGAACTGGTGAAGGGGCTGGCGGTACTGGGCGAATTGACGCCGCGGTCGATCGACGCCATTTCGAGCTATGGCGAGCGCCTTTCGAGCTACATCGTCACACTGGCTTTCCGGCATTTCGGGATGAACGCCGTCCATGTGGATTCTCGCGACGTGATTGTTACCGACCGGCGCCACACCCAGGCCGCGCCGCTGCTTCCCCAAACCTATGCCCGGCTGCGGGAAACCGTCCGGCCCCTGGCCGCCGAGAGCGTGGTGGTGATGGGCGGCTTTATCGGCGCCACCGAAGACGGCGTCACTTCCACCCTCGGCCGCGGCGGCTCCGATTTCACCGCCTCGATCGTGGGCGCCGGCATCGACGCCGAGGAAATCCAGATCTGGACCGACGTGGATGGCATGCTGACGGCCGATCCGACCATCCTCGCCGGCGGCCATCGGGTCAAGTGCATCTCCTTCGACGAAGCCGCGGAGCTGGCCTATTTCGGCGCCAAGGTGCTGCATCCAGCCACCGTGCTGCCGGCCATCTCGAAGAACATTCCGGTGCGGATTCTGAACTCCCGCCGCCCCGACGTGGAGGGCACGCGGATCGTCAGCCAGGCGGTGCATTGCGGCAACGCGGTGAAGTCCATCGCCTGCAAGCGGAACATCGCGCTGGTCAATATTCATTCGACGCGCATGCTGATGGCCCACGGGTTCCTGCACCGCATTTTCGAAGTCTTCGACCGCTACGAAACTTCGGTGGATATGGTGGCGACCAGCGAGGTGAGCGTGTCGCTGACCATCGACAACCCGGCAAGGCTGAAGGAAATTCTCGCCGACCTCGGCCAGTTCGCCGAAGCCGGCATTGAAACCCGGCAGGCCATCGTGTGCCTGGTGGGGGAAAACATCCGCTATACGCCCGGCGTGGCGCGGCGCGTTTTTAATGCCCTCGACGGCATCAACATCCGCATGATCTCGCAGGGCGGCTCGCTGCTGAATATCAGTTTCGTGGTGGCCGAAGCGGACTTGGCCAGGTCGGTCGCGGCGCTGCACCAGGAGTTCTTCGCCGAGTTGGACCCGGAGGTATTCGAAAAGCACGAGGCCGTGCATGTATAGTGCGGATCTCAGGTGGGACAGACGATCGGTCTTTGTCGTCTGTCAACCCTTGCCAGTGCGCGACCCCGCGACAGACGACAAAAGCCGATCGTCTGTCCCACTTCAGCGCTGTCAGGGAATGACCAATTCAATCCGCGGCAACCGCTCCCTCACGGTCGCGGCTCCGACTCGCGCATTTCCGAGCCGCGGCCGTGAGGGAGCGGTTGCCGGGAGCACTTCGCAAGAGCGGGTGCCGCATGCCTGAAACCCGCCGCCTGGCCATCGTCGGTTACGGCAAGATGGGTAAGCTGGTCGAACAGCTCGCTCCGGAGTACGGCTTCACCGTAGCCGTGAAGCTGGATGAATACAATAATGCGGACTTCGAAGGACTGGCGGCGGACAATTTCAGCGGCGTGGATGTGGCCGTGGATTTTTCCGTGCCTTCGGCCGTACGCCGCAACGCGGAAGGCATCGCGGCGCTGGGCGTGAACCTGGTCATCGGCACCACCGGCTGGCTGGAGCATCTCGACGCGGTAAAGCAGGCGGCCGCGCGCCACGCGACCGGCATCGTCTGGAGTCCCAATTATTCGGTGGGCGTCAACGCCTTCTTCCGCATCGTGGCGGAAGCCGCGCGCCTGCTGGCATCTCAGCCCGAATATGGCGCCTGGGCCTGGGAAATTCACCACTCCACCAAAAAGGACGCGCCTTCGGGTACACTGCTGAAACTGGTGGAGGAGATGAAACGAGCGGGCTACGGCGGGACGGTTTCGACGGCGTCGAATCGTGCCGGCGCCCATCCCGGCACGCACGAAATCGGCTTCGACTCCTCCGCCGATACCATTACCCTGCGCCACACCGCGCGCAGCCGGGAAGGTTTCGCCCGCGGCGCGCTCCAGGCGGCACGGTGGGTAATCGGCAAACAGGGATTTCACGAGTTCGGCGAGATATTGTTCGGAGCTGAGAGATGACAGCTTTAGGAGGGGTACATGTTTACAGGTTGCGGCACCGCGCTGATTACGCCTTTTCGGCGGGATTTCTCTCTGGATGAGGACACCCTGCGACGCCTGGTGCAACGGCAGATCGCGAGTGGCATCGATTTCCTGGTGCCTTGCGGAACCACCGGGGAAAGCCCCACGCTCACTCGCGCCGAGCACCTGCGCGTGGTGGAAATCACTCTCGAAGAGGCCAAGGGTAAGGTGCCGGTACTGGCCGGCGCCGGCGGTTACAATACGGCCGAGGTGATCGAGTTGGCCGGCGAACTCGGCCGGCTTGGCGCCGACGGCATTCTCTCCGTCACCCCCTATTACAACAAGCCCACCCAGGAAGGCTTGTTCCAGCACTACCAAGCCATCGCCGCGGCCGTGCCATTGCCTATTGTGATCTACAGCGTTCAGGGCCGCACCGGCGTGAACGTGGAGCCGGCCACGCTGGCGCGCCTGGCCCGCATCGAAAACATCGTGGGCGTGAAGGAAGCCAGCGGCAACATCTCCCAGATGGCCAATGTGCTGCACGAAGTGCCCGCCGGCTTCCACGTGCTCTCGGGCGACGACGCTATCACCATTCCGCTGATTGCGCTTGGCGGGCGCGGCGTCGTTTCGGTGGCGTCGAATGAAATCCCGCGTGAGATGACCCAACTGGCGGCGGCCGCGCTCGGCGGCGATTTCGCCCCGGCCCGCGCCATTCAAGCCCGGTACCTCCCGCTGATGAACGTGAATTTCGTGGAATCGAATCCCATTCCGGTGAAAGCCGCCATGGCCCTGATGGGTCTGGTGGAACCGGTCTACCGACTGCCCCTGGTGCCGCCATCTCCCGCGAGCCTGGAAAGAATCGAAAAGGTGCTGGAGCAGGTAGGTCTGTTGGCGGAAAGCGCGCAGCATGCGAGCTGACATCGAAGGCCTTTTCGACTCCAAGCCCGCGGCTTATTCACCCGTCGAAATTCGCCTGTTCGAAGACTTTCGGCGCGCTCTGGAGGAAGGCTCGATACGCGCCGCCGAGCCCGATCCGAGTTCGCCCACCGGATGGCGGGTCAATGCATGGGTGAAAAAAGGCATCCTGGTCGGCTTCCGCATCGGCACCGTCGTTGACATGTCGGCCGGCGGCCTGTCGTTCCTCGACAAGAGCACCTATCCGGCGCAGCGTTTCACGCCGGCCGACGGCATACGCATCGTTCCCGGCGGTTCCAGCGTGCGCAGCGGCGCCTACCTGGGCAAGTCCGTCACCTGCATGCCGCCCATGTACATCAACGTCGGCGCGTACGTGGGCGACGGCACCATGGTGGATTCGCACGCCCTGGTGGGGAGCTGCGCCCAGGTGGGGGCCAACTGTCATATTTCAGCCGCCAGCCAGATTGGCGGTGTGCTGGAGCCGGTCGGCGCCATGCCCGTGATCGTCGAGGACGATGTGCTGATCGGCGGTAACTGCGGCGTCTACGAAGGCACCATCCTCAAGCGGCGCGTCGTGCTGGGTACCGGCACCATCCTCAATCGCTCCACTCCGGTATACGACCTGGTGCGCCAAACGGTACATAAAGCAGGGGAGGAAGACCCGCTCGTAATTCCCGAGGGCGCCGTAGTGGTCGCCGGATCGCGAGCCGTTACCAGCGGCCCTGGCAAGGACTGGGGTATCAGCGTCTACACGCCCGTCATCGTCAAGTATCGGGACGCGAAGACCGATTCGAAGATTCAGTTGGAAGACTTGCTGCGGTAAGTGAATTTACCGCGGTTCCCCGATTTCCTTCAACCCGGCAATAACAGGCATAATAGAACCCCAGAGGGGATGATTGACTTATGCCTGTGTTTCGTTTCTGTGTCGGCGGCGTTTTGCCGGGGGTTTTGAAGGAATTCAGCCGCGCCCTCAATGCCGACGTCTCTCGAGTTGTCGTGGCTGAAGCGGATGGCGCCGGTTCGCTGGGCGCCGCCGCTCTGGCGGGCTCGAACCATGTCTTGTTTGCGCCGGACCGGCTCGATCTGGCAAGCGTATCGGGCCTGCGCCTGCTGGCGCACGAACTGGTGCACATTCTTCAGCAGCGGCGGATGCCCTCCAGCGGCCCGCCCTCGGTTTTGGATGATCCCAAATTGGAGGATGAGGCCAACCGGTTGGGCGCGCGGGCAGCCGCGGTGGTGCGCGAAAAAGCGGGCTCCTTCCCGAACTTGGGACGTGAGCCATGGCGCTGCGGAGCCTTCCATCGTTTGCCCAGGCTCAGCGGCCCTGTCCAGCCCCTGATCGAGGTTGGCGACGAGACCTATGAAACAGACGTTGCGCCGCTCTCGTCCTGGGGACTCACGCAGGATCAGAAGGCGGTGTACAACTTCATGCTGGGCGCACAGGACCGGACTTTTCATTTCCGGGATCGCGCTCACATGTTGCGCTTCATTAAGCTAGAGGAGGTCAAGGGCGTCAGCGTTGTCAACATCTTCAAGAACACGGACATCTTTCAAGGGCAACGAATGCTGCCCTTCTTCGAAAAAATCGAAACCGTGACGCCCGGCGCCCTGCAGAAACGGAACACCCTTTGGGTCGTGCCGCTGGAAGTCAAAACTTCCAAGAGCACGATCACAGTGAATATCTTTTGCAGCGTGAAACGGCACCTGATCACCACCTTCATGAAAAACCAATTCACGCCGGTGGACCGGAAAGAGAATAACGTCGTGGTGCGCGATCCCGACCTGTTCGAAAGAAAGCTTCTGGCCTATGCGAATCACCAGGCGGCAAAGATCAAGCTGAACCGCATGCTGATCGGCTACCACGCCGTCGAGGCCGATCAGGGTTATGCGGACGCGGAGATGCGCTTTACCACCGACACCAAGTGGATGCCCAGCGGCGGATGGGCAGTCGAAAATCCCATCCACGCATTTCCGACCAGCGGCACGGGCACGCGGCCCGTCACCCAGGAACAATACAATGCGCTGGTCACGTTTCTACTCTGGTTTTTCCGCACGGAGGAGCATCTTTCCGAAGGAGAGAAATACAACAGACTGAGCCGCCTGGATGGAAAACATAAGGAAGACACGGAGAAGGAAGTCGCCAAAGCCACCCGTACCGCGACGGCCGATCTGCAGATTCTGAAGGATACGTACAAACTGGAGTTTCCCGTCGATCCAAGCGGCGTAAAGGCGATCGCGGAGGAACTGGAAAAAACCTTCCTGGCAAAAAAGTCGGCCAAACCGAAACACTATCGCGCCTTGCTCCAAGAGGCAGCCACGCGCCTTCATTACACGCTGGCGACGACCGGCGTGATCCCCGCCATTCAGAAACCGTTGATTGCCGCCAAGGACAAACCCGCCGGACTGAAAGCCGCCTCGACGGCCGGAGTAAGCCCGGACGTGCGCTTCAAGACGCACAAGGTGGAGGTGAAGGCCGTCCTGCCGAACCTGCCCCAGGACCTGGTCGCCTGGGCGGTCGAGGGGCACACCAGCGTGGGCGCGGACAAAATCCTATTGGCCATCTCCAATTCCAACAAGGTCAAAACGCATGTGAAGGCCCAGATTGTGGAGGCAGGAAAAACCCTCGGGGACGGATTGCGGGAAGTGCCCGATGCGCTGGTCGCTGTCTCCACCCTGGCGGTGATTGCGTTTCGCGAGAACGTCGTCAAACTCGTGTAACATCGTGTTGGCATTGGCGGCCGGCTTTGCACCTTCTTCTCGCCAGCGGCTATCCAATTCTTCCAGGAGGAGTTCGTGCCGAAAATCGTTCGTTTCCATGAATTGGGCGGTCCGGAAGTTCTCAAGATCGAAGACGCCCCCAGGCTCGATCCGGGCCCCGGCGAGGTCAGGTTGCGGGTAGAGGCGGCCGGCCTGAACCGCGCCGAATCCATGTATTACCACGGCAGGTACCTGGAGCAGGTCGATCTGCCGTCGCGCATCGGCTACGAGGTTGCGGGCGTGGTGGAAGCCGTGGGCGCCGACGTCGATGCGGCCTGGATCGGCAAGAAAGCCGCGACGGTTCCCGGCTATTCGATGAATCGATACGGCGGCCTCGGCGAAGAGGCGATTGTGCCACTGGAGGTGCTGGGCGAGTATCCGGCCAACCTGTCCCCAGTCCAAGGCGCGGCGATCTGGATGCAGTATCTGACCGCCTACGGCGCCCTGCTGACAGTGGGCGGCGTCAAGCCGGGCGACTTCGTCTCCATTCCGGCGGCTTCGAGCAGTGTCGGTCTGGCTGCGATCCAGATCGTTAAGGCCGAGGGTGCGACCGCCATTGCGGCGACGCGCACCGGCGCCAAGCGCGCCGAATTGCTGGCCCTCGGCGCGGATTACGTGGTGGCGACAGGGGAAGAGGATTATGTAGCGCGTGTCAGGGAGATCACCGGGGGCAAAGGCGTGCGCCTGACCTTCGATCCGGTGGGCGGACCGTTCATCGAGAAACTGGCGGGGGCGGCGGCCAGCGGCGGCATTATCTTCCAGTATGGCGTCCTGTCTCCCGAGCCTACGCCATTCCCTCTCTTTCTGGCGTTGGGAAATTCCCTGAGCATTCGCGGTTATTACCTGGGCGAGGTGACGCGGCATCCGGCAGTGTTGGAAACCGCCAAGAAGTATGTCTGCGAGCGGCTGGCTGACGGACGCTTGGTACCCAAGATCGCCAAGACCTTCCCGCTGGCCCAAACCGTCGAGGCATATCGCTATCTCGAATCCAACCAGCAGGTGGGCAAGATTGTGATTACCGTCCCATAGTGATTTGTGTGGCAAGCGCTCTCGACAGGGCTTTCGACCCCGCCGATTCCTTCATTCATCGTTAACGCGGCCCCGCCTCTACGGTAGAATGAAAACTTCCAGGCGATGCCAAGCGAGAGACGATTGTCGCCATACATTCCGAGCCGGGTTGAGTGAGCGTTGCCTTCCTCCAGCCTGCGTGACCGTCTCCTGCTGGTAACCGCGGCGGTGCTGTTTTCCACCGGCGGCGTCGCGGTCAAAGCCGCCAGTCTCAGCGGCTGGCAGATGGCCAGTTGCCGTTCCGGCGTCGCGGCGATCGCTCTGCTGGCGGTGCTTCCGGAGACGCGCCGCGGTTGGAACTGGCGCATCGTACCGGTGGCCGCGGCTTATGCCGCCACACTGGTGTTTTTTGTGGTCGCCAACCGTCTCACCACCGCCGCCGACGCGATCTTCCTGCAATCCACCGCGCCGCTCTACCTTCTTCTGCTCGGTCCGCTGCTGCTGCGGGAGCCAATTCACCGCACGGACCTGTTTTTCATGGCGCCCATCGCCGTTGGACTGGCCATGTTTTTCGTCGGCGCAGAGCCGGGGGTGCGCACCGCACCGGACCCGGCGCGCGGCAATGTTTTCGGTGCCGCCAGCGGCCTCAGCTACGCCTTGGCGCTGGCAGGTCTGCGCTGGCTGGGCCGCCGCGACCGCGATTCCGGAATGGCGGCGGTGGCGCTGGGTAATATCCTGGCGTCGCTCGCCGCCCTGCCGCTGGCGCTTCCCATGAGGTCCATTTCCACCGCCGATGCCGCCGTCGCCCTGTATCTCGGCGTGGTGCAGATCGGGGTCGCCTACTGGTGCGTCACCCGCGCCATGCGTCACGTTACGGCTTTCGAAGCCAACACTTTGCTGCTGTTTGAGCCCGCCCTCAATCCCGTCTGGGTATGGCTGATCCATGGCGAGCGTCCCGGCCCGTGGGCCTTGACCGGCGGCGCCATCATCCTACTCGCCACTCTGGCCAACACCTGGCGCACCAAACGCGCGTGAAGACAGCGTCCCTGGACCGAGCGCCATCGCCTACGCACAATTCCACCCCTTCGTGAGGCGCAATGTCCCGTCTGTCTCATGAATGCGGCCCGTCGAGTGTGAAATAATGAAAGACGTTGGGGAAAACAAGACTGGGTCGTCTCTGAAACCCAGGCCTGATTATGTTGCCCTTGAGTTTGCTTCTTGCCTTTGGCTTGTTGCAGCCGGACGGGACGGTGATCAATTTCGATTCCGATGCCCTAGGGCGGGTTCCGCCGGGGTGGTCGGTTTCTACTGCCAGCCGCGGGCTGCCGCCGCGCTGGGAGGTGCGGCGTGACCTCTCGGCTCCCACTCAACCCTACGTCCTGGCTCACCTGTCCAACGCCGCCGGTGCGGACTGGAGTCCGCTCGCCATTTTCGACGGTCTCAGCCTTCGCGATGCCGACGTCAGCGTCCGCATGAAAGCCGTGGGTGGCCGCGAAGATGAGATCGGCGGCGTGGTCTGGCGCTATCGCGACTCCGGCAACTACTACCTGGCACTGGCCAACGCTCTGCTCCACAACGTGGCCATTTTTCGCGTGGAGCATGGCCGCCGGGTCGAGCTCCGCGTCCCCGTTCCCCACGATATCGAGCCCAACGCCTGGAATATTCTGAAGGTCGCCGTGCGCGGCGCCCGCTTCCAGGTCTATATCAACCATCGGCGCGTCCTGGAAGTCTACGATCACGCCTTTGCCCAGCCGGGCAAGATGGGCCTGTGGACGATGGACGATTCCCTCACCTACTTCGACGACTTTCGCGTGTATCCCAAGTAAGTTGAGTTGGTCGAAAAAAAATCCGTAGAATACCAGTCTGTCGTTGCGCCGCATCGGGCCGCTTACGTTTTCGATTTTATACGGAAGAATCGTGCGTATTGCTGGTCGCTGGTCAGAACGTGGAATCTCCACCATTCGGCAACGAAGTTGGAAAGCCTGACGCTGAAATCTCCGCGATCGGCGTGAGCTGCCAAAGAGGCGAACCTCGCCCGATAGCCATCATGCTCGGCTTTATGTTGCGCGTAGCCGGGGTAACCCCGTACGCGGAGGACCAGTTCTTCCCGTTGCAAATGCGATTCCGCGCACCGCATCAGTTCCTTGCGCGCCGCCTCGGTGGCTCCCTCGCTCTCACCCGCCTGCATCCGCTGCAGCAGTTCGTTGAGAAGCTCGAGCAGATGGCGATGCTGGGCATCCAGCTCCGGAATGCCAACGCTGGATTTGTCGCTCCACTCCAATAGCTGCATCGCCCCCAAGAACCTCCTCCCTATTTATCGGCGCACAAGCCGGTTGCAAGAGGTGTAAAGCGAAACGCGAAAGCCTGCCTGAGGGGGCCCTTAATTCGGCCAATCGCGCACCTCATTTTGACGTCATTCCGGATTGAACTCGAACACGTCCGTATTCGTCCGCACCACTAATTTTCCGCCGGTCAGGGGTTTCCCTTCATTGGCGAAAAACACCGCGCCATCGGTGGATTCGGTGGGCGCCAGCTTGGTCTGCACCATCGCCAGGGCGCTGGCCGCGGCCGCGGCTTTGAGCCTGCTGCCGCTGAACGCCAGCGCCGCCTGGCGCCGCGATTCGTAACCGTTGGTCGATCGCAGGTGGGGATTGCCGTAGATCGAAGCCTCGTACTGGGTCACCAGCTTGACCACGTCGCCGCCATTGCCCTTCTGCATCAGCATGTCGATTACGGTGCGCGCCGCGACCGCGTGCAGCGTCCCCACATCCTCGGCGCGCTCATAGAAAAAATCCTCCGGGCGGATCACGTAGGGGCCGTGCGAGCCGTTGGAAACCGCAACCTGAATGATGGCATATTCGTGCAGGTGGTTCTCCAGGTGGGCGTACATGACGGTGACGCCGGACTTGGTCAACGTCTGGTACTTCATGCCATTGGATTGAAACTCAATTACCTGAGCCATGGCGGCGTTCCCGGCCAGGCCGAGACACACCGCCGCCAACCCCGGAAACCGCGCCATGAGACCATATTAAACGATAGCGACAGCCGATTTATGACCAAATTCGTGTGCAACCTGTGCGGCGCTCCGAACCGGCTTCCTCCTGGTCCCATCGATCGCGAGGCGCCCAGTTGCGGCGGCTGTGGGTCCAACGTGCGCGTGCGCGGCCTGCTTCAGGCGCTTTCCCGCGAGCTTTTCGGACTGAACCTGGCGCTGCCCGATTTTCCCCGCGTCCATAGCCTGCGCGGCCTCGGCTGCAGCGACGCCGCTCCCTACGCCGGCCGGTTGCGCGATAAGTTCGATTACCGCAACACTTTCTACGACCGCGAGCCGCGCCTGGACCTGACCGCCATCCCGCCCACCGAATTCGGTCTTTACGACTTCGTCCTGGCCAGCGAGGTCTTCGAACACGTGCCGCCGCCGGTGGAGGCGGTCTTTGCCCAGGTGTGCCGGTTGCTGAAGCCGAATGGCCTGCTGGTGCTGACGGTACCCTATTCGCTCGATCCCGTCACCGTGGAACACTTCCCGAAATTGAATCAATTCGGCTTGGCGCACGTAGGCGGCGAAACCGTGCTGGTGAATCGCACCGCTGACGGACACCTTGAAGCCACCGGCGAACTGGTATTCCATGTCGGCTGCACCGGACCGGCCGCCGAGATGCGCCTGTTCTCCGAGAGCGGCCTGCGCGCCTCGCTTCAAGCCGCCGGCTTCCCCGACGTCCGCCTTTATGGCGGCGACTATCCGCCGTTCGGAATCGTGCGCGCGGAAAACTGGTCGCTGCCCGTGGTGGCCCGCCGTGGTCCGCTCGCATTCAGCGCGGAGGCGGCGCGCGAGGTGGTGGAACAATGGCGCGACGCCCACTACGAGCTCAAGCGCCTGGGCAACACCATGTGGTACCGCCTGGGACGCAAGTTCTTTGGCGTGGGGAAGCGGATCGGAGTATTTGGGAGAGCTTCCGCCGCCCGATAAGCTGCCGCCATCAGGTAGGGTCCCGTCCCCGCGTCCACCGCGGCCGGATAGCATCGGGCAGGATGTGAGTTTTTTCGCATTGGGCGCCTGCCGGGCTTGATTGGGGCGCCACCGCCGCCAGAAAACCTGCCACAATAGGGCATGGCGTCGGCCGTTCCGGCTCCTCTCCGGTGGCTCGCAGCAACCCTGGCGGTTGCCGCGGTCTTGACCGCCCAGTCGCAGAAACCGGTGGATCTGGCCGTGGGCAAGCTGCTGGTGTCGCCGCGCCAATCTCCTGACCCTTCCTTCGCCGAATCGGTGATTCTGCTGCTGCACTACGACCGCGAATCCGCCCTCGGTCTCATGATCAACCGCCGTACTACCGTGCCGATTGCGCGCGTCCTGCGCGACTTCAACGGTCTCGGGCAGCGCCCGGACGTGATCTATCTCGGCGGTCCGGTGGAGCGGACCAGCGCCATGGCCCTGGTTCGAGCCGGAGCCAAACCGGACGGCGCCACCGGGGTTACCGGCAAGGTTTATCTGCTGATGGCGCGCCAGGCTTTAGAAAAGGCGTTAGCCGCCGAGAAGGGCTCAACGGACCTGCGGATCTATGCCGGATACTGCGGCTGGGGCCCGGGCCAGCTTGACGCCGAAACGCGGCTGGGCGGCTGGTTCATTTTCAACCGCGGCGCGGAACTGGCGTTCGATGGCAATCCGGACACGGTCTGGTCGCGGCTCATCGCCGAAACCGAAGCCGGACTTGCCATGCTGCGCTGATATCGACCGATGCGGACTCAAACCCAGTCGAGCGCGCCCTTCTTGTACGCCCACACGTAGCCCACCGCCAGAATGGCGAGGAAGACCACGACTTCAGCTACCCCAAACCACTGCAAGCTGCCATAGCGAACCGCCCAGGGAAACAGGAAGATGGTTTCCACGTCGAAAATGACGAACAGGATGGCGATGATATAAAAGCGCACCGTGTATCGCCCGCGCGAATCGGAGGCGGCCTTGATCCCGCATTCGTAAGCTTCCAGTTTGGTCACGAACGGCGTCGCGGGACGAACCAGCTTGGCAGCCAGGATGGCCACGATCGGAAACAGGGTGGCCAGCACCAGGAAAATCAGGATGGGAAGATAACCGCCCGGCATCACCACACTGTAGCATGTGTGCCCAATCGCCGTGTGCTCACCCGCGGATGCCGCAGACGGCCACGGGAAGCGTGCGGCGTTACGGAAACGCTGGCCAGCCTGCGACGCTTCCGTGACTTGCGCAGTCAAGTGGAGGGGTTACGTTGTCCTGAGTGTTTCTAAGCTTAGTCGGTCATTTCAGAAATACGCTGGCATATTTCAAGGGCGCGGCCTTCACTTCTGCCAAGAATACGTTGCCGTATTTATGAAACGGTGTACTTGGTGCATAGTTTCCGTAGTCTGGTAACGTATTCGCATGCAGCTGCTCGCTTGCGGTCGCGGCTCGGAAATGCGCGAGTCCGGGCCGAGACCATCAGGGAGCGGCTGCCGGGTGCGCGTTAAGCGAGCACGTAGATAGGGAGGACATATACATGTACATGCAAGCGCGATATTGGATTCCCGGGGTGTGCGGGCTCATCATGGCCGGTGTCGCAGCCGGCTCGCCCAACGCTGGAGCGGAGAAGCTGAAGAACGACGAAGTGGGGGTCACCGAATACGTCCTGCACCCGGGTGAGAGTCTGGCGGTCGATGGCAGATACCCAGCGGTGACGGTGTACTTTCAAGGAAGCTCGGCGGGATTCACGCCCACGGGCCGTTTAGCCACCAGCGCGATCCGGCGCGGGGACGTGACCTTCAGCCCTGCCCTGGCCGGCGCCATCCGGAACGCCGGCAGTGGCGACCTGGACTTCGTCCGCACGGAGTTCCTGACCGCCGGCAAAAATGAAACCTTGGGGTGCCGCGGGGCTCTCGCCCAATTACAAAGTGCTAATTGAAAATCGCTCTGCACGGGTGTACGACATTCGGATTCCGGCCCACACTCGCGAGCCCCAACACACCCACAAGGCGCTCGTGGTGGTGTGTCTGTCCGGCGCCACTCTGAAGCACCTGATGCCGGATGGCACCGAAGAGCCATCCACATTGAAGACCGGCGAAGTCGGGTGGCGCCTGGACGCGACACATATCGGTCAGAACCTCGGCCAGACGGCCCTGTGGGTGATTGCCATCGAGCCGAAGTGACTAAGCAAACAGAGTCTGAAATTCTATTACAGCGTCGGTCTGAGAAAGGCACCCCTTCGGCGGCGGTTCAAATGAACGCCGGCGTCTGATATCCGAAGTTGTTCAGATTCGGGAAGACGTAGTCCAGGTCCGCTTGGGCAGAGAGGCCGAACCATTTGGCCAGAGCGCCGTTGTACTGGTCCTCGGAGGTGCTGGAGACCCACGTGCCGCGGGTCCCGGAATCGTCCGGACCGGACAGCGCGAGGCTGGGGAAGGTGCCGTACAAGTTGCCGCCATTCACGGCGCCGCCCAGGATGAGCGCATGGCTGCCCCATCCGTGATCGGTGCCGGCATTACCGTTGGGCTGGAAGGTGCGGCCGAAGTCGGATTCGGTAAACGCGGTTACGTTGCTTTGCACGTTGAGCTGGCCCATGGCCTGGTCGAAAGCCGCCAGTGCGGCGGCAAGATTGGTGTAGAGGGTAACTTGCTGCGGCAGTTGGTTGGAATGGGTATCGTAGCCACCCTGGCTGCAAAAGAAGATCTGGCGGGTGGCGCCCAGGGCGGCGCGAACCTGGATGAGTTTGGCGACCTGGGCCAACTGCGTGCCGATATCGGTGTTGGCAAACGTGACGCCGAGGCTGCTGCTGCCGGCCACCGCGGTATTCACGGCTTGAGCCACGGCGATGGCGTCTTTCAGCGAACTCTGTGCCGCCTGGATGAGAGTAACCCCGCTTGAAAGGCTGAGCATGTTCAGCAAGGCGGTGGACCCGGGATCGGTGGCGGGTGCCACCAGTCCGAAATTGCTGGTGTTGACGGTAGAGGGCTGAGTGTTTTCACCGATCAACTGAAGCGCGTTGCCGCTGATGCTGATGCAGGGCGGCACCAGGGTACCCGAATTGCTTGCCAGCCTGTCGGCCAGGCGGCCGGACCAGCCGGTAGTGGCGCCGCCCTGGGGCACGGCGTTCTGCCACTCGTTCTGCTGGTCGGAATGCGAATAGAGATTCACGGGCAGCGGCACGGAACCGAGTTCCGGCATGCCATTCGAACCCCGCGGCACCGGTTGCACCAGCGTGCCCACGTTGGCCAGCACCGCCAGCCGCTTCGAAGAGTTATAAAGTGGGGCGATGGGCGCGAAGCTGGGGTGCAAACCGTAGCCGGCGTTGGTGGCCGGGTCCTGAATGGCCACCAGCGAACTCTGCGGGAGGGCCAGGTTCTGGCGAATCTTTTGGTAGTTGGCGTAGCCGGCAGCGTCGTTGGGAACCAGCATGTTGTTGGCATCGTTGCCGCCGAACAGGAAGATGCACACCAGGGCCTTGTAATCGCTGGACGTTTGCGCCCGCGCGGTCATCAGCCCAGCCTTTCCGAAGGCAGCCACCGCCCCCACGGTGGAAAGCGTGCGATAGCCGAGGCGCAGAAAATCCCGGCGCGATCGAAGCTGTTGGAATGTCATGGCCGTTATTCTCCTCTTACCGTTCGATCTCGTACTGCGGCGACGCGGCGGCGGCATAGAGCGCACTGCGCACCCGCGACGCCAGGCTGCTGGACGCACTGGCGGCAGTGGTGAGAAGGGCGCGCACGTTGGCATCCATTTCGCCTCGGAAAAGCGCCTGGTTGAGCGCCTCCACCAGGTCGGGCGGATTGTTGGCCAGGTCCTGCAGATTGGCCAGGTTCACGGCGATGCCGCTGGAGAGGCCGTTGGTGGCTGTCAAATAGGCGAAATTGGCACGCGCCAGGGCGGTGGCCGCGTTCATGGCCTGGAATTCGGGCGCCACCGGCGCCGGCGTCATGTTGGGCACGGTATAGAACGGCGAGAAGTAGCTGAACACGCTGCCGGGTGTGAGCGCCGTCTGGCCCATGAGCGTAGCCTGGTTGGTGAGCGCAGCGGCGTTGGTTACGGTGGCATTCAGCGCCCGCAGCAGCCCAGTTGCATAAAGGATCGGTTCGGCCAGCTTACCGGTGCCTTCGCTCTGCGCTTCGGGATCGGTGAGCAAAGCGGTAATCACGCTCTGCAGGTTGCCCTGCGAGGACTGGAATACGCTCGCCACGCGGCCCACGTAAGCCGGCGAAGGGTTGCTCAGCACCAATCGCTGAATCAACCGGTAGGAGATAAAGGGCGCCACGTTGGACTGCTGGCAGATACAGGCGATGGCCGCGCTCAGGTCGCTCTCCGCCGTTCCTCCGGCGGGGATGACGCAAGGCACCGGCAGGTTGATGGTCTTGGCCGTGGTGTCATGATAATTCTCGAACGGCGCCATGGGCGCGAAATAGTACGGCATGTTGGTCCACAGCGAGGCGAAGCCGGGGGTCTCGCCGTAGGTCCAGCCGGTCATCACTTTGGCCATTTCCGAGACGTCGGCCTGGCCGTATTCGGGAACCGTGGCCCCGCCGGACATGACCGGAACTCCCGTGGAATCGAGCTGCACCAACCCCAAGCCGAACAGTTGCATCGACTCGCGGGCGTAGTTCTCGTTCGCCGCGGTACCGGCGGCAGTGTTGGCCTTGGCGTTGTTCACCATGTCCAGGAAGTAGCCCATGGACGGATCCAGGGTTATGGCCGCCAGCAGATCCTGGTAGGTCCCGAAGGCGTTGTCGGCCATCAGCCGCTGGTAGCCCACCATCTGCTCAAAGAGCGTGTTCTTGACTGCCGACGCCACCATGATCTGGGCCAGGGCGAAAGATGCGCGCTGGCGAAGTTGATCGGTGCCGTTGATGCCGACGTTGAAGAAGGCCGTCTGCAGGCGCGCCACCCCCTCGGTGGTGCTGTCCGGATCGGGCCATGCGCTGGCCGGCATGGCGAACTGCGCGGCGAGCCAGGCGTTCGTCCCCATGGTCTGCAGGTCCACAACGCTTTGCGGCGTGGGTCCCCATGTGGTCATTTCGAGGAAGCGGACGGCGGCGGCGTACGGCACGTTCTCAACCGGCAGGCGGACGGGTACAGCGATTGGGGTTGATGTGGCCGTGCCGGGGTTCGGATTAGTGACCTTGACCGCGGCCAGCCTCCCTACCGGCATCGCCACGGTTCCGGTGGCCGTGAGCTGGGTATCGGATACGAAAGTGGTGGGCAGCGCGGCGCCCGCAAAAAAGACCACCGATCCATTGGCGAACCCGGTGCCGGTGACCGTGATGGTCGCATTGCCTGGATTCACCGGGTTCGGAGTCACCGACCCGACCACCGGCAGAGGGTTCTGCAGGTTCACGGTCACGGTGGCCTCGGCGGCGGGGTCCGCCTGGCTGACAGCGGTCACGATTACCGCCGCGGAAGCCGGCAGATCGGCGGGCGCGGTGTAGACGCCGGTGGCGGAAATCGTACCCACCGCGGTGCTGCCTCCGGCCTGTCCGTTCACCAGCCAGACCACCGCTGGGTTGGTGGTGTTGGCGAGCTTGGCTGTGAGAGATAGAGTGGCGCCGCAACGAATAGTGCGGCCGGCGGGGGTAAGCGTCACCGTGACGGCCGGCCCCACCCAGTTCGAGATCGGAATAAAGACTCCCGGCTGGGAACTCACACCGCCGATCGTGGCCACAATCGCCTGATCGCCGTTGGCCAATTGCGGCACGATCACGTTGACCTGGTACACGCCCGGGTCGGTGATGCCCGCATACTGCACGGTTGCGGGGACGCCGCCGATCGTCACCTGCAGTTGGGCGAGTTCCGACAGCGGGGCGGGGCTGCCAACTACCTGGCCCGCCGCCACGGCAGGCGTGGTGGGGCCCAGGCCAGTGGCGTAGATCTGCAGCGTTTCGCCCGGCTGGGCCGGCAGCGACGCGGCCGCGCTTCCGAAATATCCGGCCGGCGCGACGTAAGCGCCATCGCTGTTATGCAGGGCGGAGGCGTACTTCGCCTGATAAGTGAAAAACGCCGGCGAGTAGCTTTGGAGGGTTGCCGTGCCGGCAGCGGTGCCCGAAGCGTTGGTTACCACGACCGGAACCTGCCCGACCGTGGTGTCGGCGGGTGCCTGAACGTTCAGCATTCCGGGGCTGATGTAGGAGATGGCTGCCTTCTTGCCGTCGATCTGGACGCTCACGCCATCGAGCGTGGTCGGAAGATTATTCCCGGAGAAATCGGAGGCCTCCCAGGACCGCGTGGTCGCGGACAGGCCGGTGCCATAGATCGAAACCCACGAACCGCTTGCAATGGCAAGCGCGCCACTGGCGTTGTTCGAGACACCGGTGATCACCGGTTTCCCACCGGACGCCTGGCCGAACAGGGCGGGCCCAACCGTCAGGAATAGCAATCCCCCGAAACACGCTCGTTTCACATTGCACCCCCATTCAGGTGAACCAACCCGATCTGGCCGTAATTCCGAAATCGGGTACTTTAGTCCGTTGTATCGCCTATGGCCCAAGAGATGGCCCAAAACAAAACCCTCACCCCGCGAACGTTAATGCCGCCGGCCAGCTTTGGCGATGCAAATAAACGCATCCGAAAAGGCAGAATCTGCAAGCTCGTCCTGGGGCGCGGATGTCATCTCTATCAAGCCCCAAGGCCGTGCTGGAGTTGCGGTAGCGCCAAGGTTATTTGTGCCAAGGCACGCCCGAGCACGGGAAACGCTCCGTTCAGACACATTTGTAGCGCGCCGCAAGGAAGCCCGTGGCGGCACCGATGTCGATGTCCGCCACCAGCAATCCCTCTTTACCGTATGGCTGGTAGCAAAGCAAAGTTCCATCCGGCCGCACCACCGCCGAAGTGGTCGGCGAACCGGGGCTGGCAACATTCACCGTTGCGAAATAGCAGGTGTTCTCGGCGGCGCGGCACAACGCCGCTTTCTCATGGAACGAGTTGGCGGGATCGGCGAAACTCGAGGGCACATAACCGCCGGGCTCGGCTTCGTGGAAATGAGGGTGGAACACGATGTGGGCGCCGCGTCGTACGGCCCAGCGGACCGTTTCGGGATAACGCCAGCCCTCGTGGCAGATCGCGATACCAAATGTCAGCGGACCGGTTTGGAAAACCCGCCTCCCGGAACCGAACGAATAGGTGCCTTCCTCGGATGGATCGAGTTGCACTTTGTCCTGAAAACCGGCGATGGTTCCGTCCCGATGAATGACCAACGCCGTGGCTAGCAATTCCTTATTGACGAGGCGTTCGGTGCCGAGAATTACCGCCAGGCGCGCATTGGCCGCGGCCGCCGCAATAGTCGACCAGGCGTGTTCGAGGAACGCGGGGTCGGGCGGCGGCACTGGCTTCCCTTTTGCCCGGTAGCCCGGAACGAAGCATTCCGGAAAGCAGACGATGCCTGCTCCCTCCACCGATCCCCGTGCAATGGCGTTTTCGGCTAAACTGACCGAGTCTTCGGGAGTGGCAGGGAACCGCAGGTTGGCGAGGGCGACTCGAAAATCGTTCATGCGGCAAGTCCGATTTTATCGCCTGGCATAGCCGCCTTGCTTCTGCAGCGTGCTAAGGTATCATGTCCCAGGCCTTACCCACGGTCGTGATCGTGGGACGGCCCAATGTAGGGAAATCCACTCTCTTCAACCGCATTACGGGCGAGCGGCGCGCGATCGTGGGCGACGAGCCAGGCATTACGCGCGACCGCATGCATGGATTTGCCGACCATTTGGGCCGCCGCTTCGAAGTGATCGACACCGGCGGGATCGTCGTCGACGACCGCGAATATATCCCCAGCCAGATCCTGCGCCAGGCGGAAACGGTCCTTCATACCGCCTCCAAGATCATCCTCTTGACCGATGGCCGGGACGGCATCACCGGCGCCGACCGCGATCTGGCGGCATTCGTCCGCCGCCTGGGAAAGCCCGTCGTCCTGGCAGTCAACAAAGCCGATACAGCCGCGCGCTCGGACCTGGCTCACGAGTTCTACGAGTTGGGTATCGCGGACGTGCTACCGGTCTCGGCGGAACACGGCACCGGCGTCGACGACCTGCTGGACCACGTCACCGAAGGTTTTCCCGCGGAGCCGGCCGAAGCTACCGCGCCGCGGCAAAGAATCAAGGTGGCCATCATCGGCCGCCCCAATGTGGGCAAGTCCACTCTGCTCAATGCCCTGGTGGGCGAAGACCGGGCGATCGTTTCCCCGGTCGCCGGAACCACCCGAGACGCCGTCGATGAGAGCGTCATGCGCGACGGCGTGGAATTCGTTTTCATCGATACCGCCGGCATCCGCCGCAAGGGCAAAACCAGGATGATGGCGGAAAAGCTCAGCGTGGTCATGGCCCGCCGCCAGATTCGGATGGCCCAAGTGGTGCTGTTGTTGATCGATGCCACCGAGGGGGTGGTCGGCCTGGAAGCCACCATCGCGGGTTATGCCCACGAGGGCGGACGCGCCCTGATCCTCTGCGTCAATAAATGGGACGCTCGCGGCAATCGCACCAAGAAAGACATGGAGGAGCAGATTCGCGATGAGTGTAAGTTCCTGGAGTACGCCCCCATCCTGTTTCTCTCCGCTAAGACGGGCGCCGGGGTCGATCGATTATTTCCGCTGATTCGCGAAGTGTACGAACAGGCTTCCCTGCGCATTACCACGGGCGAATTGAACCGTTTCGTGGAGCGGCTGCACTTTGAAGAGCGCAAGATCTACTACATTACCCAGGCTTCGATCCGGCCGCCGTCGTTCGTAGTATTCACCGATGGTCACGGCGATTTGCATTTTTCCCACGAGCGGCACCTGCTCAATCAGATCCGCCGCCGCTTCGGATTCCGCGGCACGCCCATCGTACTCAAGACGCGGGCCAAGGCCAAACGTTGATGCCGTCTCCCGAAATTCGGAATTGCCTTTTCCCGAGCGGTACCCGTAGACTAGGAGTGCGGTGACAGAAGGTAATCGTAAATGATCATTGACCTAAGGAGGGCAGCCTGATGTGGAACAAGCGCCGGGATGAGGAGCAACCGCAGTCCTTCTCTCCTCCGGTGACGCCCGCGCCGCAGGCGCAGGCCCCAACCCAACCCAAAAAGGAGGCGACAGCCGTGTCCGGAATACCTGTGGGACGCATGGAAATGGATAGCAAAGTCGGTGGCACCGCCACCATTGGAAAGGCCGTCAAGATCGTCGGCCAGATCCACAGCAAGGAGGACTTGTTCGTGGATGGCGACCTGGAAGGCACGGTGGAGGCGCTGGAGCACAAGCTTACCATCGGGCCAAATGGCACCCTGCACGCCACCGTGAAAGCCCGCGAAGTGGTTGTCCTGGGCACGATTCAGGGCAATGTCGAGGCCGCCGACAAGATGGAGATCCGCAAGGACGCCCGTCTGGTAGGCGATATTCGCACCGCCCGCATCGTCATCGAAGATGGCGCCTATTTCAAGGGCAGCATCGACATCGTGAAGCCCGAACCGGCAAAGTCTGCGCCCAAAGCCCCGGCCCAGGCCGCCGCGATTGCTCCCACGGCGGTAGCGGCCGGAGCCGATACCAAGCGATAGGGCTGGTGAGGGTGGCGCCGTGCTTTCCGACAGGTTGAAGAGCTTTTTCGGCGGGGGGACGCGCAGTCCAACCGGTCCGCCCCCGCAGCCTGCGCCGCCGGGCGGCGCGCGCTTCCCCGCGCGCGCACAGCCGTCCCACAAGGAAAGCAGCTTGCGCACCAGCCGCGGCCTGGAGGAGTTCTTCCACCACATTCGCGAGCAAAGCGGCCTGACCATCCTCGATTTGGGCGGCGCCAGCCAGGAAAATGTGAGTTTTATCACTAATCTCGGCCATCGCCTTTATTCGGAGGACTTTCTCCATATCCTGGAAGAAGCCTTCGGGCTCGACAATAACGTAGACCAGTCCAATCCCGGCCGCATCGAGTATTTCTTGCAGCAGGCGCTGGATTATCCGGAGGGGCACTTCGACGGCGTGCTGATTTGGGATTCGCTCGAATATCTGACGCCTCCGTTACTGGTCGCGGTCACCGACCGATTGCGCAAAATCGTCCGGCCCGAGGGTTACATGCTGGCGTTCTTTCATTCCGACGACAAGCAACAAGCCGTGCCGCTCTATACCTTCCGGATCCAGAGCGTCAACACTCTGGAACTGGTGCGCCAGGGCATGCACCGTCCCCCGCAGTTGTTCAACAATCGCAACCTGGAAAAGCTTTTCGGCCGGTTCGACTCGGTGAAATTCTTCCTCACCCGCGAGCAGTTGCGGGAGGTCATCGTCAAAACCTAGACGAGCCGCGGCCGGTGGCTATGGCCGGCGCCGGTGCCCAACGACGTCCGGCAGGAACTCCTTTGCGAGATTCAACCCCATCGATCCCAGCAGGCTAAAACTGATTTTTCGGCTCACGGTGGCTGGGTCGTGCCAACTCGGCGGCGCCCACGTCTGGGAGATTGCGCTGGCCCCGACGATCCCGAAAAAATTGGCCGCGTAAAATACGTTATCGCCCTCCTGGTCGCGTGTATTGAACACCGACGCCACCGCGTGCGCCGCCCGGGGCATCAAGCCGTGTTTGCGGGAACGCACATATCGCGTGTCTTCATGCAATACGATGGCCAGGCCGAACGTCAGGCTCTGGCGGACGGCGTTATATCCCAGATTGTTACCGAACCGGTCGGCGTAGCCGGTAGCTCCCTGGCCCCATTCCCTGGGGCTGTTCAGGGATTGACCAATACCGGCCGAGAGCGCTTCGGCGGTGATCGGCACCGGTCCTATGATGCTGAGCAACAACCGATGCAGGCGCGAATGTAATTCCTCTGGCGATGGCGCCACGGGCTGCCCCTGGGCGCAACCGGGCCCCGCGCAACCGACCCAGAGGATGACTCCAAAGATGTATTGCCGTCCAAGAAGATTCATCGGCGTTTTTGTGGCACGCCGTTAGCCTTTGTGCAAAAAATCGCGAAATCAGGCCGAGCGTTTCATCCGCCCACCGGGCTCACAGGCCGAATATCCCGGCTCACCAGCCGCGGCTGTGCCTTCCAAAAGGTCAAGGCCAGGGCGATGGTAACGGCCTGTACCACGACGATGTTCAGCACGCATCCGAGCCAGCCGCCGCGAGCCCAGAAATAGCCGGGCAACGCCGCGCCCAGGCTTCCGCCCGCGTAGTAGAACATGGCGTAGAGGCCCACCGCCGCCGCTCGCGCTTCCCGCGCCACCGTGCCCACGTAGCTCGAAGCTGCCGAATGGGCGATGAAAACCCCGGAGCAGCACAGAGCCAGTCCCGCGAGCACCGCCGGCAGGCAGTGGATGAGCGTCAGCGTCATACCGATCATCCCCCCGCCAAACGCCGCCAGGAGGGTCCAGCGATGGCCCAGCCTGTCGATCGCCTGCCCACCCACCGGGGTAATCGCGGCGCCCACCAGGTACACCGTGAACAATAGCCCCAACGCTGTGGTTCCCAACATGAACGGAGGCGCCGCCAGGTAGAAATTGACGTACGTGAAGGTGGCGATGAGGGTAAACAACACCCCGAACCCCACCGCGTAGGTCGCCAGCAGCCGGGGATTAGCCAGGTGCGCCGCCATCCCGCGGACGGTCGCCTTCGCCACCTCCCGCGCCGAAGCCGGCCGCGTGTTTCGCCGGCTGTCGGGCGGCATCCACAGCGCCATCGCCAGCGCGCAGGCCGCATCCAAAATGGCCAGCACCACGAAAGACCATCGCCACGCAAAATGCGCCGCCACCAGGGCCGCCATCATGCGGCCGCTAAATCCGCCGATCACGGTTCCGGCAACATATGCCGACATGGCCGCGCCCACCCCTTCCTTCCACTCTTCGTTGATATAGGCGATGGTCACGGCGAAGATGCCCGGCGTGAATACGCCCTGCCAGAAACGCCAGAACAGGAGTTGGCGCAGGCTCCCCGCCGTGCCGGCCAGCAAAATCGGCAGCACCAGCAGCCACGCCGACCCCACGATCACCGGTTTTCGCCCGAACCGGTCGGCGGCCGCGCCCGCGAATGGCGCCGCCAGCGCAACCGCCAGGGTCGACGCCGTCACGATCAAGCTAACCGCCGCCGCCGACGAGCCGAACTCCCGCGCCAGCAGCGGCAGCAGCGGCTGCGGCGCATAGAGCGTCACAAACGCGCAGAATCCGGCGAATACCACCGATGCCGTCCGCGTCCTCGATCGCTTCCGCGCCGCTGCCTGCGAGTGCGGCAGCCCGACTGGCACCCCCTTGCTCATGTAGCTCTTATTATTGCGAATTCAGGGCGAGCGCACCGAGCTGGGAGAGACCTGGACTGACGGGACTGACGATCGTTCTTGGGGTCTGTCGGGCCCTTCGCCAGACCGTAACAGCCTGACAGCCACAGAAAACGATCCCACCCCGCGGGACCTCGAGACCGCGTTTTCAGTTCCGCCGGGCCGCGATTTGGATTCTTCCCGAAGTTTAACAATTCGACTGCGGACGCCTGGCGCACCAGCCTGGTATAACGAACCGAGCGGCCTGTCGGGCATCCATCGAATAATGTCAACGCAACCTTCGGCATTCGTCACAGTCGCTTACGCCTCCAGCCACTCCAATCGTCGCGGTCTCCACCCGAGAATCCGCTTCGCCTTCGCATTCGAGGCTCCACTCAGCTTGGTCGCGTAGTACACCGCGCCTTCCCCTGCGATTGCCGTCACTTCCGCCTCGCTCATGTGCGGGGGCGCTGGAGCACCCACAAACTTAGCAAACGCCGGCAGCCACACGGTCTGCGGCGAAGGGTCGTCATCCACCAGGTTGTACACTCCCGG
>JBEKZL010000079.1:0-35989 GCA_049509915.1 Bryobacteraceae bacterium | reverse complement strand
CCTTCCCAGGCCATCCGCGATTTCGGCGTCAAGCTCAAGCTCAATCCCGTACGGCATCTGCTCCAGGGCAAGCGCGTGGTGCTGGTGGACGATTCCATCGTGCGCGGCACCACCAGCCGCAAGATCGTGCGCATGGTGCGCCAGGCCGGCGCCCGCGAAGTACACCTGCGCATCTCCTGCCCACCCACCATTTCGCCCTGCTTCTACGGCGTCGATACGCCCAACCGCGGCGAGCTGATCGCCTCCAACCATACCCCCGAAGAAATCCGCCGCTTCGTCGAAGCCGACAGCGTCGGATATCTCTCCCTGGCCTCCCTGCGCCGGGCCGTGGCCGACGAGCGCCACGAGTATTGCTACGCCTGTTACACCGGCGATTATCCCACTGAACTGGTGAACATCGAAGAGCTGATCGGCGCGCGCGAAAAGTGCTGAGGTTGGCGCGCGCCAAGCCTGTGAAGCGCTGATGGCGGCCGGAGCGGGCGCAGCCGCGAAGCACATGGACGTCGGACAGATCTGATAAAATGTCGGACACGTATATATGAAAGACCAGCGCATTACCGTGCGGTTTTCCCCTGAGATGCGTCGGCGGCTTAAGGCTGCGGCCCGGCGCGGTGGAACGCGCGAGTCCGACTTGGTTCGCGGCGCGGTGGAGTCGCAACTCGCGGCCGAGGAGGGTTCGCTTACCGCGTACGAACATGCGAAAAACGCTGGATTGATCGGGGCGGTGAAGGCAACCATCCGGGACCTTAGCACGAACCCAAAGTACTTTGACGGATTCGGTGGCTCTTGACCGGCCCGGTGCTGGTCGATACCGGCCCGATCGTGGCCATACTGCTCGAATCCGACGAACACCATGAAGCGTGTGTCGGGCAACTTCACCACATCAGGGGGCCTTTGCTGACTTGTTGGCCTGTGATTACCGAGGCGGTATGGCTGTTGCGCGCATACCCTCGGGCGATCCGGAAACTTCTATCTTCCTTCCATCGCCAACCGTTTGAGCTTGTTCCCCTGGGCGAGACGGATCTTCCCGGCGTTACCGCGATCCTCGCCAAGTATGAGAGCCTGGGAATACAGCTTGCCGACGCGTCGTTGGCGCACCTCGCAAACCGTGAAGGGATTGAAACCATGTTCACCCTGGACCGGCGCGACTTTGGCGTACTTCGTCTAGCCCATGGGAAGAAGCTGCGCCTGCTTCCGTGAACGGCCGCGCCGTCCGTCTCCGGGACGAAAATTCCACGGCAGAAGCAGCATCAAGCCTCGCGCCATCAAATATAATGAGATGTTTCAGACAGAAAGACCACTTTCCCTAATTTAGAGGAGCACTCATGCCTGCGAAGCGTATTGGCATTCTTACCGGCGGCGGCGACGTTCCCGGCCTGAATTCGGTCATCAAATCGGTGGTATACCGGTCGGTCGCGATCGGGTACGAAGTCGTTGGAATCCGCCGCGGATGGGAGGGCCTGACCCACGTCAATCTGCAGGATCCCACCAGCCGCGGGCGATATATTTTACCGCTCAACACGGAAAACACACGCACTATCGACCGCACCGGCGGCACGTATCTGCACAGTTCGCGCACCAATCCGTCCAAAATGGGGAAGTTGCCCCCGGTCCTGGAAGGGCAGACTTTCGAGATCAAGGAAACCACCAAGAAGGGCGTCACCACCAAGGTTTTCGACGTGACGCCGGCGGTGCTTGCCAACATCGAGGTGTTGGGACTGGACTACCTGGTGGCTATCGGCGGGGACGACACGCTGAGCTACGCGGCCGAGCTCGATCGCCGCGGCGTGCAGGTCATGGCCGTACCGAAGACCATGGACAACGACGTGCGGAATACCGAGTATTGCATCGGCTTTTCCACCGCCATTACCCGCGCCATGGACGCCATCGAGCGCCAGCGCACCACGGTCGGCTCGCACGAGCGCATCGGCCTGTTCCGCGTCTTCGGACGCGATGCCGGCTATACCGCGCTCTACACCGCCTACGTCACCAGCGTGCGCTGCTGCATCCCGGAATATAAGGTGAGCCTGCCGCACCTGATCGACCTGCTGGTCACCGACAAACGCAACAACCCCAGCAATTACGCGCTCTGCATTTTGTCGGAGGGCGCGGAGTGGGAAGGCTACACGGTGAAGGAATACGGCGAGGCGGACGCTTTCGGGCATCGCAAGAAGATGAGCGTGGCCGAAGACCTCAGCAACGAGATCAAGACCAAGACCGGCGACGAGACCATCGTCAGCGATTTGACCTACGACCTCCGCTCCGGCAGCGCCGATTTCGTCGACCGCATGGTGGGTTCGACCTTTGCCGGCATGGCCATGGACGCCATTGAAGACGGCAAGCACGGCCTGATGACCGCCATCAACGAAGGGCGCTACGCGCTGGTTGCCATCCCCGACCCCAAGCTGGGGCCGCGCCGGGTGGAGATAGCGACCATGTACAACACCGACCGCTACCGGCCCACCTACGATCGCAAGCTGGGCTTGCCGATCTTTCTGACGAGAAGCTAGCGATCGATGGTCCGGGTCAGAGCCGCGACCGTTAGGGAGCGGTTGCCGAACCGAACTTATCGCCGGCTGTTTTGGCTGAGGGCTCATCGCTGAAAGCCCCCGATGGACTGGAGCCGTCTATTCCGACGCAAGCGGCAAGCGCCGCCGGCGCTTACCGGTGAGCTGCGGGACCGTATTCGCGCTTCCTTCGACGAAGCCTCCACCGACGAAGAAAACTTCCCCTCCACCATCGATCCGCGTATCTACCACGTCAAGCTGATCCACCAGCACCTGGCTCCCCTGGCGGGGAAGCGGGTGCTGGACGTGGGATGCGGCAAGGGCCGCTTCGCGCGCGTGCTGCGCGAACTGGAGCCGGAGGCCGAGTTCTGGGGCCTGGATCTGTCCGAGGAGATGCTGCGCTACGTGCCGGCCGGAATCCACACGCGCGCCGGATCCATGACCGAACTGCCGTTCGACGACGCCTTTTTCGACGCGGCCTTCGCTACCGAATCGCTCGAACACGCGGTGGAAATCGAGCGGGCCGTGGCGGAGATCTGCCGGGTGGTGAAACCCGGCGGGCGGATCGCGATCATCGACAAGAACGCCGCGCATTGGGGGCGCCTCCAAACGCCGGAGTGGGAACGCTGGTTTCGCCCCGGGGAGCTGCAACGCCTGCTGCGGCGGCATTGCCGCCAGGCGTCCAGCCGTCCGGTTTCGTATTGGGAAGACGTGACTCCCGACGGCCTGTTCGTCGCTTGGCTGGCGGTGAAGTAGATCGCGCTCCCCGGTTTGCGGCCGGCTCAAATCCCGGCGTCGAGAATGCGGGTCACCGAACGCGCGATCATGAGGTCTTCGTCGGTTCGAATGACGCGAACCCTGGCGCGGCTGGCGTCGGTGGAAATCACGGCCGCGGTTTCGGCATTGCGGGATTGGCTCAGATCGATGCCGAGGAAGCCCAGTTCATCGCAGATGCGCGCGCGGACGGGGGGCGCGTTTTCGCCGATGCCTCCGGCGAACACCAGCGTGTCCAGGCCACCCAGCGCGGCGGCGAAGGCGCCAATACACTTTTTCGCCTGATAACAGAACAGTGCCACGGCTTCGGCGGCGCGAACATCGCGGGTCTCGGCGGCGAGCAGGTCTCGCATGTCGGAGCTGATTTCCGAAACCCCGAGCAGGCCGGAGTTGTGGTTGACCATCTCGTAATATTGTTTGGCGCCGACCTGCTCGGTGCGCGCCAGATACGGCGCCAGGCCGGGATCGAGGTCGCCGGAACGCGTGCTCATCACCAATCCCGCCGTGGGAGTGAAGCTCATGCTGGTGTCGATGCTCTTGCCGTCGCGCACGGCCGCCATGCTGGCGCCGTTGCCCAGATGAGCGAGGACCACGCGGCCGGAGGTTGCCGCCGAATCGCCCAGGCGCGCCAGCTCTTCCATCAGATAAGCATAGGATAGGCCATGAAAACCGTAGCGTTGCACTCCCTTGGCAAAGTAGCGGCGCGGAATGGGAAGCAGTTTGGCAACCAGCGGCATGGTCGAGTGAAATGCGGTGTCGAAGCAGGCCACCTGGGGCAGTTTCGAATGATGGCGGCCGAACGCCTCGATCAGCTCGATGGCGGCGGGCAGATGCTGAGGATCGTAGGGGCTCATGCGGTTCAGTTCATCCATGAGTGCCGGGGTGACCAGTTCGGGCGCGGTATGTTGCATGCCGTGCACTACGCGGTGTCCCACGGCCCGGACCGATTCGAAACCGGGTTGCGCTTCGAGCCAGCCCACCAGCGAATTCGCCGCGGATTTGTGGTCGGAGGCAGCGAGGGCGCGGCTGTGCCGCTGGTTCGTATCCGCGTCGTAGAAGGTCAGATCCGTCCCGGACATGCCGATACGGTCGACCGTTCCATGCAGTTGCCGCCGCAGCGGGTCAACGGTCTGGTACAGCGCGAACTTGATGCTGGACGAGCCGCCATTGATCGTCAGAATGCAGGGGTCGGCGGGTTTCATGCGCGGCACCTTCGTTTGCAATCGTCATCGTCGCCAAACAATGGACCGGATTGTCTGCTCATGATTACTTCCCAGGATACACAGCGCCGGGCATCGGGTAGTAATCCTCCGCGCGTTTTCAATCGTTTACCGAGCCGCGAGCGCAAGGGAACGGTTGCCGGAACTGATTTCCCCAGATCGGTTACGCCCCAGACTGCCTTTCGACAACGTTTTCCGGAACGCGCGGATCGGGCAAGATGAAGGCAGGAAGCTGCCATGAAATGCCCCAACTGCGGCGCGCCTCTCGCCCTACGCGACGGCGACGACTTTTTTACCTGCGAATACTGCGCCGGCACGGTTTATCCGGAGAAGACCGCGGAAGGCGTGCGGGTGCTGAGCGGGGCCAGCGAGTTCGCCTGCCCGTTGTGCAACGTGCCGCTTGCCCACGCGGCGCTCGACGGGCATCGCATTTATTATTGCCAGCATTGCCGCGGCATGTTGATATCCATGGATGCGTTCGTACCGCTTCTGGAGGATCTGCGGGCGCGCCGCGATAATTCGGCGCCGGTCTGCCGGCGTCCACCGGAAAGCGAGCTGCGGCGCCAGCTCGTTTGCCCGCGGTGCCACGGCCGCATGGACACTCACTACTACGCCGGCCCGGGCAACGTAGTGATCGACGATTGCGAGCGCTGCCACTGGAACTGGCTGGACCCAGGGGAGCTGTCGCGCATCGTACGCGCCCCGGAGAGGGTGTATCAGGCGGATGAAAGCCCCCGGTAGAATCGGACGCCCGACGCCGGCGCGCGCTTCAGCCTGTCAGGTTGTAAATCAAACCGAACGGATCTTTCACGTAGCATCGTGGAAAATCCGGCTCGTCCTTGACGATTGTGCAACCATTCTCTACCAGCCGGAGCTTGGCCTCTTCCACACTGTCCACCGTCACTTCCAATACCGGCCCCAGCGCCGGACCGCGCTCGATGAATAAATTGATGTGCCCGCCATGGAGGCTGATCATGTCCGGCGTTTCGCCGGTGATTTCGAACCCGAGCTGTCCGGCGTAGAATAGTGCCGCGCGCTTTGGATCTTCCGCTTGAATCAGAATGTCGGTACCGAACCGGTTGGCCACTCTCAATACCCCCCTGCATCTTCAATGAAATGGTACTCTCCGTCGATCACCCCCGAACTTGCTCCCGCTTTGGCGGCCTCGGGGTCGGCGATGAACGCCCGCGCTTTTTCCGGGCTGGCGACCTCGAACAGGAAGAATATGGTGTTGGGATCCTCAAGGCTGCGCCAGATACTGACGAGCTGAAGTCCCGCGTCCCGGTGCGCCGCCTGGTGGGAGGAGAAAACAGCCTTCCACCGCGAAAAGTCCGCCACATGGTTGCGGCAGAGCAGGTAAGTCATCGTCGCCTCGTTGCCCGATTCCATCCGAGCATAACGCAAAACCGTGCCAGTTAGCTCGTCTTGCGAAGACGAAGGCCGGCGTAAATGACGACACCGGTGAGGATGATGATCAGGCCGGGCCATGTGGTGGCGGGGCGGTAGGCGAAGAGCAGGACGAGGACCACCGAGCCGAGGAGGATGTAGACGGCGGGGGTGACGGGGTATCCCCAAGTCTTGTAGGGGCGGGCGGCGTCGCGGCGGGTGAAGCGGAGGCGGACCACCGCGACGATAGTGAGGATATAGAAAATCAGGGCGGCGGAGATGACGTAATCGAGCAGGTTGCTGTAGAGGTTGCCGTAAGCGTGGGTGGCGGGGTCGTAGGTGCGGGGCAAGACCAGCAGCGAGGCCCAGACGCCCTGAACGGCGAGCGACCAGGCGGGAACGTGAGCTTTGTTCAGCTCGGCGGCGCGGCGGAAGAACAGGCCGTCGCGAGCCATGGCATAGTAGCCGCGGGGGCCGGACAGGATCAGGCTGTTGGCGCAGCCGAAGGTGGAAATCATGATGGCCACGGCCATGAGCACGGGGCCGTAGCCGGGAAAGATATGTTCCAACATGGCAGTGGCGACGCGGTCGGCGGGGGCGTGCTGGATGGCGGGCAGGGGCAGCACGGCCAGGTAGGCGATATTGGCCAGCAGATAGAGGGCGATCACCGTCGAACAACCCAGGGCGAGGGCCATCGGAACATTGCGTTTGGGGTTGCGCACTTCGCCGGCAATGAGGGTGATATCGTGCCAGGAATCGGCCGAAAACAAGGAGCCGGATTGGGCCACCGAGATCGCCACTACCAGTCCGAACAGGCTGGCCGCGGGCACGCCCAGGGAGGGATCGAACGGCCCCAGGCGAAACATATCGTGAAAGTTGACCTGCACGGCCGCGTGGTTCCAGCCGAGCAGGACGCCGGCCAGAATGAGTCCGATCAGGGCTACGGTTTTGGCGGAGGTGAACAGGTTCTGGACGATCTTGCCGTACTGGAGGCCGCGCGAGTTGGTCCAGGTGAGGAGCACGATCACCCCGATCGCCACCAGTTGGGCGGTCGAAAGCGACACGGCATAGCCGGAGGAAATGTGGATGGGCGCCACCCAATAGCGGGTTTCGGAAACCCACGGGCACAGGATGGAGAAAAAACGGGCGAACGCCACGCACACGGCGGCGATGGTGCCGGCCTGGACTACGGCGAAAAGCGTCCAACCGTACAAGAAACCCCAGAGCGGGGAATAGGCCTCGCGCAGGTAGAGGTACATGCCGCCGGCGTGGGGCATCATAGCCGCCAGTTCGCCGTAGGAAAGCGCGGCGGTGATGGTGAGAATGCCGGTGAGCACCCAGGCCATCAGCATCCAGCCGGGGCTGCCGATGAGGCGGCTCATGTCGGCGGAGACGATAAAGATGCCGGAGCCGATCATGGTGCCGATCACGATCATGGTGGAGTCGAACAGGTTCAGACCGCGGACAAATCCGGCGTCGGACACGGGGGTGGCGGAGGGTGGCTGGGCAGGCGCGCTCATGGGAATATTTTGGAAAGGGCTTGCGGGAAGCTTAGCGCAGCGCGGCGTGGAGCGTCAACCGGCCGCGACGCTCCGGGGGGAAGTCCCCCCTTCCGGAACGCTGCAGACTACGCGTACGGCGTCCGCGTCAGCGAACGCGAAGCCCGGTTGGCTTACCCCGGTCCCCTGCGGGTAGCCACGATAAAGTCGGCTTGCCCGGCGTCGGCACACTCGTAAAAGCGGTTGTCCGACTCGTCAGCGGATTCGGCCAGGCGATTGGACGGGGCAACCATGGTGGCGGCCTCCGTAACCAGCGTGAGCAGACGGTCGACACGCTTTGGATCAAGCCCAGCGAACTTCGGACGGCCGAAAACCTCTCGGTACTCGGCGAGAATCTCTGAAGACGCGCATAACTCAATGGCGTCGTACGCAATCAATTCGAGCACCTGTGCCGGCAGGCCGCGCGGCTGGAGAGCCGTTGAGATGAGCACGTTGGTATCGAGTACGATACGCGGCCGCGTCATTCGACGGGTTGTTTCGTCTTCCTCTGGCGGTGCTCCCGGCGAGAAGCTGCAATCTCGCCGTCGATTTCGCGCTGGGACAGTTTGGCCAAACCTGCTCGTTTGGCATCCTCTTGCACGGCTCGCGGTGCGTCGATCAAGTCGGTACTTACCGGCTGCTCCTGCTGGGCTGCTCCTGCTGCTGTTGGTACCGGCGGAGTGCCTCCCTAACGGTTTCGCTCATCGTGCGATTCTCCTTTTTCGCCATGCGCTCAACCTGTTTGAGCTGGTTGGGAGGCATGGACACGGAAACGACTTTGCTGGCGCGGATATGGTTCCTGCCCGTTCAGACTCAGTATGAACGATTCCGGATCACGCTGCCGCGCCGGCTTCGTCGTCGTCCAGCGCGTCGCCAAACAGGCCGGCCGGGCCCAGCGCCCGCCAGAAGCTAACCAGAGCGATGCCCACCAGGAAAAGCAGCGACGCCAGGCCGTAGGGAATGTACCAGGCCTGCCAATCGCCGCCCAGCAGAATGCTGTTCGAGCCGTTGATAAAGACCACCGCGGCCATGGTCGCTACCAGGCCGTAACGAAGCAGCAGGAAGAAGATGCTGGCGTAAATCACAAAGAAAACCAGGGACCTGATCAGCCAGTGGGGAGAATCCGCCACCGAGCCTTCGGCGAAGACGAACAGCAGCGATGCGGCCGTGGCGGCCAGCACGTCCCAGCGCAGCAGGAAGCGAAGGGCGAAGACGGCAAAGAACAGGCTGATGCCGGTGAACAGGGCATCGCCGAAGACGTGCGCGCAGCCGGCGAACCAGTGCAGCGCGCCCATGGTGAAGTACAGGTTGCTGGAGGCATCCAGGTCGCCCGTGCCGCCCCGCCAGAAATCCACCATGGAGGCTGCCACCCAGATCGCGCAGCCCATGGCGGCGCCGATGAGCACGTGGGCGGCCACCTGAGAGTCGCGCCAACGGCCGGCCAGCACGCGATTCCAGGTGACGATCGATTGCGGCCAGCGCGCCCGGATCGTGGGCTCCAGGGCGAGGTACATCAACCAGAGCACGGCGGCGCCGATCAGCCAGCCACCGGCCGCACGGTAGAAGAAATTGAGCATATCGGCGGTGGGAACGGCATGCACATCGCCAAACCAGCCCATCATGCCCAGCAGAAAACTGGCGGCGGCGATGCGCAGGGCGCCGTTGCGATCCACCCTGGCGCGCTTCCAGTTGCGGCGCGCGAAGGGCAGCATGGCCAGTATCCCAACGGCCGACAGCAGCAGCGAGTAGACATCGCGCGAGGAGAGCGAGGACGAGATTGAGGCCGGTTTACGCCAGGGAAAATCGACGCTGGCGAGCGTGACGCGCCCTTTCCAGGTGGCGATTTGAACGCGCAGCTCGGTGGCGGGGATTTTGGGATGAGGTCCTTTCCAGGCGCGAACTTGATCGGCGGGCGCGGGCGGGAGCCGGTCGGGCGAGGTTTCCATGAAATTGGCGGGATCGAGCCCGGCCGCGCGGAAGACGGCTTCGGGAGCGACGGGATTGTCGGGCGCGCCGGCGAAGTCGTAGGGGATGGCCGAGAATTGGCGCAACTGGCCGAGGCTATCGAGCGAGACCTGAACCATGCCGGGGGCGGTGGGTGGCGGGTTTTGGCGGTCGACCTGGCCGTCGGGCTCGGCCGCCAGCGGCGAAAGGCTCTCGCGATAGACCGCCATGACCGGCGCTTCGGCGGCGAGCCAGTCGGCCCAGCGATGGGGCGCGGGCAGCTTTTTTAGGTACGAGGTGAGACTGGTTCGGGGTTCCAGCCAAAGGGCGGAATCGGCGGGGCGGCGCGGGTAACCGAAGGATTGGGCAAAGCCGCGGGCTTTGACGGCCAGCGCATCGGGCGGCAAGACGAGTGGCGTGTGGATGATGGCGTTGGCCGCCTGGTGGATGGCTACGGTGGTGCCGAGGCAGACCAGGGTGACCAGCAGGCAAGGGATGGCAAAGCGGCGCGGCATGGCGTCGGTCTTGCCGGCGGCCGCCACCAATTCCGGCGAAGGCATTTCACCGGCGGCCAGGGCGATGGCTAACGGGTCGCCGCCGGGCAGAGACGCGGCTACGGCCAGAGCCGATGCGGGACGCTTAAGCGGTTCGGAATCGAGGCAACGGCGAATGGCGCGCTCGACCGCCGGATCGATGTCCACGGCGATCGACGTCATGCTGGTGAGATGGCCGGATTCCTGCTGATCGAGAAGCTGGCGAATGGTCTTGGCGTCGAACGGGCGCTTGCCGGTGAACAGCTCGTAAAGCACCAGGCCGAGAGCGTAAATGTCGCTCTTCTGGGTGACTTCGGCGCCCTTCAACTGCTCCGGAGCCATATAGGCAGGGGTACCGTTGCTGGCTTCCCGGCCGGTGATCTGGGTTGCCAGCGCGGCCAGGCCGAAATCCATGATGACCACTTCACCGCGCTTGTCGATCATGATGTTCTGCGGTTTCAGGTCGCGGTGGACAATGCCGCGGGCGTGAGCGGCGGCCAGGCCGGCGCAGATCTTGCGGGCGACATCAAGGGCTTTGTCGGCGGGCAGGCGGCCGATTCGCGTCAAGAGGGACGACAAATCTTCGCCGTCGATGTACTCCATGGAGATGAAGGGCATGCCTTCGGCCTGGCCGATGTCGTAGACGCGGCAGACGTTGGCGTGGGAAACCTGGCGCGCGACGCGAACCTCTCCGTGGAAGCGCTCGAGCAGGCGGAGATCGTGGGCCGCTTGTTCGGGCAGGAACTTAAGGGCGACCGACTGGCCGAGAGTGAGATCGGTGGCGCGGTAGACTTCGCCCATGCCGCCGCGGCCCAACAAAGCGATGATGCGGTACCGGCCGGCAATCAGAGTACCGGGAACGAAGCGGCCCTCTTCGGCGGCCGAGCTATGGGAAGACGAGGTGTCGGCGAGACGAGGTCCATCGAGTACCGTCTCGATCGACGAGGGCTGGGCAGGGCGCTCCATCAGATTTCGATTGTACAGCGTACGGGAAGCGCTTGGCGGCTGGTACCCTATAGCTGTTGGTTATGAGATGCTGTCGCTCGTTAAGAGGGCTACGGTTATCGTACTGAAACTTGTCTGACGAGCGGCGGCGGCTTACCCTAATTGGTGAAGCTACCGGTCTGTCCTGTTTATGACCGAAATAATCCTGCTGGTCGACAGCAATCCGATGGGCTTGAAACTGGCGGCGGCATTGCTCCGCGCCGAGGGCTACGAACCGCGGCTGGCATCGAGCGGCGAACTCGCCCTGTCCATGCTGGTAACGCTGCGGCCAAGTGCGATTCTGGTCGACCTCCAGCTTATCGGCATGGACGCATGGGAACTGGCCCGGCGGATTCGCGAGGACCCGCTGGTGAGCGATACCCCAGTGCTGGCTGTAATAGGGTCGGCCGCCCAGGATCGTCATCGGATTACAAACACCGCCGTGTTTCGGGCAACGATCTCCAAACCGCTGGACGGCAGGACGCTAGGCGTGCAACTGCGGAAAATTCTGGCCGAGGGGGTGAATACCGCACCCATCGATTACGCCGCACCAACGCGCGAGGCGCCGCCGGTGCAGAGGACATTGCCGCGCAGAACCGCGGAAGGGGAAACCGAGCTGGCGGACCTGACCCATGAGTTCCTGGAAGACGGGTACCGGCACGCGCTGGCGCTGGTCGAGGCCATCGATACGTTTCCTTCGCGCCAAGCCAGGTTCCTGGTGCAGCAGTGGATCGGGACGGCCGAATCGCTGGGGTACCGGGAGATCCTGGCGACAGCGCGGGAACTGGAGGAGGTGCTTGAGGCTCCGCTCTGGGACCGCGCACGCACGGCATTGCTGCTGACCAACCTTTCGCACGGATTTCGCGATCCGATTCACGCCGCCAGCCCGGAAGAGGTGGATGCGCTGACGCAAGGGCTCAAAGGCGAGAGAATCGCGCTCGTGGGGCTGGGTCAGCGGGAAGCCGAACGGGCGTGCATAGGGCTGCGCCGCGCCGGAGTTCGTCCGTATCTGTTCGACGAGAACGAACCTCCCGCATCGGAGGCGATCCAGAATTGCTCGGCGGTGATCGTGCAGGTGCGGCCGGAAACAGCCCAGTCGGCCTGGCTACGGCCCAAACTGGTGATGCGCGAGCCGAAGGTGCTGGTACTGATGGGCACGCGGACGGATATTCTGGCGCTGGATCCGGCGGTGCAGGCGCGCGCACACGACTTCCTGATCGACGACTGGGCGCCGGAGGAAGTAGTGCTGCGCGTTGGCTTTGGCCGCGCGCGCGCGGCGCGAAAAATGGCGGATCGGACCGTGCCCGAACCTGAGACGTCACCCCAACCCGAGGAGGGATTGCCGCGCACCGTGGTCGTCGCCATCGAGAACCGTGCGCTGAGGACGGCTCTGGCGCGCGCGGCGGCGGAGGCCGCCATCGAATGCCTGTTCGCCGCGGATGGAGCCGAAGCGCTCGAAACCATTCGGCAACGGCGATCCGGCGCGGCCGTGCTGGACGTGGCTCTCCCCGGCATGGACGCTTTCGCCCTGCTGGCGAGGATTCGCGCCGAGAAGTTGCCCGTCAAGGCACTCCTCCTCACCGCCAATGCGAACTGCGAGGAAATGGTGGAAGGTTTCAAACTGGGCGCCTTCGATTGCATGGTGCAGCCCGTCAATCCGCGGGAATTCGAGGCGCGGATGGCGCGGTTGCTGAGCCCTTGAGTGGGACAGGCCTCCTGGCCTGTCGGCGACTCAAAAGAGCCGCGGCTACGGCGGGCCACGGACCCCGCCCCGCCGATTCCCAGGTGGGTACTTAGACTGGCAGGGGAACCGTGGTCCGGCCGGCGCGCGCAGACGGCAGGTTGAGGGCCGGGGTCCAGCCTTGTTCGCGGGCAAGATTACAGGCCAGTTCCGCGAGGCCGGCAGCGCGGGCAAACCAGAGCAGGTCGCGCTCCACGCCGAGCAACCCGGCGGCTTCTTCGATCGAAACTCTCTCGAAGACGGTCAGAAGGAGGGCCCAGCGTGGCAGAAAGTCGATGGCCAACAGGGCTCGTTCCAACTGTGGCTTATCGGAATCGGCAGGGTTCCAACCGGCCGGTGGAGGCACCTCCCATCCGGCGGTGGATTGGCGCTGCCGGATGCGCCGGGCGGAGGCCGCGAGTTCGGCCTCTACCTCGCTCTTCGCTTTGACGATTACCAGCTTGCGCGCCCACGATACCATCCAGTTCTTGAAAAACGGATTGGCCACATCCGTCGGGTCCATGGCGTTTGTGACGGTATCCACACTGAGAGTTCGGTTGCCAGTCAACAGGTAGGCCAACCAAAGCAATTCGTTACGCTGGGTTACAAAGTTGAGCGTCAGCGAGGATTCGATTTCCGATTTTGCCCTGCCTTTGGCTGTGCCTGAGTGTATCATCCGGCTGCTGGAGCAATTCACGCGCCAAGAGCCAGGCGCTGGAATCGTCAGCCTGTTCAATACGCAAGGTGACGAACTTTCCGGCTTCTACTGCCGAAATGCCGTCAGTTACCAGGGCATCGGCACTTCGGAGCGAACAGACGGGCGCGAATCCACGAAATCTAAAGGCTTCCGCTCTCGATAATTCTTTGGCTTTCGAAATGCACCTGCCGGAATCGAATGGGAGAAACAATTCGCGCACTTGGAGAGATAACCAAATTAGGGCTGTTGCTGACCACGAGCAGCCTCTTGGCTGGCGGAACGGACACTGGACAGCCTCTGTTCGTGATTGAGAGAAACGTGAACGCCAACACCGTGCATTACGACACGAACCTAATGCCCAATGGAGAATTGGACCCGCGGCAGCCCGTAGCGGCATATTGGGTAATGGCGTCGGAGAATGGCCGCCACGAGGAGTTGAACGGGATCGAAAAACGTTACGCCTATGGCTACAGTTGAGCCCGCGGAGAACCCGCGATGCTTTCGCCTGCAATTGGCGGCTCAGCGGCAAAGGACGATCTACGTGTATCGACAGGGAAACTCGGTGCGTGCGGGGACGACCATCGCCGGCCAGCGGGCCTATCTCAAACGAATCTATGTAACCACCCAAAAGGTGCTGGCGATTCCGGAGGTCCGCTACGTTCAATTGTTCGGCATCGATGCGGCCAGCGGACAGGAAGTTTCCGAGAAGGTAAGCTCGGGAACAAAGCCGGTATAGGCGAGTGAGCAACGCCGCGGAGGCATTTTAGATCACTTCGAGGATCAGGCACTTCAAATAGTGCGTTTCGGGGACGGTCAGCAGAATAGGATGGTCCTGGCTCTGAGTGCGGCGTTCCAGGATGCGCAGGGTCTTACCGGCGTCGAGCGCGGCCTTGGCTACCACTTCCAGCAGCATGGCTTCGCCGATGTGGTGGGAGCAGGAGCATGTCACCAGAATTCCGCCGGGCGGGAGCAGGCGCAGGGCGCGCAGGTTGATTTCCTTATAGCCGGCCGCGGCGGCATCCAGATTCCGGCGCGACTTGGCAAAAGCCGGAGGGTCCAGCACCACCAACGAAAACTGGCGGCGCGCCGAAGCGTAGCCGGAGAGCAGGTCGAAAACGTCGGCCTGGCGGAAATCGATATTGCCGATGCCGCTCGTGCCCGCGTTGGCTTTGGCGCGGTCGAGCGCGGCGGCCGAGCTATCCGCGGCTTCCACGCTTTCCACTTTAGGCGCGAGGTGCAGGGCGAATCCGCCGGTGGAGGTGAAACAATCCAGCGCTTTGCCAGCCTTGGCGTAGCGCGCCGCAGCCAGGTAATTCTCACGCTGATCCAGGAAGATGCCGGTTTTCTGCCCGTGAACCAGATCGGCGGTGAGCGAGAGCCCGTTCATCGAAACCGAAACCAACGCGGGGATTTCGCCGCTGACGACCTTCGATTCCAGCGGCAGATTTTCCTTGGCGCGAACCGAAACATCGTTGCGGGCGATGATTCCCTTGGGATGGAAAATCTCCTCGAGACAGCTCACGATTTCCGGCAGGGCGCGCTCCATGCCCTGGTTCAGGGTTTGCAGTGCCAGGTAATCGGCGTAGCGGTCAACCACCAGCGCGGGCAGCAGGTCGGCCTCGCCGTGAACCACGCGGTATGCGTCGGAATCCCTGACGATGGCGCGGCGGTGGGCCTCGGCCGCGAGCAGCCGTTGGAGGAAGAACTCGCGGCCGGGCTGCTCCGCTTTTGACGACAACATGCGCAAGGCGATCTGCGAGGTGGAGCTGTAATGGGCGGTGCCGAGCGGCCGTCCGTTGGAGTCGAGAACCGCGACCGCGTCGCCCGGCTGAGCGCCGCCGAGGTCGGTCACGTCGCTCGAGAAAATCCACGGATGACCGGAAGCTACGCGCCCGGCAGCCTTGCGATTCACTTTAACTTGGGTCATGTAAGTCCCACTTGTTGCGCAAGTTGCGGGGCAGATTGGAAACGAAAAGGGTTCGTTTCACAAGCATGGCCACGCGATCGTAAATCCCTGATTTCAAAAGTCTTCACTCAGGTTACCACGCCCGGTCGAGCGGCTACGGCCGAAGAAGCTTGAGCAGGGGTTCTTCCTCGCCTCCATGCATCAATCGGGCAGCGCGGTGAGAAGCGCGACGGGGAAGCGGCGCAGCATGCCAGCCAGCGGAAGCCGGCCGCTCCCGGGAACTTCCAGGCTTGCACCGGTGAACAGGTTTGACCAGCGGCGCGGCGCGGTCGCGGGGAAGGCCAGATCCATATCGGCTACCGACGCTCCGTCGATCGCGGGCAGCGCGGATTTCAAACCGATAGCCGGAACTCGCGGGGCGATTGCGATGACCCATGCCATCCCAAAATGGCGGGCGAACGCGACGACGGCCGTGGCGTGCTTTCCGTGTGCATCCAATGGAATGTACTCTCCATATTGGAACACGTCCGCATGATCGCGGCGGAACTTGAGCGTTCGCTGAATCATGGACTGCTTTATCGAGCCGCTCTGCCAGTGTTTCAAAAGGTCTGCCGAGGGAGCGTTATCGTCCAGGCTCGCGAGCAGCGCCTGACGCCGGCCAAAGTCCACCGGCCGCCGATTATCCGGATCCACCAGTGAGAGTTCCCACAACTCGGCGCCGTTGTAAATGTCGGGAACACCCGGACTAACCAGCCGCACCAGGGTCTGCGCCAGCGAGATGCAGGCGCCGCCGGCAGCGATGCGCTGCTGGAATCTGAGGAAATCCGGCAGGAAGCGGTTCTCTTCCACCGGTGAGAGAATGGTCGTTACGAACTCCGCCACCGCGCTCTCGTAGGCTTGGTCGGGATTCGACCAACTGGTGTATAGTTTGGACTCCCGCCACGATTTCAGCAGTGCGTCCTGCAAGCGCTTCTCGAAAGTCTCCGCTTCGTGGGGACAGAGCGGCCAGGCCCCCACCAGCGTCTGGTAAATGAAGTACTCTTCGTTGGCGTCCGGAACCGACACTCCGTTGACGGCCCGTTTGCAGCGGGCATTCCAGTGCTGCCACCGCTTCACACGGCGGATCCAGAGTTCCGGGATCCCGGAGAGTGCCTGGATCCTCGCCCGCACATCTTCGCCGCGTTTGGTGTCATGGGTTGTCCCAGCGTTCAGCGTATGGGGACTGGATCTTGCGCGGGTCTCCTCGAAGCGGTGAAAATCCTCCAGGCGCCACGGCTGATCCTGGCCGCCCACTTCATTCATGGAGATCAGGCAGCTGTGCACATAGAAGGCGGTGTCTTCCTTGCCCTTCGCCATCACCGGCGCCGAAAACTGCTGCCATCTTTGAACGAACTGTTTCCAACCCGCCCGTTGTTCGGCCGAGAGGTTCGGCGGACATTCAAGCAACAGTACCCGCCGTACAAAACTCCACACCGTCTCGCTCCAATGCGGGTTGCGCCGCCGGGCCTCGCGGAAGGCCTGGTCGATGTGCAGCGCGTCTTGCGGCAGAATCTGGAACGAGCGGGTGTAGGTACGGTACACCGGCAGGCAGGCCGTTACCTCCATGAGCACTGCATGCAATTCCTGCGGGCTCGCATCTTTGGCGTACCGGTCCGCCTCCGCCAGCAGGTTTAAGTGCAGGCTTAGCGAGTGGGCTTCACCGCCAAAGAGCCACTCGATGATGCGCTTCCGCTGCTCATACGCGACGTCCGCAAAGTCTGCCTCGCGGCCGGTAAGTTGGCGATAGCCCGCCGTGAGCCGTTCCACGCCGCTGGAATCCACCATCACGCTGTCCATCGCGTTGATGAAATCATACCCGGTGGTGCCGGCCACGGGCCACTGTGGCTCCAGGTTTTCCGGCTGTTCCAGGATTTTTTCCACCACCAGGAAGCAATCGGGCAGCCGCTCCCGCAGGCGCCGGAGGTACTCGGCGGGGTCGTAGAGGCCGTCTATATGATCGATTCGCAGTCCGGTGACCCAGCCCTCATCCACCAATTGAAAAATCAAGCAGTGCGTTGTGGCGAAAACCTCCGCCTCCTCGACATTGACGCCCACCAGATCCGCAATATCGAAAAAGCGGCGGTAATTCACCTTTTCGCGGGCTACTCGCCAGAACGACAGGACGTAGGGTTGCTGCATTAACAGATCGTCCAGCAGGTCGAAGCTGCGGGGGTCTCCCGGTTCGCCGTTGAACGCTCGGATGCAGTTGTCGAGAAGCGATCGGAAATGCCCGTCAGAGGTGTAAAGATCGTATAGTTGCCGCTTTACCTGGCGGGTCACGGTCCGCCGATGGTGCGCACTATCGGCATTGATCGTATCGCTCGGCGGTATCGACCGGGCCAGTTCCACCAATTCCCCGGCTTCCTCTATGTGCGAGAGGATCGCGGCATACGTAGTCGGTTCGATGGGCAGCGTCCGGTCGAAGTATCGGACTGCGAATCCGTCTTCGGAAAATGCCAGCGTCAATTCCCGCCGTTCCAGCACCTCGCCATAAGGCGCTCCCAAAATGGGCCATAGCATCTTCCCGCCGCGCGAGCGCGAGGGCGGGTCCCATTCGATGTCGAAATAGTTGGCGTAGGGAGAGCTGGGGCCGTTCTCCAGGACGTCCTTCCACCAAAAGTTGGAGGCGTTTGCCGACATGTGATTCGGCACGATATCCAGCAGCAGTCCCATTTCGTGGCGCTTCAATTCCTTGGCGAGTGCGAGAAACTCCTCCCAAGAACCTAGCGTGGGGTTCAGGCTTGTAGGGTCGACGATGTCGTACCCGCTGGCGGCGTCGGTATGGGTTTTGAATATCGGAGAGGCATAGACATCGCTGATGCCCAACCGGTGCAGATAGGGGATCAACTCGCGGGCTTGACGGAAGCCAAGCTTGCAGCCGAACTGCAGCCGATAGGTGGATATCGGAATTCTCACCGAAAACCACCTGGACCCATAGGCCCTGGCCCAGGCGCCGGAACCGTTCCACCCACGCGGCCGCCCACTTGTCTCCCGCCGCGAACCCATGACGACGGGCCGGCGACAGCGTAACGGATGCCTTGCCGCGCGATGCGGTATGGAAGGGCCGAATTCCACGGATTCTCAAGCGGCGGCTGGTAGAAGTGTCCTTGAGTGACCACGTAACCCATCGCAAAACCCCGCCCAAACCTTTAGCACTTTCGATGCCTGTGAGAAAACCCGTACCGATCTTTATTCGGGCGGGGCGGCGTTACCGAGCTCGCTCCGTTGCATGTCGGGGCCCGCGAAGCGTCTCTCGTAAAGCGCTACCGATCGCGGGGAAAGTGCGATCTCGCATTCGCCGTTCAAGACCGCGGGCAGGTCCCCGGCGCCGCCCCAGCAGGGATCGGCTGAATGGATCACCTTACTCCATCGGCCGCCCGGACACGGAACCTTCAGGCTGGCACCTTTACTCGCGAACCGGAGCAGCACCAACGCTTCACCGGACTCGCACCAGCGTTGCACCAGCAGCGTCTGGTCATCCAACCCAATCGTGCGGCAGTCCTCCATGGCCAGGTGCGACAAAGCGGGCGTGCTCCTGCGAATCCGAATCAGCTCCCGATAGAAGTCGCGCAGCAGCCGCTGCCGCGGGTTCCAGCATTCCTCCGGCGTGAGGCGGCACCGCGACAAGCTGCTTTCATCCTGCGGGTCCGGAAGCTCGCCCTGCCAGGAAAACGCTGCGAATTCCTCCTGCCGCCCGCGCCGCACCGCATCGATCAAAGAGTCATCGCTATGGCTGATGAAGTAAAGGAATGGCGCGGTCTCGCCGTATTCCTCGCCCATGAACAGCAGCGGAAGAAAGGGCGACAGGATCACTGCGCCGGCCGCCAATTTGAGCGATTCGAAATCGACGAGTGCGCTCAATCGCTCGCCCTGGGCGCGATTGCCCACCTGGTCGTGGTTCTGCGCATAGACCACGAACTGCTCTCCGCGGGCGCCGCGAGCCGAATTGCCGTGACGCCGTCTGCGAAACCGGGAAAACTGCCCGGAGTACACAAATCCTTCGGTGTAAGCCGTGGCAATATCTGCGACGGCTCCATAGTCCTGGTAGTAGCCGCCGCGTTCGCCGGTGAGAACCGTGTGCAGCCCATGATGCAAGCTATCGTTCCACTGCCCGTCACAAGCCAGACGCTCCGGACGGATCACGCGGACATCGTTCAGCTCGCTCTCTGCAATCACATATGCCCGGCTGCCGCTCCGCACCGCCTGCGCCAACTCTCGCAGAAATGGCTTCGCCGACAGGTCCACAATGGCGTGGATGGCGTCCAACCGGAGAGCGTCCACGTGGAATTCCGTCGTCCAGTAGAGCGCATTGCCGGCGAAAAACCGGCGCACTTCGTCGCTATACGGCCCGTCGAAGTTGAGCGCATCTCCCCACGGCGTTTTGTACCTGTCCGTGAAGTACGGTCCGAAATCGCGCAGGTAGTTCCCTTCGGGGCCCAGGTGGTTATACACCACGTCCAGCACCACGGCCAGCCCTTCCCCGTGAGCCGCATTCACCAGACTCTTCAGCCCGCTTGGGCCGCCGTACGAATTCTGGACGGCATAGGGAAACACGCCGTCGTAACCCCAATTCCGATCGCCGGGAAATTGCGCCACGGGCATCAGTTCGATAGCTGTGACACCCAGGTCCCTGAGATACGGCAGCCGGGGAACGATCGCCTGCAATGTTCCCGCCGCTGTAAATGTCCCGGCATGCAGCTCGTAGAAAACGTATTGCTCCAGGGGAGGATTAACCCAGGCGCCGTCGGTCCAGGGAAACGCGGAATCGACAACTTCGGAAGGACCATGGACCCCTTCCGGTTGAAAGCGGGACGCGGGGTCGGGGCGAGCCTTGTTCCGGTTCAGGAGGTAGCGATAGCGCGCGCCGGGAATGATGCCGTCCAACCTCAGCGCATGGTAACCGTTCGGCTCCGCCGTCATCGCTACCGTCCCAATGCCGTCCAATTGTAATTGCACGCCATCCGAACCGGCATTCGGCGCCCAGACCCGGAATTGGCACCGGCCATCGCCCAGGTAGCACGCTCCCAGCTCGATCCGGCCGATCTCGCTCCAATCTCCTTCCGCCGCTGTCATATCGTCATTCTATGAGAGTAATTGGCGGCGATTCTGTAGCGGTCCTGACAGTTTCAGGGCGGGTCCCTCAGCGACTTGCCCAACCATTGGCCGGTAAAGGGCTTGATTATAGTCATGAGCGGCACTGCCACCGGCAGCAGCCAGTCCACACCAATGAGCTGTTGATTGTCGCAGACAAATACCTCTACGTGATCCGGGACACCAAAAGCTATGCCTCCGGTGCTCTGATAAGGAATGCTATCGTCAACAGGAAGCACGGATGCAGGTTTGTTGTGGGTGAAGACATCAAGTACGTTCAGGAGAAAGGCGATCTCTGGGTACTCGACCCGGACGGCAAGGAATGCAAAATCCCCATTCTACGGCAGCAGGTAAAATAGCCCGATGGCCGCCCCCTAAGAACGCCGGCGGCCAGCAGCAGCATGGCGACGCTGTGAAATGCCCGGCGCATGGTGGCATGCGCCGGGCGCGTGTCCTGTTGTCTGTGCCAAACGACCTGGGGTTAGTTAGCTGCTTTCCAACGCAAGAATCAGCTCCTCGGGTCGGACAATTGCACGCTACTGGCAAATCTGGACATTCTTTGTCGATCACCGGAAGACCGGTGGCAGGCTCGCGCTTCCCACCTCCCGAAGGTCCTGGCGGCGTAGGGCCTGAGGGCCCGCTCCGGCAAAGCGCTTATCGCATGGCCTGCAGGCGGCGGATCCGATCCTCTGTTGAAGGATGAGTTGAGAATAACTTGCCTAACCATTGGCCAGTAAAGGGCTTGATTATGAACAAGTGCGCCGTGGAAGGCGAGGCTTGCATGGGGATACGCTTGGACCAGGAATCGAGCTTTTCCAGACCCTGGATCAGCGGATAGGGCGAACCGACAAACTTGGCCGAGGCGGCGTCGGCATCGTATTCCCGCGAGCGGGAAATCGCCATTTGAATCAACATGGCGGCGAGGGGAGCGAGAATTAGCATTAACAATTCGCCGACGATTCCCCCGCGCCGTTCGTCGTCGCTTCGACCACCAGCGAACATCATTCCCCACTGGGCCATGCGGGCGAGCATGGTGATGGCGGCGGCCATGGTGGCCGCCACCGAGCTGATCAGGATGTCGCGGTGCAGCACGTGGCCCAACTCGTGGGCCACAACCGCCTCTAGTTCCTGGTCGTTCATCAATTGCAGAACTCCGGCCGTGAACGCCACCGATGCGTGCCGCGGGTTGCGGCCGGTGGCGAACGCATTAGGAGACTCCTCGGGCAGGATGTACAGCTTGGGCATGGGGATCTCCATCCGCTGCGCCAGGCGTCCCACGATGGGAGCTACACGGCGATAGACGTCGGGATGCTCGGTTTCGGTGACCGGCTGGGCGGAATAAGATGCCAGCGCGATCTTGTCCGAGAAAAAATAGCTGCCGAAGTTCATCACCGCGGCCATCGCCAGGCCGATATAAAGGCCGTTGCGGCCGCCCAGCGCTTCGCCGCCCACCAGCAGGACGCCGCTCAGCAGCCCCAGCAACAGCGCTGTTTTCAAAGTATTGAACGTCATACCAGCACCTTCTTTCCAAATTCGATGACGCCCATGGGCGAAGCATCCACCAGCACGGTTTCTCCCTCCTCGTATTCGCCGCCGAGCAGCTTGAGAGCCAGCGGATCTTGCACCAGGCGCTGGATGGCTCGGCGCATCGGACGGGCGCCGAACTGCGGGTCGAAACCCTCCTCGATGATCTTGTCCTTGGCGGCCTGGGTCACTTCGAGCGTGAGTTTGCGGTCGTGAAGCAGGCTCGCCACCCGCTCCAACTGAAGGTCCACGATGCGGCCCAGATTCTCGCGGGAGAGCGTGTTGAAAACGATAATATCGTCGATCCGGTTCAGGAACTCCGGCCGGAAGTGGAGCCGCAAGGCTTCCAGCAGCCGCTTGCGGGTTTCTTCGCTGCGCGAGTCGCGGGCGTGCACGCTGAAGCCGATGGTGTTCTTCTCGACCATAGTGGTGCCGATGTTGGACGTCATTACCACCACCGCGTTGGCGAAGCTCACCGTGCGGCCCTGGCCGTCGGTAAGGCGCCCGTCGTCGAGAATCTGCAGCAGCATATTAAAGACGTCGGCGTGCGCCTTTTCGATTTCGTCGAACAGCACCACCGAATACGGCCGGCGGCGCACCTGTTCGGTAAGCTGGCCGCCTTCGTCGTAACCCACATATCCGGGAGGGGCGCCCACCATGCGCGCCACCGCGTGCTTTTCCATGTATTCGGACATATCCACGCGGATCATGGCCTTCTCGTCGTCGAACAGGTAGCGGGCCAGGGCGCGGACCAGCTCGGTCTTCCCGACTCCGGTGGGGCCCAGGAAAATGAAGCTGCCGATGGGCCGGTTGGGGTCGCTCAGTCCGGCGCGGTTGCGCAGGATGGCGTTGGAAACCAGGCGCACCGCTTCGTCTTGGCCGACCACCCGATCTTTCAGGCGGGCGGGCATTTCGATCAGTTTCTGCACCTCGCCTTCAAGCATCTTGGTCACCGGGATGCCGGTCCATTTGGCCACGATGCGGGCGATATCGTCTTCGCCGATTTCCTCCTTCAGCAAGGCGTTTTCCTTTACCGCTTCCAGGTTCTGCTCGGCGGCTTGAATGTCGCGATCGATTTGCGAGAGGCGGCCGTAGCGCAACTGGGCGGCCTTTTCCCAATCCCCGGCGCGGGTGGCCTTTTCCTCTTCCTGGCGCATCGTGTCCTGCTCCTCCTTGAGCTGGCGGACGCGCTGAATGGCGCTCTTCTCGCGGTTCCAGCGTTCCTTGAGGGTTGCCGCTTCACCGCGTAGACGCTCCAGCTGGTTTTCGATCGTGCGGAGACGCTCGTGCGAGGCGTGGTCGTTCTCCTTGCTGAGGGCCTGGCGCTCGATTTCCAGGTGCGAAATGCGGCGGTCCAGATCGTCGATTTCGATCGGCATCGAGCCGATCTGCAGGCGCAGCGCGGAGCCGGCTTCGTCGATCAGGTCGATGGCTTTGTCCGGCAGGAAGCGGTCGGCGATGTAGCGGCGCGACAGCACGGCGGCGGCGATGATGGCGGAATCCTTGATACGCACGCCGTGGTGGATTTCGAATTTCTCCTTGAGGCCGCGTAGAATGGCGATGGTGTCGTCGACCGAGGGTTCGCCTACCACGACGGGCTGAAAGCGGCGCGCCAGGGCGGCGTCTTTTTCCACCCGCTTCTTATATTCGTTGAGGGTGGTGGCGCCGATGCAGCGCAGCTCGCCGCGGGCCAGCGCGGGTTTCAGAAGGTTGGCCGCGTCGATGGCGCCCTCCGCCCCGCCGGCGCCGACCAGCGTGTGCAGCTCGTCGATGAAGCAGATGATCTCCCCCTGCGAATCGATGATCTCCCTCACCACGGCCTTCAACCGGTCTTCGAATTCGCCGCGAAACTTGGTGCCCGCGATCATGGAACCGAGATCGATGGCCACCAGCTTCTTGTGCTGCAGCTGGTCGGGCACGTCGCCGCGAACGATGCGCTGCGCCAGCCCTTCCACAATGGCCGTCTTGCCCACGCCCGGCTCGCCGATGAGCACGGGGTTGTTCTTGGTGCGCCGGCTCAAGACCTGCATGATGCGGCGGATTTCTTCCTCGCGGCCAATCACCGGGTCCAGCTTGCCCTGGCGGGCGGATTCGGTCAGGTCGTGGGCGTAGCGCTCCAGGGCCTGGTACTTGGTTTCGGGGTTCTGATCGGTGACGCGCTGCGAGCCGCGCACGCCCACCAGAGCCTTCAAAATGGCGTCGTGGGTGGCGCCGGCGCGGTCGAGCAACTGCCCGGCCGGATCGTTGCGCTGTTCGGCCAAGGCCAGCAGAAGGTGCTCGGTGGAGACGAATTCATCCTTGAAGCGGGCGGCTTCGTCGAAAGCGCGCTCGATGACGTGGTTCAAGGGCTGGGAGAGATACATGCCGGGCTGCTGCATGCCGGGAGTCTTGGGCAGGGTGTTGAGCATGCGCCGGGCTTCGGTGACAATCGCGTCGGGATGGACGCCGCACTTTTCCAGCACCGGCCGCACGATGCCCTCGCGCTCGTCGGCCAGCGCAATCAACAGGTGCAGCGGAAACATGACCTGGCTTTCGCCGCTTTCGGAAATGCCCTGAGTTTGTTGCAAGGCTTCCTGTGCCTTTTGGGTGAGTCTGTCGAGACGAAACATGGATATCCCTCCAAAAACAAACCGGGCAGGAGGTTGACCCTCCTGCCCTTCATTCTACTCGTGGTGCCAGTGATGCAAACTTGGTGCAACCGCCTTTGGTGGCGCAGGCGGTTCCGCCTGCGACTTGTGATTCCTTCACAGCTCCCCAGGGAGCGGCTGCCGCCGTCCTCAGTTCTTGGCTTCAATCTTGATCTGGCGCGGCTTGGCGGTTTCCTTCTTGGGGAGAGACACCGTTAGCACGCCATTCTTGTAGGTGGCGGCGATGTGCTCCACATCGTAGACGCCGGGAACCGCGAAACTGCGCGAAAAGGCGCCGTAGCCGCGCTCGATGCGATGGTAGCCCTTACCGCCGTCTTCCTTTTCGAACTTGCGCTCGCCGGATACGGTCAACGTCTGGTTTTCAACGTTCACATTGATGTTCGAAATGACTCAGCGACATAGGTTGAGAACTCCTCTTAGTTGAAATTGGGGAGGTGTTCTTTCACCTCACCTAGTTGTAATCATAAAATATGAGTGCAAACATGTCAAGTATTATTTAGCGCCTAATAATCAGCATGACGCCGGCCTGCGCAACCGTTCGCTCGCTGCCGTAAACTCCACCTCCGAAAACCCCGTCTACACCACTGAATGGAAACCGCGGTTACCATAGATTTTCCCAGACGGCCTGCCGTGGCATCCCCTTCTTCACCATTGGATGATTTCGATGCGGTTGTGGCGCAATACTGGCCGCGGATCTATCGTTATGCCTGTGCTGCCGTTCACGATCCGGATGAAGCGCAAACCATTGCCCAGGATTGCTTTATGAAGGCACACCGCGCGCGGGGGCAGTTTCGCGGGGAGTCCGGACTGGCCACCTGGCTGATACAGATTGCAGTGAACCTGGTGCGGGACCGCGCCCGCAACCGGCGCTTGCAGTTTTGGAAATGGGCAGCCATCCGGTCGGTGGAAGCGGGCGAAGCGGGCCATTGGCTCAGCGACCATGCCCCTACGCCGGAAGCGCGGGCGAGTACCCGCCAGCAGATTGCGGAGGTAGGCAAAGCCGTGGACTGTCTTTCCGACCGCCAGCGCACGGTTTTCCTGCTGCGTTTCGTGGAAGGCATGGACCTGGCGGAGATCGCCAGTGCGACCGGAATGAAAGAAGGGACCGTGAAGGCGCACCTGTTTCGTGCTTTAGGTGCAGTGCGCCGGCGGGTAGGAGCAATGCGATGAATCGGCACCTGACCGAACAACAGATTCTGGAGTGGGCGGCGGGCACGCCCACCCCCGAAAGCCGAAGGCACGTCGACCAATGCGCCCGGTGCGGCGCCGAGGTGGAGCGCCTGGAAAGCGCCGTGCGAGGATTCGCCGTGACGGTGCGGCAGGCAGCCGTCCGGCCGGTGCCGAGCTTCAATTGGGCGGCCGGCCAGTCCTCGGCGGCTTCGAGCTGGATGCCGGCCTGGCGCCCTGCCATGGCGGCACTGGCGCTGCTACTACTCGCCACTCCATTGATGTTTCACTTTAGCCCATACCCTCAAGTCGTTGATAGTAAAGCGTACACATCCAACAATAAGCAACCACAGCTGTTGGAACGGGAGCGCGCCGACATAGCGTTACTCGAGCAGGTGGATGCGGCGGTAGCGCGTCCCGTTCCGCAACCCATCGAGCCGCTGGTTCAACTGGTGGCTTGGGGATCCAAAACCAATTCAGGAGTCACCGAATGAAATCTCTTTGTTTACTTCCGGTTCTCTTTTCACTGAGCGTCGCATGGGCACAGCCTCCGCAACCGGGAGGCGCACCGATGCCGCCCGCCCCTGTCGCTCCTCCGGCGCCTCCGGCCCGGCGCCCTCCCATGGAACGCCGCCTGGAGGGCCCTCCCCGCTGGTGGGAAAACCAGGCGATGGCCCAAAAACTCGGGCTCACGGCCGACCAGCAGAAAAAGATGGATGACATCTTCCAGCAGAGCCGCCTGAAACTTATCGACCTGCACGCGACCTTAGAGAAGGAAGAGGCCATCATGGAGCCGCTCATGGCGGCCGACCAGCCGGATGAGACCAAGCTGCTGGCGCAGATCGACAAAGTGGCGCAAGCCCGCGCGGAGTTGGAAAAAGCGAACGGCCGGATGTTGGTCGGGATGCGGCGCATACTGACCCCGGAGCAGTGGAAAAAGCTGCAACCGGAGGGGCCGGGCGGCCGCGGTCCGCAGCCGCATGGACCAGGGGGCCCGGGTGGTCCTCCCCCTCCTCCTGCTCCTCCGAACGGCGGGAGGGGACCCGGAGGACCGGGAGGCGGCCCGCAGCAGCCCGAAGAGGGCCCGGAACCGGGTCGGTAGCCTGCCCGGCAGAATATAGCCACGGATGCACAACGCTGCACAATCGTTAAGAAAACAAATGATTTACCGGTGTCTATCCGTATTCATCTGTGGCTATACTTTGTTTTTTCACTTCGCCGGCAGTTTTCGGTATTTAAGGTCCCGAACGGCGCTATGATCGAGGCAGCATGAACCCAGCTTCTTCACGCCGAAGTTTTCTTCGAGTGGGGCTGACCCTCCCTGCCGTCGGGATGGCTGGATCTCGCCCCGGTGCCGCGTCCGCGGCGCCATCTTCCATTCCGTATCGAACGTTGGGAAAGACGGGATTGAAGGTCTGCCCGGTCGGGGTGGGCGTCGGCTTCACCCCCGACCCCTCCGTCATCGCACGGGCTTTCGACCTGGGCGTCAACTACTTCGATACCGCCAACGACTACTCCAACGGCAACAGCGAGCGCCTGCTTGCCGTCGGCCTCAAAGGCATACCCCGGGACAAGGTAATCGTGGTCAGCAAGACCCCCGCCAAGACCCGGGGGGTCTTCATGACCGACCTCGAAGACAGCCTCAAGAACTTCGCCACCGACCGCATCGATATCTGGCTGCTGCACGCCAAGAGCAAGCCCGAGGACGTTCCCGACGAGCTGCTCGAAGCCGGCGACGCGGCCAGGAAGCAGGGGAAGATCCGCTTCTTCGGCGTCAGCACCCACGACCTGGACCTGATGGCGGACCGCTTCGTGAAAGCCGGCAACATCGACGCCGTGACCTTCACCTATAACTTCACCATGGGCACGGGAAGGGAAGCGGCCATCGCCAAACTGAGCCAGGCCGGTATCGGCCTGACGGCGATGAAAGTTATGGCCGCGAACGGCGGCGTGCTGCCCGATTTTTCGGCCATGACGGCCGGGCGGGGACCGGGACGGGGTGCGCGAGGCGGCGGCATGCCCCCGCGGCCGGCCGCCATCAAGAATCCCCTCCCCGCGCTCAAGTGGGTCGTCCGGAACCCCTTGGTGGCCACCACCATCCCCGGCGTTCGGGACGTCGAGATGCTGGAGATGAACCTCAAGGCCCTCACCGAGAAGTTCACCGACGAGGATGAGAAGCTGCTTTCGGCGCGCAGCGAGGAGATCCGCCCCTACTATTGCCGCATGTGCTATAGCTGCCGCGGCCAGTGCCCCAAGGGCATGCCGGTGCCGGACCAACTTCGCATCCTGGCCTACGCCGACTTCTACGGCGATTTTCCGCTGGCGCAGAGAAGCTTTGCCGCTCTGCCGGAAAAGGTCCGGGCCCTGCGCTGCGGCGATTGCTCGAAGTGTTCGGTCCATTGTCCCAACGGCGTGAAGGTGCCGGAGCGGCTCATCCGCGCCCAGGAACTGCTGGCGTAGAGACGGTTTGGCTGGGGGGTTCTTGACCGATCTGGGGATTTCGAACTTTCGCGGCCACCGCTCCCTCAAAGTCGCGGCTCGGTTACGGGCACCGATACCGAGATGCCGCGACCGTGAGGGAGCGGCGGCGTGAATGGATTTCCCAGATCGGTTCAGCGGTCCCGGTTGACCCTGCCCAGGCTGCGCCGGCTGTCGCAGACTCTCTTTCTCGCGCTCTTCCTGGTGCTTCTCTGCGAAACCGGGCTGCGCGGATCGCTTCAGCCCGGCGAACTCGCCTACCAGGTGCGGGTTTTCCTCGAGGCCGACCCATTTGTTGCCATCGCCAATGCGCTGGCCACCCACGCTCTCTACCGCGGATTGTTATGGAGTCTGGCGATTCTCATCCCGACGCTTTTCCTGGGCCGATTCTTTTGCGGCTGGGTCTGCCCGCTCGGCACACTGAACCACCTGGCCGGCAATATCCGGCCGGAAAAGAAATCGGGCCGGCAACGCATCGCCTCCAACCGCTACAAACCGTGGCAGGCCTTCAAGTACTATCTGCTCTTCGCTTTGCTGGCGGCGGCGTTTTTCGGTAGCGCGCTGGCCGGGATCTTCGACCCGATCGCGCTGGCGGTGCGCTCGCTGGGGCTTTCGATTCTGCCAGCGTGGAACTATGCGCTGCAGGCGCTGCTGGAGCACGGCCGTCACGGCGCCGTGAAGCTGGGCATACTGCTCAGCTTTAAGCAAGCGTATTTCCGCCAGGGGTTTCTGTTTGGGATCGCCTTTCTGGCCATCCTGGTACTTAATCTGCGCATCACCCGGTTATGGTGCCGCGCGGTGTGCCCGCTGGGTGCGCTGCTGGGCCTAGCCTCGCGCTGGTCCATTCTGGGCCTGGAAAAACACCCCGCCCATTGCGACGATTGCAACCGTTGCCTGCTTGATTGCCAGGGCGGGGACGATCCGATTCCCGGTGCGCGATGGCGCAAAGCCGAATGCCACCTGTGCATGAACTGCGTGGCCGATTGTCCGGAAGGCGGGATTCGATTTCGTTTCTTTCCGCCGGCAACCAGCTCCGCAACCGTGGAGGGTGCGGATCTCAAGCGGCGGAAGTTGCTGGCCGGCCTCGGAGCCGGTGCTGCGTCGATTCCCCTGTTGCGCGCCAATACCGGCCTCGCCGCCGAACCGCACGAACGGCTGATCCGGCCTCCGGCGGCATTGGACGAGAGGCAGTTTCTGGCGCGCTGCATCCGCTGCGGCGAGTGCATGAAGGCGTGCCCGAACAATGCCTTGCAACCGGCATTGACCGAAGCCGGATGGGAGGGCATCTGGACTCCGCTGCTGGCGCCGCGGGTCGGATACTGCGAGCCGAGTTGCACCCTCTGCGGCCAGGTCTGCCCCACCGGCGCGATTTGGGAATTTACCACCCGGCAGAAAGGCTGGGCCGGGACCGCGGGAGTGGGGAGCGGGCCGCTCCGTCTCGGCACGGCTTTCTACGATCGCGGCCGATGCCTGCCATGGGCCATGGCCACCGACTGCATCGTGTGCGAGGAGTGGTGTCCCACCTCGCCCAAGGCCATCTACCTGCAACCGGCCGAAGTGATCGACGCCGCCGGGAATACCAGGCAGGTGCGGCAGCCGCACCTCGACCCGGACCGCTGCGTCGGCTGCGGTGCCTGTGAATTTGCCTGCCCGCTGCGAGACCGCCCGGCGGTCTACGTGACCAGCGCCGGCGAGAGCCGCTCGAAGGCCAACCAGTTCCTGCTCGGTCGAGCGCCCGAACCTGCGCCCTGGCTGCCGCGGAGCGAAGATGCGGCGGGCTGGACGAAGGTGGGCGAAACGCGGCAGTTCGAAGCCGCCGATCTCTGGAAATATGTGGATGGAGATGCGGAGCGGTATCTGCGCGCCGGCGTCCGCCGCACCTTCACTGCGAACTACCGCTATGGGGACGCGACCGAGGCGGTGGCAGATATCCACTTGATGAATGCGTCCGGGGGCGCCCGATCGATCTTCGAATCCGAGCCGTCCTCGGGAAGCCGCCCGCTGACGCTCGGCGACGCAGGTAGAAGCTACGGCCAGAGCCTGACGTTTCGCCGCGGCCTTTTCTTCGTTCGCCTGACGGCTTATCAGGATACGCCGGAGACCGAGCGCGCGCTGGCGAGTTTAGGGCAGGCGATCGAGCAAAGGTTGGGGAAGGAATGAATCATGCGCGACTCGGGTCGACGCGAACTCCGCCGCGACATTTCTCTCATAGCCGGGAAGGATCAGCGTGCCGGTTTCTCTCCGTCGCCCGTTTAACGGAACGGAGCTGCCGGTTGCGGACGCGCCCGTAATTGGTCCAGCGCTTGCTGCAACTGGCGGTCTGGCTTGATGCGAAGGGCGGCTTCATACTCGGCAATCGCCTCCGGCAGCCGGCCGGGCGTCTGCGCCAGCGCCCTCCCCAGGTTAACGTGCGCTTCGGCGAAATCGGGGTCGCTCCGCATGGCCGCTTCAAACTCGGCAATCGCTTCGGGCAGGCGGCCGGGCATGTGCATTAGCGCATTCCCCAGGTTATTGTGCGCATCGGGGTGATCGGGTTGAACGCGCAGCGCCGCCTGGTATTCGGCAATGGCCTCGGGCAGGCGTCCGGGGATGCCGGAGAGCGCGTTCCCCAGGTTATTGTGGGCATCGGCATGATCGGGTTGAATGCGCAGCGCCGCGCGGTATTCGGCAATGGCTTCGGGCAGGCGGCCAGGGATGCCGGAGAGGGCGTTCGCCAGGTTGTTATGCGCATCGGCATGATCGGGTTGAATACGCAGCACCGCGCGGTATTCGGCAATGGCTTCGGGCCGCCGTTCGGGCACGCGCAGCAGAGCGTTCGCCAGGTTGTAGTGCCCCTCCGCGTTGTCCGGGCGAAGGCGCAGGGCGGCCTGGTATTCGGCAATGGCCTCGGGCAGGCGTCCGGGGATGCGCGCCAGAGCGTTCGCCAGGTTGTTGTGCGCTTCGGCGCGGCCCGGTTCCAGGCGAAGGGCTGCTTCATATTCGGCGATGGCCTCGGGCAGGCGGCCGGGGATGCCTGAGAGCGCGTTTCCCAGATTGTTGTGGGCATCGGCGCGATCGGGCTCAATGCGCGAGGCGGCCTGGTATTCGGCAATGGCTTCGGGCAGGCGGCCGGGAATGCGCTCCAATTCCCGGGCCAGGTTATAGTGTGGCCGGGCGCTCCCCGGACAGGCGTCCGCGGCGCTGGCCCACAAAGCGCGGTCGTCTCGCCAGTCGAAGTTGCGGGCGTAAGTTCGCGCGGTGAAGGCCAGGCACAACACTCCCAGCGCGGACCAGGCAAGGAGTCGAATCGCGGGCTGCTCGAAGGAGCCCCGCCGGCCAAGCGCGCAAGCGGCGGCAACCACCGCGCCGGCCAGGCCCACCGAAGGCAGATAGAGAAACCGCTCCGCCATGATGCTGCCGATGAGGACGATCAGGTTCGAAGCCGGCAATAGCGCGACGAAAAAGAAGGCCAGAAAAAAGAGCAGCGGCTTCTCCGCGCGCCGCCGGCGGATGGCCACCAGCACGGCCAGGAGCGCGGCGCCCACCGCGGCCGCCAGGGCGAGGAGCGCCTTGGCGCCCTCCCAACCCGATGCCCGCAAGCCATAGAGCGGCACCGCGTTGTACGAATAATCCGCCGACAAATGAGCCGGCCAGAGAAACAGCCAAAGGTACTTGCCAATCACTTCGACGGCCGTGAGCCGCGCCGTCCAGAAACCCGCGCTCACCAGCGGATTCTCGCTGAAGTCGATCAGCAGGCGCGTATCGAAGCCGCTGCGCAGCCAGAAAAAGGCGGCAAACGGGAGCGCCACGGCGGCGTAGCCTGGGGCCCGCTCGCGCCAACCCGCGCGTTCGCGCCAGGTCACATCGTATAACAGCATGATGCCCGGCAAGACGGCGGCGCTCTCTTTCGAAAAAAGTCCCACCGTCTGGGCGGCGGCCAGCCCTGCCAGCCAAGCCATCCTGCGCCGGCCGCCGGCCGAGGCGCCTCGCACGTGGCACAATAGACCCGCCAATACGCCCAAGGCCGCCAGCAGGTCGGCGCGCCCCACGATATTGGTGACCGATTCGGTGAGCAGTGGATGCAATCCCCAAATCGCCGCCAGCGCCAAGGCCGGCGCGGTTTCTCCAAGAACCAGGACGCCGAGCGCATACACCAGCGCCACGTTCACCTCGTGCAGCGCCAGATTGACGATGTGGTAGCCCGCTGGACGCGGGCCATTGTCGAACACCGCGTAGTTCAGCAGGTAGGAGAAAGTGGTGAATGGCCGGTAAAGACCCGCGGTGGTGTTGACATACCAATATCTTCCAGTCAGAATGGACGCGACGTTTTGAGGTGTGGCTTCGCGGATACGAGGATCCGCCCCAATCACGGAGGAATTGTCGAAAACCAGGGCGCTCTGGAAGGAATTGGAATAGGCAAGCAGGACCAGGGCCCCCACCGCCAACAGCCGAAACCGATGCCGCCGCCAAATGCGGCCCGTTCCCCCGGGCAGGTCTCCCGGCCTGCCGCCTGGGCGCGGCACCTCGCGCAGCTTCCGCCGCTTGCCCGTCTTCCCCACTTAACGCGCCAGTATAGCTCTTATCGGTCTAAAGATCCGCCCGGCAGTTCTCATCCGAATGGGTGTACACTATTTAGGACCAAGTGGTACCAAATAGGACTTTCGCTTAAGGAGGCCCGCATGCGTGCGGCAGCGATAGGCGTTGTGGCGACGTTACTTTTTGGGTCCAGCGTGGCAACAGCCGGTTTGGTAGTCAATGGCGGCTTCGAAACCGGCGACTTCAGCGGCTGGACCATCTCCGGCGCGGGGACGCTCGGCGTCGACTACGGAATCACGAATGTGGTTCCACACTCTGGCTCTTACGCCGCGTGGTTCGGCGATCCGACCGGCTTGACGTTCCTCTCGCAGGTCATCGCGACCGTCCCCGGACAGGAGTATGAGGCGAGTTTCTGGGGCGCCAACAACAATCAGGGATATCCGCCCCAGAACGAGTTCCAGGTCTACTGGAACGGAAGCCTGGTGTTGGATGGGATCGACGGTGGTACTTTTCCGTGGAGTTTCGAGGAAGGCATATTTACGGCCATCGGGACTACGACCGAGATCACGTTCGGATTCGAGAACGGGCCCGGATGGTTTAACATCGACGACGTCAACGTCGTCCCGGTACCCGAGCCGGAAACCGGGATTCTCTGCGGCGCTGCTCTTGCAGTTCTCGCGATGTGCCGTAAGCGCGCGTGCGGCCGCACCCTGACGGGCAGGCTCCAGTCGCTCCGCACTGGAAATTGAAGGCGCCGCCGGTGGCAACTGCCCCGCCGGCAGCAAACGCCTCGCCCCGAGAAGCGGGTCCTTACAGCCGATAGCAGGGCAGGTCCGTTGCGGCGAAATCGTTGCCGTCGCCAGCAACCGCTCACGGGTTGGCTCCCCCAGAGCAACCGAAATCAGCGCCGATGTGTCGACGATCACCGGCCTGGAATCCCGAAAGCGTCGTATCGCAGAATTTCTTCCGGCGTGCGGGCGTCGAGCACCGGAAGCGCGCCGATCCTGGCGCAGAGGGCATCCACCTTCGTTCGATCGATGGGACGCGCCGTCTTCCGGAATCCCGCTGGATATCATGGCAGCGGAGCATAACGCCCACCCATACTGCATCGTCCCCCTAGCCCCGCCCCGTCAGCTTGGCTCCCAGTGCCCCGCCAGCCATCGAAAGGCAGGTAATCATCAGAAACAGGCCGGCCAGAGTGAACACCAGGAAGAAAGCCACCCCGGAGCCACTGGCCAGCAGCTCGCTGAGCTGGCTGATCACGGCTGGATCCTGCTGCATAGGCAGAGTGTGCAACTGCTGGCGAATCGTCTCGGCCAGTTGACCGTTGAGCGCGGCGGGGATTTTCTCCAGGGCGAAGACGACGGAGGCCAGACCGAAGGTCAGAAGCCCGGTGATCCACCCCAAACGGACACCCGCGCCGACATTCATCCGCGCCCCTGTCTTGCGGCGATAGAACCACACTGCGAAAAACCCCGCGGCCAGCCAGTTCAGAAAGGGCAGAAATCCGGTCAGTACCGTCGCGCTCACCGCCAGCAGCAGGGCGATGCGCACCGCCGCGCGATTGCGGAAATCCACCCGCGGCGGTTCGGCCGTCTGAAGTACCGGCGGAGGAACATGGATCTCGATCTGGTCCTTCAGCTCCCCGGCCTCCATCGCGCCGGGAATCTCAGTTGTGCGCCGCAGGTACAGAATTCTGGCATTCGCAGTGAAACCTCTACCAGTTTAGCGCTGGCGGGCTCCCGGCGATCAGCCCGCAATTTCAGCCGAAAATCCCACCTGTGGTAGGTTTCTCTTCATGGACAATATCTCGTTATTGGTGCTGTCGGAACCCACCGACCGGCAGTTAGTCATGCTGGAACAATTGCCCGAGGGAACCAGCCTGGCCGTGGGGACGGCCCCGGAAGCTTTCGAGCGGCTGGCGGCCGACGCCGGCGTTATTCTGAACTGGTCGGGCACAGCCGCCTTACTGCGGCAAGTGTTGCCCCTGTGCCCGCGCCTGCGCTGGGTCCACACCCGCTCGGCCGGTCTCGACGATGTTTTGTTTCCGGAGTTAGCAGAAATGCCGCTCGTGCTGACGAACGGCAACGGCGTCTTCAGCGACTCTTTGGGAGAATTCGCGCTGGCCGCGATCCTGTTCTTCGCCAAGGGCTTTCGCCGCCTGGTGAGCAGCCAGGAAGCCGGAGTGTGGGACCAGTTCGAAGTGTGCGACATTGCCGGCCTAACCGCCGGCATCGTGGGCTACGGCAGTATCGGCCGGGCCGTGGCCGCGCGCTTGCGTCCTCTCGGCATGAAGCTGCTGGCGCTGCGCCGGGGCGGCGGGCCCGAGGCGCAGCCGGACGAGTGGGTCGCACGCGTGTACAGTCCCGATGAGCGCCTCGAGATGATCGCCCGATGCGACTACCTCGTGGTGAGCGCGCCGTTGACCGCCGCCACGCGCGGCATGATCGGGGAAGCCGAGTTCGCCGCCATGAAGCCCGAAGCGGTGGTGATCAACATCGGGCGCGGGCCGGTAATCGACGAGCCGGCCATGCTGCGGGCACTCGCCTCCAGGCGGATTCAGGGTGCCGCGCTGGACGTGTTCGACACCGAACCGCTGCCGCCCGGCCATGCCCTGTACGGCTTGGGCAACGTGCTGCTGTCGCCCCATTCGGCCGATCACACGCGCGACTGGCTGGATCGCGCCATGCAGTTGTTCCTGGATAATTTCGAGCGGTTCCGAACGGGTCAGCCGCTCCGCAACGTGGTGGACAAACGGCGCGGTTATTGAGCGAGGGTAGGGCGGACGCCCTTGTCCGCGCGCCACCCACTGGTCGCGCTCTCCCGGTTTTTGTCAACTCTCACGCGGGACGGCGCATTAGGCCGCGCACCGGCTGGGAGCTGAGCGCCGACCACTTGTCACCGCGCCACTTCCCCTTTCGTCATGCGCGCCAGTTCCTGCCGGTACAGGGGATTGCGCGGATATTCGCGGGCCAGGCCCTCCAGCAAGTTGCGTGCCCGGCCGGCGTCGCGGTCGCGCAGCGCCGCGACCGCTAGCAGCAGGCGGGCAAAAGGCGCCAGGAAGTGACCTTTCTCGGCGGTGAGCTTCAGACGCGCAATACCCGTGGCGCGGTCGGTTTCTCCGCCCGCCAGGCGGCACAGCCAGCGTACGAATGCCGGCCTCACGCTCAGCATGTAATTCTCCACTCCCACCGCTACCCAGGCGTCGCTATATTTCGGATCGGCGGCCAGCAGCTTTTCCGCCAGTTCCCGTCCGGCCTTCATCTCCCCAAAAGACGCGGCATAGCGCTTTTCGATCAGCGCCTGATAATCGGAGCG
>JBEKZL010000078.1:0-25212 GCA_049509915.1 Bryobacteraceae bacterium | reverse complement strand
TACTGGCGTTGCGGCGCCTGGGCCTACATCGCCGCCCTGGACGTGCATCATGCGAGGGTCTTTGGCCGTTGCGAGGCACAGAACGGGATCGCTCCCTTTGATCGCTTGGTCGAACAAGTGATTAGTGTAACCGGCCTCAAGGACGGGCGAGGCTTCCAAAGTACTTGCTTGCACGGATTCCATTAGCTCCTCGGAAACCACGGCACAAAGCCGCTCGTGGTTTGTTGATATCGCCGGTAGTCGTCACCCTTGGTGCGCAGCGCTTGCGCTTCCGTTGCCGGGATGCCGGTGACCCGAGACAGAAAGAAGAGCATCAGGAAAGGGGCGAACACGGCCAGGTATCCATACGGAGAGCCCAGGGCGAACACCGCGAAGGCCACCCAGACCAGCCACTCGAAGAAATAGTTAGGATGCCGCGAGTATCGCCAGAGGCCCGCCCGGCAAGTGGTGCCGCGACTGGCCGAATTGGATTTGAAGCTCGGGAGCTGAAAATCGGCCGAAAACTCGCCGATCCAGGCCACCAGCCACAGGGCCGTTCCTGCATACTCGAAGACGGCCAGGTGGGGCTGCGGATTGAGCGCCGCCAAGAGAAACGGCGCCGACAGGAGTATGCACAGCAGAGGTTGGAATTGAAAGAAGAGAAGGAATTTCGGCGGCAGGTCGCCGCCCCACTCGCGGCGCAATTGCACGTAGCGACCCTCTTCCGGATGGCCGATGACACGGGTGAAAAGCAGAAAGATCGCCAGCCGCAAGCCCCAGAGAGCCGCCATCGCCCGCAATCGGCAGCGCGCGCACCCGGTAACCGCCTGCCGTTGCGGCGTAAATCACGCCGAGCAAAGCCAGGCCGCCAGCCCAAGCCGCATCCACGATGGCGGCATTCCGCAGAGGCAGGTGGATCAGCCAGAGTATCAGCATCAAAACACAGACTGAGGTTGTCCCCATGATCAGTTGATGCAGGATCGCTTCCGTCATGAGGCCTCCGCCCGCACTGCCGCGCTGAGTTTTCTCATAGCGGCAGCCAGTACCAGGTAAATGACCGGCGATGCCAGCAAACCTAGGGCCAGCCATGCCACAAGTCCGTGCATGATAGCCGTCCAGAGTGTGGCAATAGCACTCCAGACATCGGTGTGGATCAGGTTGAGGATCTGGGTCAGGGAGATCCCAGCCGGCCGTGGGGCGAAAATCCACTCGCCCATCCGGATGAATGGGATCAGGAGGGCCAACTGCGGGGGGTAAACGACCCAGCTGACCAATTGGATCGCTGACAGGTTCAGGCGGAAGAAGACGGCCGCCAGGAAACACAGAATGGTAGTCGAACCGAGGACCGGAGTTACGCCGAGCGTGATTCCCAGCGCAATACTCAGCGCGATCTTCTCGGGTGTGATCCCTTGGCGCAGCAAGTCCAGGATGGGGATCACGATCCTGCGACGCAGTAAACCAGCTCCAGCTCTCATTGCGCTCGTCTCCACAGGACAGTTTCCGCCGGCTCCTCGGCCCGTAGAAGATTCAGTTGAATCAAGACGTAGAGAGAAATCGCGATGTCCCCCAAGCCCATGATCAGCAGGAACCACAAGATGCGTAACCACACTTTCCTTTCCTTGTAGACCACCCACACATAGAAAGTAAGAAAGCCGAAGTAGGCTTCCCATAGCGTGGCAACGCCCATGGGTTGGCCGCGTAGCCCGGCCAGGCTTCCCACAGACTCATGGCAAGGCTCGTTCTGATGGTCATCACGGTCATCCAAAGGAAGATTCCACCAAACAGCAGCTTGAGGAATAGCTTCACGCGGACTCCGGGGAGGGCGCTATCTTCCATCTGCTAAGATGCCGCTCGAAGTCCGCGAGATCCTTGAGTATGAAAGTGCCGCCGCGCGCCATGCCGTCGAAGACCTCGGCCGCGCCGGTCCCACCGGCCCAGAGCTCCGTGGAGACGGGAAGTTCGGACATGAGCCACGTCATATCGCGTTTGACCGCGGGCGTGGCATTGCTCTTCATGATGCCCAGAACGACCACATTCGCCCCGCACTTTTCGGCGGCGGAGTGGATCTCGCCAGGCGGCAGGTTGGGGCCGAGGTAGGTGACCTGGAAACCCTGCGCGACTGCGAGCATCGCCGCAGCCAGGATGCCGAACTCGTGCAGTTCATCGGAAGGCGTAGTCAATAAGATGCGGGCGGCGCCGTTGACCTGTCCGTGGAGACGCACCAAACCGCCGAGGAGATTGCGTAGGCAGGCGGAGAACATATGTTCCTGTGCGATCTGGAACGTCCCGTTCTCCCAGTTCTCTCCCGTAAGCCGCAACAGGGGGAAGACCACCTCGTGTACCATTCCGGCGGGGCTCAACAGCAGAGCCAGCCTGCTCAGTTCTGCACTGATCGCCGAATAGTCAAACGACTCGATGGCGCGCAGGAGAGGTTGCAGATTTGGATCCACTGCTCGAGTCACGGGCTCCGGCCGAGGGTTGTTGCCGAAAGCCAGCGGGGCGCGGGCCAGATCCTGAAGTTCGGCGTCCGACAGCCCGGCCACCTGCCCAATCGCATGTCCCCCATCGACCGCCGCCCGCATGAGCATGAGACGCCGGATTTCGGCGTCGCGGTACAGCCGTCCGCGCGCGGTCCGGTCCGGCGTCACGGCGCGGTAGCGGCGTTCCCAAGCGCGCAGGGTATCTACCGGGATTCCGGTTAGCTTGGCAACGGCTCGGATGGGATAGAGGGAGGGCATGTTCCGCTTGACATCTGTCAGTTTTGCAAAACAAAGCCAGCTTGTCAAGCATTTGTGATGGACAAATGTTTGACATAAGCTAGACAGACACAGTTTGCTCGATCCGTGAGTAATCAGTTTCAAGTGTCTCGTGGCTACCACCTGGGGATCGGATCTCTGTTTGTGCTCTTGCACCTGACCGTGTTTGCCGTATTCTTCGTTCCCGCCACGCCGCACCTGATGATGTGGCTGCGGCTACCTATTGCTTACGAACGTTCGGGGTCACTGCGGGGTACCACCGCTATTTCAGCCACCGCAGTTACCGGCTGGGGCGGGTCGCACAATTCCTGATGGCATTTTTGGCCCAAACTTCCGGACAGAAAGGTGTGCTCTGGTGGGCGGCGCGGCACCGGAATCATCATCGTTACTCGGACCGCGAGCCGGACATTCACTCGCCCCGGCAGCGTGGATTCTGGTGGGCGCACGTCGGGTGGGTGCTGTCGAACGAGCATGACTCCTACGACCCCAAAAAGATCTCGGACATGGCGCGGTTCCCCGAGCTTCGCTGGCTAGACCGGTATCATTGGGTCCCGACGGTGGTGTTTGCGGCCTGCATCCTGATGGTGGGCGGCACGGGAGCCTTCGTCTGGGGTTACGTCGTCTCGACCGTCTTGCTGTACCACTGCACTTTTGCGATCAACTCCCTCGCTCATGTATTTGGGAGCCGGCGCTTCGACACCCCGGACGACAGCCGGAACAACTGGCTCCTTGCCCTGTTGACCTTTGGCGAGGGCTGGCACAACAACCATCATTTCTCCGTGGGTAGCTGCCGGCAGGGAATCCGATGGTGGGAGATCGACATTACGTACGCCGGTCTGAAGGTGCTGGCGATGCTCGGTATTGCCAAGGATCAGCGTCCGTTCAGGATCTCGACAGCAGCCGCGCAAGAGGCTGAGTAAATGCGCATCGCGGTGATCGGCAGCGGCATTTCCGGCATGGGCGCAGCTTATTACCTCTGCCGAAAGCACAGACGTCCATATTCGTTCCGTTGCCCGCGATGAACGGGAATTACGCTGCACCTTCAGGACCGCCCGTCGATGCGCTTCGACCAGGTGGTCTTCTCCTGTCATGGGAAGCACCCGGCCCGCATCAAGGATACCGATGAACACACTTCTGACATCATTCGCTAGAGCATATTCCTGCGGAGCCTTGAACGGTTGCGCGGGGGCTCGCTGGAGTTGATCGTGGACGGCGGCACCTGGGAGTTCGGTGAATCCGGCCACCCACTGCGAGCTTTGGTGGTGGTACACCGCGACCGCTTCTTCCAACGCGCGTTGTTCGGGGGCGATGTGGCCCTGGGCGAGGCCTGGATGGATGGGGACTGGTCGTCGCCCGACCTGATTGCCGTCGTCCGGCTGGCGGTGCGGAACCTGGCTCCACTGGAACAACAGAACCGGCTGCTGAGCGCGTTGAGCCGGACATTCTATGCGCTTCGTCACCGCCTGCGCGGAAACTCCATCACGGGCAGCCGGCGCAACATCCAGGCACACTACGACCTGAGCAACGATTTCTTCCGGCTCTTCCTGGACCGGAACATGATGTACTCCTGCGCCTGCTATGCAACCGAGGATCGCTCGTTTGAAGCCGCGCAGTCTCACAAGCTGGACACCATCTGCCAGAAGCTGCGCTTGGGTCCGCAAGACCACGTACTGGAAATTGGCACAGGGTGGGGCGGGTTCGCCGAGCAGGCGGCGAGGCACTACGGATGCCGCGTGACGACCACCACGATCAGCCACCAGCAGTACGAATAGGCGGAGTTGCGTTTCGCCTCGATTCCCGGTGGTAGGACGGGAAGGCCTGTTCGCTGATGGTGATGGCTTGCAGCAACATGCTGCCATCGGGCCGCAGCAGGCGGTCGCAGGCGCGGAAGAAATCGTCGTAGTGGGCCAGGCCCACCGCCTCGAACATTTCGATGCTGACGATCTTGTCGTACCGGCCACGGAGGTTGCGATAGTCCTCCTGTAGCAACTCACGCGCAGGATGCTTTTCGCAGATCTCTTTGGTGACGCGATGCCGGCGGGCAAACATGTTGTGGAGTCCCAGTCTTACCGTCCAGCCGAACAGGATTTTGACTAGAGAGCCGCCAGGCAGTTCATATGCAAGGCGGTCGGTCAGCCGTGTCCCGCCGTCGGCGGCTTCGAATTCGTGCCGGTGAACCCACTTCGCAAAAGGTCCGCGGATCTGCTCGTCCACGAACAGCCGATTCTTCTCATAACTGGTGTGGAGCGCTAGCGAAGAAAAGACACCTACGCGGAGTTCCACGCGGGCGGCGGCCGGCTCCGGGCGGCCGCGGTGCGATATATTTGGATCTGGCTGGAAAGGAAGAGGGCGCGATGCGCGACAAGATCGTTTACTTGGCGGGCGCGGCGGCAATCGTTATTTTTGCCCGCGACATTTACGTGATTGCGGGACTGCCGGAAGAAGCGAGTCAGGGAATCATCTTCAAGATCATTTTCTTTCATGTGCCGATGGCGATTGCGGCGATGCTGGCGTCCTTCGTGGCGCTAGTGGCCAGCGTGCTTTTCCTGGCAACGAGAAACTTTCGTTTCGACGCGCTGGCGGTTTCGGCGACCGAGGTGGGATTGGCGCTGCTGGCGGGAAACCTGATCACCGGTTCGATCTGGGGCCGTGTCGCCTGGGGTGTATGGTGGGCGTGGGACGCACGGCTGACGTCGGCGCTGGTCTGCTGGCTGCTTTACGCCGGCTACATGATGCTCCGGCGGGCGATCGAGGAGCCGACGCAGCGGGCGACTTTCGCCGCGGTATTTTCCATTTTGGCGTTCATCGACGTGCCGATCGTGATTTTTTCGATCAAATGGTGGCGGACCCAGCACCCGCAGCCGGTTTTCTGGGGCGGCGGCAGTTTTCCGGCCGAGTGGCTCGGGGTGTTTCTATGGAACATGGCTGCCATGGTTCTGCTGGGCGTGGTTCTGACCATGGTTCGTCTGCGCCAGGAGGACGCGCAGCGGGAGTTGGACGCAATGCGGCGCATGGCGCACGCGTTTTGATGAAAGCGCTCAGCTCGTTCGGTTTAGCTGAGAGCTGATAGCTGAATGCTAAGTTTCCCAAAGGGGCTTATGCTATATCTGTTTGCTCAACTTACTTCCGACGATGTTGCGCGCGAGATCGCCCGGCTGCAGCACGGTTACAGGTTTCTGAGCGCCGCCATGATCGTGGCTTGGGCGATCGTGGTGGTTTATGTGTTGCTGCTGGTAGGGAGAGAGAAGAAACTGAGGCGGGAAATTGCCGGGCTAAAGGTAATGCTGGAGGAACGGCAGAAATAAACCGCGGGCACACGCGGCGGCCAGCGAACGCCTGCCGCGCGTGTCCGCGCTCGAGAACCTGTAAGTTAGTAGCTGAAGTCGAGCTGGGTGGTGGAGCCGCCTAACTTGATCGACTCGACACGGTCCGCGGCGCCGTCCTTCACCGAATCTACTATCGTGTCGGAGAACTTCTTGGCACTGGTTTCCACTTTCACAGCGGTCGACACCGACTTATCGGTGCGCGCGTTAGTGAAGACGGCCGTGCTGCCATCGAGTTTCAGTCTGTAGTTGCCGGCCGCCAATTGTGCGGTGCCGACCTTGGAGGTCGAAGTCAGGGTCAACTCGTAGATTTTCGTTCCGGCGAAACTGAGGCTCGAAAGAGACACTAATCCAATCAAAAGCAGCGATTTCTTCATAAATTTTTCGTCATTCCTTGCGGTTTATTGTAGAAGCTGCAATCGGCGTCCGGGACGTTTGCCTTTTCTAAACTCATGATACGTCAAATGCAATTTCAAACCAAATCGAAGTTTTTTATTGTGGGGATTGTTAATGGATCTTAACTCAATTACTTGCAATACTTACGAGGATTTTTACATAGATTTACAATCTCTGACCGAACTGTAAAGAACCGACTAATTCATTTACGCTGCGGAGTTTTTCGCGACGACAAAACGCGCCTAATTCGCCGACAATGGCGACGGTTGCAGCGGGATTCCAGAAAGATGCCGTGCCAACCTCAACGGCAGCCGCGCCCGCGACCAGGAATTCGGCGGCATCTTCGCCCGAGGCGATGCCGCCCAAACCGACCACGGGGATTTTGACGGCGTTAGCGGCCAGGTAAACCAGGCGGAGGGCCAAAGGCTTGATGGCCGGGCCGGAAAGACCGCCGAAACCGGCTCCGATGCGGGGCCGGCGGGTGCGGGCGTCGACCGAGAGTGCCAGGAAGGTGTTGACCAGCGAGAGAGCGTCGGCGCCGTGCTCTTCGGCGGCGCGAGCCAGTGGTTCGATGGCGGCAACATTGGGAGACAGCTTGACGATCAGGGGCCGGCGCGCCACCCGTCTCGCCGCCTGGACCACCTCGGCCAGCAGGCTGGGATCGCTGGAGAAAAACATGCCGCCGTGGCTGGTATTGGGACAGGACACGTTGAGTTCGTAGCCGGCCAGGCCGGGGTGGTCTTCGAGCACGCGAATCGTCTCGCAGTAATCGAAGATTTCGTAGCCGAAGACGTTGGCGAAAACGGCGGTATTTAGCTTGGCCAATTGGGGAAGCTTGTCCTTGACGAAAGCCCGCACGCCGATATTCTGGAGGCCGATGGAGTTGATCATACCGGCAGGAGATTCGACCACGCGAGGCGGCGGATTGCCTTCAATGGGCTCGCGGGACAGTCCTTTGACGACCAGGCCGCCAAGGGCCTCCAGGTTCACCATACCGGCGAATTCGACGCCATAAGCAAAGGTACCGGAAGCGGCCAGGATGGGGTTGCGGAGGGGGATGCCGCACAGGCTGGTAGCGAGGACGGAATCGAGAGAGTTCATAGGGGTTTGGGCAGAGGCGCCAAGCGCCCGGAATGCCATGTCCGCAACCAAGAAACACTGGCGAAAAGATCGCCGACGCTACGAAGGAAGAAGAACGTCGGCTCGATAGCCGACGCTGCAGGCCAGCGGCCTACGCCATGAAGGATTACGGTGCCAGTGGGGCGGCGGATCATTCGATGAGGGCCTCACTCAAGACCCTGCCGGTTGCCGAGGAGGGCGAGGCCACGCCGAGGGCGCGGGCCAGAGTGGGCGCCAGATCGACGCTCTCAACAGGCTGATCGAAGACGCCGGAGACAAACTGCGGCCCGTAGAGGCAGAGCGGGGTGCGAGCGTCGTAGTTATAGAGAGATCCGTAGGAAATGCCGCGCTTCTGGCCATAGTCTTCGACGTATTCGGGCTGGTAGGAGAGCATCAGGTCGCCGGAGCGCTTGGGATGGAAACTGTTGCGGAAGCGCTCTTCCCATTTATTGTGGACCGAGCAGGCGCCGGAAGCGGTAAACGCCGCGGCGACGGCCGGGTGGGTCATGGCGGCCGAGGCGGCGCGGTCGCGCACGGTGTCGAGACTCGCGGCCGGGTCCGGATCGAGGTAGACGAAGGGGTAAAGGTATGCGGCCACGTGCCCCAGTTTGGCCACCGCCAGGGCTCTTTCGATGGTCTGGGCCACGGATTCGCCGTTGACAGCCATGCGGGTTCGCTCGGCGTCGGAGGGCAGGGGCGGGGCGCCGTGGCCACCGGCCAGAATCAGGTTGAAGCCGGTGTCGCCAAACTCGCGGCTCAGAAGGTCCACCAGGCTGGCCAGATCCCGGTCCAGGCGCAGAATCATTTGCTGCAGCAAGGGAGACCGCGATCCGGTTTCGTAGCCGAGGAGGGCGGAAGAGGAAACCACCAGATACACGAGGTCGAAGATGCCGTTCCTGCCCAAGCCCTCGCGCAGGATCGCCTCGGAAGCCAGTTCAATTTGGGTGTTCTGGGCGAAGGGCGACGCCCGGTACAGCTCCAGGAACTCCCTGGGGCGGGCGGCATCATAGCGCAGGACGCGCAGGGGAGGCGCTTCGGAGCGGGCGCCCTGAGCCATCCAGCGGGCGTCGCGCAGAGCGTCGGGCGAATGGCTGCGATTGAACGCTTCGAGCCAATCGGGCTCGGAACCTGAAGCCGCGAAACGGCCGCTGTCGTCCATCCAGTAGCGGCTGGCCGGAGTAAAGCCGGTAATCAGCCGGGCATGCAGCGGATCGAGGGCCACCACGGTGATGCGGGTGCGGTCCTGTGCCGCCACCTCTTCAGCAAGAGTGGTGGCCAGCAGTTCCTCGTAGCCGAGACGCAACGGTTTCTTGCTGGCCCGGTCGTAACACCAATCGGCCACGATGCCGTGTTGCGTAGGCCAGGCACCGGTGGCCAGAGTGGCCAGGGTAGTGGAAGAAAAGGTACTGGCCAGATGGCGGCAATCGGGGAAGTAGGCGCCGTGCTCGAGCAGCCGGCGGAAGCCGCCGAGCGCGAAGCGCTGCCATGCGGAATCCACCAGATCGGGCTGGAAATGCTCCAGCAGAATGCAGACCGTCAATTGGGGCCGGCGTGGAATTGCGCGCGCGGCAACGCCCGCGAGGGCGCCCGCCATCGCGACGCCGAACGCTCTGCGGTTCAGGGCCATTAGACAGGAGTTTACCCTATCCTTAGCGCTCGCATTCGGAACTACGGTTATGTATTTGGTGGGACAGGTCTTCCCGGCCTGTCGTAGCCGCGGATCTTCCAGACGCCGACAGGCCAGGAGGCCTGCCCCACCGCTACGTCGCAGTGATTAGGAACGACGGTACCTGGCAGGCATCTCCGCCAACCGCTCCCTTGCCGTCGCGGCTCGGTAAGTAAACAAGCGGCGACGGGCGTGTATTTAGCGGCTTTGCACTGCGGTGCCGCTTGCGTTGGCCGACGTTCCCGGCCGGGGTCGCACGGGCGGGGCGGCTTTAGGGGCGATATTGGCGGAGCGGGCGGCGCCGCGCGGTTCGCTGCGGGGCGTTCCGCGGCTGATCTGCGCCCGCCGGCGGCCTTCCGCCAGATTGGCTGACGCGCGCTGCTTGGCGGCGTCGCTCAACTGGATCCGGTTGCGAACGCTCAACGCGCCCGCGGACTTTGCCATGCGGGTGGCCGCGCCTTTGTGCTGCAACACGTCGGTTTTCCCATCGATCGTCGCCACGCCGCCTTGCACATGGACCTGGAATTTATCGCCGCCGATTTTCGACCGCGCCAGACGGGCATGAATCTCGGCCTCCACTTGCGCATCGGTAAGGTGATCCATCGCCGCCGGCCGGGCAGGCGCCACGCGGGCTCTCACCGGAGTTTGCGCGCGGCCTGGGGGCGCCCATGCGGTCGAAATTGCGGCGAGCGCCAGCCAAATCCCCAAACCTGTGGCAAGGGAACGGCACCATACCCGGCGTCCCTCTTTTTGGCGGCTTCGCGCGGCTGGTCTATATCTCATACAAGTAGAGTCGGCCGAAAGCGCCTTCCCTCTCAAGATTCTGTGCTACAGTTAGCATTCAAAAGGCCCCGGTTAGATGGCGGAACAAATCCTGCTGCAAGGCAAAATCCTGGGAACGGAAGAGTTTCTGTTGGCCGGCGCCGCCGAGGTGCGCCCCGCCCGATCGGCGGGTGAAGACCTGGTTACGGGCCGCTCCCAATGGATCGCTTTGCTATGCGAAGTGCTGCCTCGCGCGCTGCTGGCCGATCTCGGTCTGGCCCGCATTCTGCTTGGTTCGAGCGGAGGCGGGCAGTTCCTGGTGGTGCTGCCCGGAGAAGCGCGCGCGTCCGCCGAAGTATTCTTATCCGCCGCCGCGGCGCAAATCGCGGACTGGAGCGCCGGTGTAGTGCGCCTGATCTGGGGCATCACCGACAATCTGGGGGATTGGGCAGTGATCCGCAAACGGCTCAACGAAGAGCTGCACCGGAAGCGTAACGCACCGCTGGGGGCCTCGGCGGCCGGCGCCTTCGATGCTCGCGCGCGTGCCTCCAACGCCACCGGCGACGCTTATTTCGCCAAAGAGCTCGGGGCCAAGCTGCGCGAAGCGTCCGAAGTCGGCTGGTCGCCGGAAGAACCTGGCAAAGTCACGCCCGGCCCAGGCAAGTACAGCTGGAGCATCACGCCCAATCTGTCGCCGGACGGGATTCTGTTGGCTCGCCATGCCGCCCCCTCCGACGACGGCAAAGCCGCCGCGCCGGTGCAAACCCTGGCTCGCCGCGCTCAAGGCCGTTCCGCGTGGGGTGTACTTCGCGGCGACGTGGACAATTTCGGGCTGCGGCTCCGGCGCGTGCATTCCATCGAGGAGCACGTCCCGCTTTCGGTTCTGTATAAGCAGTTTTTCGCAGGCGAGTTGGAAGTGATTTGTTCGCTGCCCGAATTCTGGAAGAAGGTCAGCATTATTTATTGCGGGGGCGACGATTTCGCGGTATACGGCGCGTGGGACTCGCTGATCGCGCTGGCCCGCGAGGTGCAGCGCCTTTTCCACCGCTTTACCGAAGAGAACCTGAAGGACTATCCCGGCCCCGAGGGTAAGACGATTTCCATGGCGATCGCGCTGGCGCCGGAGACCTACTACCCGCTGGCTTCGGTTTACGAGGAGGCCGGCCGCAACCTGGAGCTGGCCAAAAGCGCGGACAAGGATTGCATTTATCTGCTGGGGCGCGTGCTTGAATGGCGCCGCCTCTCCGACGCGTCGGAGCTGAAGGATACCGTCACCCGCCTGGTGCGGGATTTCCGCATGTCCAAACAGCTTCTGTATCAGTTGCGCGCCTTCTACCGGCGCGACGCCGACGACAGCGAGACCCAGCATAGCTGGCAATTTCAGCGGCGTTTCAACCGCATTTTGAGCGGCACGCGCGACCGCGAGTTTCAAAAACTGCGTTCCCACCTGATCAGCGAACTGGCGGGGCGCAAGACGGCCGAAATCAAGCTTCGCCCGGCCGGCCTGGTGGCTCTCGAATGGGCCCGCCTGGTGACGGAGGTTTAACCGAGCCGCGACCAAAAGGAGCGGTTTTGGAGCGGTGTTGGCATTGGGGAACGGACCCTCGGCTCGTTCCAAGAGGTTTAGCAGATGGCACAGGAAACGGAACAACGCAATCGGGAAAGCCGTCCGCCGCGCGAAGGGCGCGGTCCCGGCGGCGAGCGGGGCGGCGAGCGCGGGGACCGGGAACGCGGAGACCGGGGAGACCGGCGCGGCTTCGACCGCGGACGCCCCGAGGGGCCTCCCGAAATCGACCTGGACAAGCTTATCCAGGACAGTCTTTATCTCGACAACCAGGCGCACGCGGTGGTGAGCCGCATGCGCGATATGGATTCCGGCACTAAGACTCAGTTGCGGCGCCTCTACAGTGCGGTGCGCCGCGCCGTCCGCGCGCCGGAAGGCGAGCGCCAGCATGAGTTCGTGATGCTGCGCGCGCGTTTGGCCTACACCATCGCGCGCCACGGCCTGCGCAGTCTGGACCAGCTTGAAAAGCTGCTGCTGCAGGTCACCCGCAAGAACGATTCCCGCGGCTACGAGCGGTTCAAGGATTTGTTCGAGGCCATTGTGGCCTACAACGAGTAAAGCATGAGCGCACATACCTCTCAAACCGAGTTGAAACTCATCGGTAAGCTGATTCTGGAAGGCGTTCTGGCGTGCGAGACCGGCCTGCACGTGGGCGCTGGTAAGGGCTCGCTCGAAATCGGCGGCTCGGACAATCCCGTGGTGAAAGACGCGTTCGGGCGTCCCTACGTGCCCGGCAGCTCGCTGCGCGGCAAGATCCGCTCCCTGCTCGAACAAACTTCCGGCCTGGCGGTCCCCGCCGAGCTGGTCTACCTTTCCCGCCGCAAAGGCCAGGAAGTGCGCATTCACCAGAGCGACAGGCCAGACGACGAGATCTGCCTGCTGTTCGGCCGCAGTCCCGGCCGGATGGAACGAGTGCAGGGGGAAACGCTGGAAACCTCGCAGGCCACTCCCGCCCGGCTGAGCATATTCGACGCGCCGCTCGATCCGGAAAGCATCACCCCGCAGATGCGCGAGAACCTGGACGACGAGCTGACCGAGGTCAAGAGCGAAAACGCGATCGACCGCATCACCTCCCAGGCCAACCCGCGCACGTTGGAGCGGGTTCCCGCGGGGGCGCGCTTCAAGGTCCGCCTGGTGATGGACGTGCTTTGCGACGAGGATGCGCCGCTATTCCTGCGCGTGCTCGAAGGCTTGCGTTTGCTGGAAGACGATTCCCTGGGCGGCGGTGGTTCGCGCGGCAGCGGACGGATCGGCTTCTCCGGCCTCCGGCTGGCGTGGCGCGGCAGGAATTATTACGCTTCCGGCGCGGCCGAGAAGGAAATCGCGGCGGGCGCGACCCTGGCCGCGGTGCAATCCGCCGTACAGGAATCCGCCTTCGCCTTCCTGCGCGAGGAATAAGGAATCCGGGCTTTCATGCAACCAGGTTCGAACAAGCCGGCTATTAAACCGGGCATGATCGTGCGGCTAACCCCTGCCGGCCCGTGGCGGATCGGTCCCGATTCCGGCGCGCGCAATCACGTCGATGCGGTGTATCACAGCGATTCGCTGTACGGCGCCGTTTCGGCGGCCATGGACCGGCTCGGGGCCTTGGACGAGTGGCTGGAAGCTACCGCCCGGCGGGCCGTCGCGGCGGTTGCGTTCAGCTCCTGCTATCCGTTCGTGGAAGAGGTGAACCTGGTGGTTCCTCCACGCACGTTGTGGCCGCCGTCGTCCCCCGCGCTGCTGTCTTCCCGGGTGCGTTGGAGAAGCGCCCGGTTCGTGCCGCTGAGCCTGATCCCCTCGCTGGTTGCCGCGGCGCCGCTGGTAGATTCGGCATGGACCGTGGACGGCGCCAGCCAGTGCCTGCTGCCGGTTGGCAAGACCGGTCCGTTCCGTTCCAGCCTGCGCTTTCATGCCGCCGTGGACCGGCTCACCGGCCTGGGCGAGCGGCACTCGGTGGCGTGCCTGGAGTTTCGCCCCGGCGCCGGCTTCTGGGCGGTGGTTTCCTTCGCCGATGAAGCCGCCCGCGAGCGCTGGAGCGATCCGGTCAAGGCCGCCTTTCGCCTGTTGGCCGATAGCGGCTTCGGGGGCGAACGTTCGCAAGGATGGGGCCACGCGGCGCCGCCGGAATTCACCGAGGGCTGGCTGCCGGAAATGGTCTTGCCCGCTCCGGCGCCGAGATCCGCCGAAGCATCGGTCCGCCAACCGGCCGAGGTAGCGCCGCTGGTAGCACCAGTCCCAGTACCGCCGCCCGCGCCATCCCAAGTGCCCGAAAGCCCGAGTCAGAGCCGCGACCATGAGGGAATGGCCGAACCGTCACCGGCGCCCGACTCCGAATCCGCGCCCTCCGAAACGCTGGGAACCGGGAGTGCTGAATCGATGCCTTCGGAGAAATCCGAGGCCGCGAACCCGATTCGCGACTCCGAGGGAGCGGTCGAATCATCACCCGCGCCCGCCCCCGACCTGTCCGAACCCCCGAACTCGGCCCCCAGCCCTGAGGGAACCGTCGAACCGTCACCCACGTCCATGGGACCTTCCGAAACCGCGAGTTCCGAATCGGTCCCTGGGTCCGCCAGTCCGAGCCGCGACCGTGAGGGAGCGGTCGAGCCACCGCTCACTCCCACCCCCGAAACACGCGAATCCCCGAACCCGGCCCCTAACCCCGAGGGAACCGTCGAATCGTCACCCACGCTCGCGCCGCCCGAGACCCCGGCTCCCGCCCCTAAGCCCAAGGGATCCATCGAGCCGTCATCCAGCCCCGCGACCGCGCACTGGCTGCTTTCGCTTTTCACCCCCGCGCCCGCGGACACCGTGGATTGGACGCGCGGCAATTATACGCTGGTAACCCGCGCCGGCCGCGTGGCAAGTTCCGGAGAACACAAGAAGACCGCGCAACTGGTCGCCGAAGGCTCGGTGCTTTTCGCCGCCTCGGCTCCGAGCGGCAGTGCGCGGGACGTGGCCCCGGATGGCGCCGCCCACCCCGTTTTCCGCGCCGGCTTCGCCGTTTCCGTGCCGCTTCCGGAGGTGGGTTGATGCGCTACCGCCTAACCTGTCTTACTCCGCTGCTGGTAGGCGATGGCCGCAAGCTCAGCCCCATCGACTACATGGTTTGGAAAGACCATGTGAATGTGCTCGACCAGTGGCGCATCTTCCGCCTGCTGGCCAAGGGCCCTCGCCTGGAGGGCTACCTGGCGCAATTGAAGAAAGCCGAAAAGCTCGATTTTGCATCCTGGGGCGGGTTCGCGCAGAATTTTGCCGGCCGCCGGATTCCTTTCGAAAACGCAGCCTATTCGCAGTATTGGAACCGCGCCGCCGGCGATAGCCTGCACATTCCGACGTTTGCCGCCGGCCCATCGGGACCGTACTTGCCCGGAGCCGCCATCAAAGGCGCGCTGCGCACCGGAATGCTGTTCGCCAGTTGGCGCGCCGGCCTGCTGGAAGATACGGTGAAGCGCATGCAGGGCGAGCGTCCGCCGCGCCATCCGGCCGAAGCGGTGGAAGAACACGCGCTCGGGCCGGCCGGCTCGAATCGCATGCGTTTCATCGGAACCGGGGATTCCGCTACCGTTGCCCACGGCCAGTTCAAGGTCTACTTGCTGCGGACCTCGACGCTGGCGGCACGGGGCGCCGGCTATGCGCTCGGCTGGAAGCAGAGCCCGCGCGGCGCCGTCGATGGCAACCGCCCCGACGACAGCACGCCGTTCTTCGCTGAAATGGCCGCTCCTGGTTCCAGTTTCGCCGGCCGCTGGGACGAGCATGCGTTCTTCCTGCAGCCCGAAATTCGCCGCGCCGTGCGCTGGCCCGATGGCTTCGGCCGCGCTAAAATCTTCGAAGCCGCCAATATCTATGCTGCCGGCCTGCTGGCCCTGCAGCGCCAGTACGCCTCTTGGTCGGGTCTCGGATTGCTGGACAAAAGCCTGGCCGAGTTGGAGCAACGCCTGGCAGCCGCCCGCGAAAAAGGCACTTGCCTGATCTCTATCGGCTGGGGTGGCGGCCTGCCCGCCAAGAGTTCCTGGCTCGACACCACCAATCCCGAGTATCGCCAGATCCTCAACGCCTACAACCTGTATAACCGCGCGCTCGCGAGCAATTTGCCGTTCCCCAAAACGCGGAAGATTGTGTTTCTGAGTAATCGGCCGGCGACGCTGCCGGGGTGGGCGGAGTTGGCAGTGGAAGAATCCGCGGTTTAAGCGGATACTGTGATTGTGGCGGCAAGCCGGCGGCGCTATGCTTGGCCGAAGATGAGTAACGCCGCCATCCCGCCGTACCCGGAGATCGTCGATTTCATCGCTGCCGGTACCACTCCGCAAGCGACTGTCGACTATCGCCCTTCCGCCGCGGCCCGGCAACGCGTTGCTGAACTGATTGCGCGGGAGAGAGCAGGCGGATTGTCGCCCGAGGATAAGTCGGAGCTGGATCACTTCATGGATCTGGAACATATCCTGCGGATGGCCAAGGGGCGTGCCCGACAAATCCTGACCAGTGGCTCGTGATATAGACGAGGCCGCGCGCGTTCTCGTGATCGAGCGTGCATGTCGATGAGTTATAGGCACCGATGAACACCGATAAAGATAAAGATAGGTTTTGTCGGGGTTCGTCGGTGGCTACAATCTTTCGTCGGCTAGTTTGCGCCGCTTGTCTGAGTGGCATTATCGCCGGCTGTTCGAGCCACCCGGCCGTGCAACAGGCAAGTCAGGGCGAAATTCCGACGCTATCTGGATCGATCGTCTCGGTAACACCGCAGTCGTGCGCCGCTGCGGCGATTGCCGCATTGGGTCCCGAGGCCGACGTGTTGCGCTGCGGCACTTGGAGTGGCGTTGGAAGTCCACAAGCGCTTGCGGTGCTGAAGCTAAAGTCGGTGCCGAGCAGCAAGGGCTGTATGCCTGTTTCACGCATGATAATCCTTGGCCTCGACGCCAGAGGCTGGAAAACCGTCCTCGACGGCGCGAAAGAGATCCAGAATCCTGTCGGTTATATCGGCCTGGATTTTATCGACGATTCATACCAGTTTCTCGGATACTGTCTCGATGCCGAGGACCAGCGGTCGGACGGCGGCCCGGGCCTCACCTTTAGTCGCTGCGCCCATGTTTCATCGTACTCCCAACGGGAGCGGTTCCCGCTCGTTCCAAGCTATACTCGAAGTGGCGCGCCGGGCGCCGCCGTGTCCGCGGGAAGGGCTGAGCCTACCGATCGTTTCTGGCGCCATTGCTCGAAGACGAATCTTCTTTTTTTACCGGTTACGCGGACACCGGGACCATGATCGAAAAGGAGATCGTCAATGTCTGGAACCAATCCCTCTCCGTCTCTCACGCGCCGCCTGCCGCGGCAGCCCAGCCTGGAGCAGCTCCGCAAACAAGCCAAAGATCTCCAGCGGCAGTATCGTGCCGGAGACAGCGCGGCTATTGCCGAGGTGGAGCGATTCGAGCGCGCGCCCGATCCGGCCGCCTTCGCGCTCCACGATGCGCAGCGCGTGTTGGCGCGGGCGTACGGCTTCGGCAGTTGGTCTAGGCTGAAAGCGTTCGTCGATGGCGTGAGCGTCGCGCGACTCGCCGAAGCGGTCGAAGCCGGCGACTTGGCGGAGGTTCGACGGTTGCTCGCGGCCCGGCCCGAACTGATCGGAATGGACATGGCTGCGAGCGACGAGCACCGCGCCATCCACTACGCCGTTCTCGGGCGTGACGCGGCCATGGTTCGCCTGTTGATGGCGGCCGGCGCCGACGCGCGAAAGGGCATCTTCCCGCACCGCGATGCCACTTCCGCCATGGCCATCGCACGCGACCGCGAATACCAAGAGATTGTCGCCATCATCGAGGAAGCGGAACAATTGCGCCGGCGAGAGGGGAGCTGTCCGAACGTCACGGTTTCTCCGGAGCAGGAGAAAGTCGCCGCCGCCATTTCCGCTGGCGATGCCGCGACTGCCGTGCGCCTGCTGGACGCGGATCCGCGATTGATTCATGCCTGCGGCCGCGGCGGCGCGATACCGCTTCATGTTGCGGCCGAACAAACCGATGCCGATCTGGTCGCATGGATGCTCGAAAGGGGCGCCAACGCGGGCAAACAGGACCTTCGGGGACTGACCCCGCTCGACCGTGCCGCCCTTTCCGCCGATCCGCGCAACTCCCACGCGCAACGGTTTCCCGCCGTCGCCAGCCTGCTGGTGGCGCGCGGCGCCAGGCTTACCATTCGCGGCGCGGTGGCTTTGGGAGACGCCGGGCAAGTGCGAGAGATTTTGCGCGCCGACCCTGGCCTGCTGCGCCAGACAGGCCCCGCAGGTGGCCTCGTCACGCTGGCCGTCAATCATGGCCGTCGGGAGATGGTCCGCCTGCTGCTCGATCTCGGCGCCGACGTCGATGAACGCACCATGCTGCCGGAGCTGGAAGAGCCGACGATCAGTTGGGGCATGCCGCTCTGGTACGCCGCCCTAGCGGGACGATTCGACATTTGCGAGCTGCTGCTGGACCGCGGCGCTGATCCCAACGCCAACGTCTACGCCTCCGGTTGGCCGCTCCGCAATGCCTGGAACCATAAGGACGATTCCGTCAAACGCCTGCTGCTCGCCCGCGGCGCGAAACCGCAACCTTATATGGTCTCCGAGGCGCACGACGTCGACGAGGCCAGGCGCCTGCTCGAAGCCGATCCTTCCGAGGAGCTGGCGCGCGAGCTGGCGTGGTCCGCGGGCGATCACGGTTGCCCGGCCATTCTGGAACTGGCGCTTGGGCACCTCCACTGGCCGGCACAGGACCCGCGCTGGCACTGGGTGCTAATTCAGCCGATTCGCGGCGCGGGAAGCGACCCAGCCGCCAACGAAGGCCGCTTCCGCTCGATGGCCACATTGCTGCGGCACGGCGTGGATGCCAATGTTTCCCGCTTCGGCCAAACCGCGCTGCACTTCGCGGCCGCGCGACACAGCGGCCTCGGCGGCGCGGACCGTGCGCGCTTCGCCGCCATGCTGCTCGAATATGGCGCCAGGCTGGACACCCGGGACGACCTGCTGCGCTCGACACCGCTAGGTTGGGCCTGCCGCTGGGGACGCCTCGAACTCACCGAACTGCTGATGGCTCGCGGAGCGCCCGTCGACGAAGCGGACGCCGAACCCTGGGCCACGCCCAAGGCTTGGGCGCGGAAGATGGGCCACGAACGCGTGCTCGCCCTGCTGCGCCGACACGGAGCCGCATAGCGGACCGTGCCTTTGTCACAATGAACTTATGTCTGTGGCTTCCGAGTTTCTGGATTATTCCGCCGAAAAACTCGAGTTGTATCTGGATCGCATCGAAACCTGCATCGGCAAGCTCACGCCGGAACAGGTGTGGGCCCGTCAATCGGAAAACGAAAACGCGATTGGCAACCTCATCCTGCATCTCGATGGCAATATTCGCCAATGGATCATAGGCGGCGTGGGCGGCGAGGCGGATATCCGCGACCGCAACGCCGAGTTCGATGCCCGCGGCGGCTCTACGCCGGACCAACTGAGAGCAAGGTTGCGCGCTACCATCGAGCAGGCCGTCGCCATCGTCCGCAACGTGCCCCCCGAACGCCTGACCGAGCGCATCCACCCGCAGGGATACGATGCCAGCGTGCTCGAGGCCATCTACCAGGTGGTCCAGCACCTCTCCGGCCACGCATTTCAGATCATGCTGCTGACCAAGCTCCACACCAGCCAGGACCTTGGATTCTTCGCGCATTTGCGGCAAGCGCCGGCGACGCAGGCTGGGCGGCCGTAGCTGGTGCGGCGCCGACAGACCTGGAGGCTTGTCCCACTAATTCTCCGTCGGCACCTTCTCGGCATGATCGATCACCAGAATCTCAACCGGGCCCTGCTTCGATTCCAGCTTCAAGCCAAGCTGCTCCTGAACGGCCGTAAATAGGCTGGGGCCGGCTTCGGGGCTGTCCGCGGGGCCCCGTCCTGGTTCGCCTCCGCCCGGCGGCGGCATTGGCATCATCATTCCCCTCATGCCCTGACCTTCCTCAGGCGTGAAATCGAGAGTTAAATCGTACTTGCCTTTCAAGCCGGTTTCATCCCGAACCGGACGCCCCAATTGGCTGCCCAACATATCCGTCAAGCTGGACATGGTCTCCTGGGTGGCCTGCATCCGGAAGCGCCCGTTCATCGCCATGATGAACGCGCCGGGACGCCCTTTAGGCAGTTCCGGGAAACCATCCGGACCGCGCTTCGGCATTGGCGGGGGGCCATCGCCCGGTCCTGCCTCTTTGGGCCCATCGGCCATCAGTGGTGGTTCTTCCGATGGCTTCATCTTCGGGCCGCCTTTCCCCACTACCAGCGCATAAATCGGCAGTTCCTTGATTTCGCGATGCAGTTTCACCTGGAAGCGGTCGGCCAGCAGATTCTGCAGCATGGAGCTGAACTGTTCCTTGGTGGCGCCGTCCGGTATTTTGGCGGTGATGTCGAAATGCTCCGAGTTGAACCAGTCGGGGCTGGTGACCTGGTACGCTTGCACATCATACGCGCGCCCGATGAGCATGCTGAGATTGGCATTGGTGCAGGTAAACCGTCCGGGGTCCGGGCTGCCCGGCCCACCGCGGCACGCCATCATCATGCGGCCAGGCGTCTGCGCCGCTGCCGGCTTGATCGAGGCCACTTCGAACGACGGCTGCGCGGCCGTGCTCTGTCCGAAGACAGGCAGGCAGAAAAGAGTCGCCAGGATGCACGCCGGAATCGTCAATCGCATTTCGATTTTCCTCTTGTGGTAACTCTACCGCATTCGGATTCGGACTGAGTATTTCAGATCCATGAATCCCGCTTGCCGGTTGCCGCCGCAAGTGCAGCCTGATATCCTTTGAGTTAAATTCCATCCTCGACTGAATACAGGAGACTAAATGGCAATAAAAGTGGGTATCAACGGCTTCGGCCGCATTGGCCGGAACATCGTCCGGGCGGCATTGCACCGGAGTGACGTGGAATTCGTCGCGGTCAACGATCTGACCGATACGAAAACACTGGCGCACTTGCTCAAGTACGACTCGGTGCTCGGAACGCTTGATGCCGAAGTAACGCACGATGCGGATTCCATCACCTTGAACGGCAAGAAAATCCAAGTCTTCGCCATCAAGGACCCGGCCCTGCTCGATTGGGCTAGCGTGGGCGCTGAGATAGTGGTGGAGTCCACCGGCAGGTTCACCGACGCCAAGGACGCCTCCAAGCATCTGCGCGGTCCAGTCAAGAAGGTCATCATCTCCGCGCCGGCCAAGAACGAAGACGTCACGCTGGTGTTGGGCGTGAACGATGCGGCCTACGATCCGGCCAAGCACAAGATCATTTCAAATGCCTCCTGCACAACCAACTGTCTGGCTCCGGTGGTGAAGGTGCTCAATGATTCCTTCGGCGTTCTGAAGGGCCAGATGACTACCATCCACAGCTATACCAACGACCAGAACGTGCTGGATTTCCCGCATAAGGATCTCCGCCGCGCGCGTGCCGCCGCTCTCAACATGATTCCCACCACCACCGGTGCCGCCAAGGCTATCGGCTTGGTGCTGCCGCAGTTAAAGGGAAAGCTGGACGGCTTCTCAATGCGCGTTCCCACCCCCGACGTCTCGGTTGTCGACTTCGTGGCGATCCTCGACAAGCCCACTACTACCGAAGCCGTCAATGCCGCGCTGAAAGCTGCCTCGGAAGGTTCGCTGAAGGGCATTCTGGGATACACCGAAGACCCGGTGGTATCGACCGATATGCTGCACAATCCCAATAGCTCGATCGTCGACGCCCAGTTGACCAAAGTATTGGATGGCAACCTGGTAAAGGTAGTAGCCTGGTACGACAACGAGTGGGGCTATTCCACCCGCGTTGTCGACCTGATCGCGTTCATGGCCGCCAAGGGCTTGTAGCCCGGTATCGTCAGTTTGAGTCGGAGCCGCGACTATGAAGGAGCGGTTGGCGTTTCGAGACAACCGCTGCTTTACAGTCGCGGCCCTGACCGGGGCAAGAAAACCGAACCAAACCGCGCGGCGGGCGAATCACAGTAGAACAGCGCCGACTAGGTCCGTGATTCGCCTCCTCGCACTCTTTTTTTCTCTTCTCGTGCCCGTTTGGCTGACCGCTCTCGAGCACCGTGGGGCGGTGCGTGCGGCCGATCAGTGGATCCCCGGCGCCACTGTGACGGCGCGGCAGGGCGACACCAAACTGGTCGCCTACACTGACGAGTCCGGCCAGTACCGCCTCGATCTCGGGCCCGGTACCTGGGACATCGAAATCGCCATGTTCGGATTCAGTCCCGTACACGGGCAAATCCAGGTCGGCTCCGACGCCACTTTCCGCGATTGGGTCCTGACGATGCCTTGGTACGCGGGAACCCAACCGGCCCAACCCTCCAAGTCCGCCTCCTCCAGCCCGTCCGTTTCCTCCAATCGGAATGTGAATCGCCAGCGCGGCCAAGGCTGGGGCGGTTCCGGGCGGGGCGGCCAAGGCCAATCCGGCCAGCCGGCGCAGCGTCCCAATTTCCAGAGCCTTTCGATGAATGCCACCGAGCAAGGGCAGCAAGACTTGTCGGCCGCCGGATCGGTTGGCCAGACGGCCGGCGATACTGGCGACGCGGATGCCAACGATTCGTTTCTGGTGGTAGGCAGCAACAGCGGCGGTTTGGCGGCTGCTTCCGACGAGCAGGCGAGGGCCGACCGGATGGCCGGCCGCGGTGGCCCGGGCGGTCCTGGTGGACCCACCTTGGGGGCGCAGAGCGATGTGGCTTTCAACGGCCTGCCCGTTCAGGGAGCTGCCGATAGCCTGGGCCTGGGCGGATTCGGCGCGGCGGGAATCAATGGCGGATTCGGCCCCGGCGCCGGACCGCGAGGTTTTGGCCCCGGCGGCGGGGGTGGTGGACGCGGTGGATTCGGTGGCCGCGGCGGCAGGGGGGGTGGCGGGGGCGGCTTCGGTGGGCGCGGTAATCGTGTTCCGTTCAACGGCCAGTACGCCGGTTTCGGCAATCGGCGCCGCGCCCAACCCGCTTATACCGGGTCGATCGCCGTCACGGTGACCAATTCGGCGTTGAACGCCGCCCCGTTCTCTCTCAACGGCGAGAGTCAGCCAAAGCCCTCTTCGGCCCGCGAAACCGTGGCTTTCAATGTCGGCGGCCCGGTGCGCATCCCCAAAATCTATAGCGGCAACACGTGGACGGTCTATCTCACTGTGCAGGGGACTCGCGCCCGCTCGGCGCAGAGCAGCGTCTCGACCGTACCTACCGCGGCCGAGCGCGAGGGCGATTTCACCGGCCTGACGTTGCGCAGCCAGCCTATCGCCATTTACGATCCGCTCGCCTCCGCCCCGTTCCCGAATAACGTCATCCCTACTAATCGCATCAACCCCGTCGCAGCCGGTCTGCTGCAGTACTTCCCGGCTCCCCTCTATAGCGGCATCGTGCAGAATTACGACGTCGATCCTTCCACTCCGAGCGCCACGAACACAGTGGGCGTGCGCCTGGGTGGGCCCGTCACTACCAGAGATCGTCTGAGCTTCAACGAACAATACAGCGGGAACAGTTCCACCACCGAGCAACTGTTCGGTTTCAAGGACACCGCCAGCGGCTACGGAATGAGCTCCACGACGCAATGGGCGCACAGCTTCCGTCCGCGGCTCAACAATACGGTCAACGTAGCCTTCAGCCGCTCCATCAGCGACCTGACGCCCTACTTCGCTTACAAGACCAACGTCGCCGGCGAGATGGGGATTTCGGGGCCGGACGAATCGCCGCTCGATTGGGGCCCTCCCAACCTGTCGTTCACCAACTTCGGATCGCTCAGCGACAGCTCGGCGTCGCAAAGCCGCAGCCAAACGCTGAACCTGACCGACTCGCTCACTTACACCGTGCAGCGCAGGCACAATCTGCAATTCGGCTTTGGCTACCGGAAACTCCAGCAGAATCCGATTTCCTACGCCAATGCCCGCGGCTCGTTTTCGTTTTCGGGCGCGCTGACCAGCGGCTACGATGCCAGCGGCAACATCCTGCCCAATACGGGTTTCGACTTCGCCGATTTTCTTCTCGGCTATCCCCAAACCAGCTCGCTGTTGATTAAAGATAGCTACGCCGACTACTATCGCGGCTGGGCCGGCAACGCTTACGCCCAGGACGACTGGCGCGTGCGCCCGAACCTCTCCATCAACATCGGTCTGCGCTACGAGTACTTCGCGCCCTACACCGAATTGCGCGGGCATCTGTCCAACCTGGACGTGAATGGCGATGTCACCAAAGTCGCCGTGGTGACGCCTGGCGTTCGCGGCCCTTACACCGGCGCGTTTCCCGCCAGCCTGGTGAACGGCGATCCGGATCTGTTCTCGCCGCGCCTCGGCCTGGCCTGGCGCCCATCCACCAAACACAGCCGCGTGGTGCGCCTGGGGTACAGCATTTTCTACAGCGGCTCGGCCTATGGCAGTATCGCCGCGAAGATGGCGGCGCAGCCACCCTGGGCAACCACTGGAACCCTCAGCAGCAGCCTGAGCAATCCGCTGACTCTCGAAAATGGCTTCGATCTTTCGCCCGCCGGTTTGAGCAACACCTATGCCATCGACAGGAATTACAAGCTGGCCTACGCGCAGACCTGGGTGGTGGCCCTGCAGCAGACTCTGCCTTCCAATACGCTGATCGAATTCGAATACCTGGGCACCAAGGGCACGCGACTGGACGAGCAGTTCGCACCCAACGAGGCTCCTCCCGGGATGCCGGCGGCTCTCGTCGCCAGCCAACTGCGCATTCCCGAGGCCGGCGCATTCGTTTACGAAACCGACAACGGCAATTCCATCTATCATGCCGGCCAGATCCGCCTGACGCGGCGTTTCAGCCGTGGTATGTCCACCATGGCGATCTACACGCGTGCCAAGTCGATCGACGATGCTTCCGCGTTTAGCGGCGGCAGCGGTGGAACCGTGGTGCAGAATTTCGACGACTTAAGCGCCGAGCGCGGCCTTTCCAGCTTCGACCAGCGCAATGCTCTCACGCTCAATTATCTGCTGTCGTCACCGGTCGGCATTCACGGTCTCTGGCGCAACGGCGATTGGAAAACCAAGGCCTTTGCCGGTTGGACCTATAGCGGCGGTTTCACTTTCTCGAGCGGCACGCCGCACACGGCATTGATTTCGGGGAACCTGGCTTCCACGTCCGGCATCGCGGCCTTGGAACAATTGCGCGCCGAAGCCACCGGGACATCTATCAACGCGGCGGGCTTGCCCTACTTTAATCTGGCGGCGTTCACCACTCCGGCTCCAGGGACTTTCGGCGATGCGGCCCGCGATACCATCCCCGGCCTGCCGGTGATTTCGCTCAACGGCGCCCTGAATCGCGCCTGGCGCTTCGGCGACGTCGGCCGCCGCCAATTGCAACTGCGGCTCTCCGCCAACAACATGCTGAACCACGTGCAGATCACCGGTTTCGGCACGACGGTCAACTCCAACAACTACGGCCTGGCCACCGGCGCCTCGTCGACGCGCTCGGTGACCTTGCTGCTGCGGTTTAATTTCTGATATGAGGAAAGGCGCGGGACTGACTTCGGACTTGGGGGCCAGGCCCTCGGCCTGCGGCGGCCTCCCAGGCCGCCCCGCCCTGTTCCGGGCGATCCACCCGGCGCCGGCGGTGTTGGGGGTTCGTTTTTGGGTCGCGTTTTTATACGGTTGGGCCGCCGGGCGGCGTGGGAGGCCGCCGCAGGCTGCGGGCCTGCCCCCCAAATTCC
>JBEKZL010000077.1:0-30097 GCA_049509915.1 Bryobacteraceae bacterium | reverse complement strand
CCGGTTGCGGTTGTGATGTCCCATCTGCCGTTGTAGTCCCGATCGGCTGAGAAGGCTGGCCACGTCAACAGAGAAAGAAAAACGAGGAAGGGTACGCATAGGCTTCGATTGACTACGCTAGCAGATTGCCGGGAGCGCGGCTGGGCGTCTGGACGTGAGCGCTGCTCCCTTCGCCACGATCAAGACGTAAGCAAGCTTGCTGGTTGGCGGCGCGGTGATCTCAAACGCGGGCTTGGCCGTGGCGAAGTTGCCGATATTCGGGGATAACGCCGACATTTGCGAGCATGGCACCGGTGTCCGGTTCCGCTATGATCGCCGCTTTCCGATCAGGAGCCCATTCCGAATTAGCCCCGAAGCCTCATTCGCCGTTACTTCGATTTGATCTCTATCAAACCGAATGTCCAACATGTAGTGGTTGATATTCGCAACAAAGTTCACGTCCAACAGCAACTCGTTATCCGCAATCCATTTGCCCGTCGCCCCGGCCGGCATGTGAAATGGGCCGTTCGGGCCGAGGCGATACACTCCGTCGAGGCCAATCGGGAAGCTCAGGAGTTGGGCATAGTACCCCACATCCACCCGCGCCTCACCGTTCTTCCCAAACGTCAGCGACAGGCTGTCGAGACGGGACGCGTTCACCGGAAACTCGTAGACCACCCCCGAAATTGAGGTGGCCATCGAAGGCAGCGGCGAAAGCGACCGCGCCGGCGGTGGCTCCCCCGCGTATCGCACTCGCTCATTCAAGTGCGCGTAAGCCACGGGATTCGGTGCCAGCGCCCGGTCGGACTTTACCGCCTGACGGACCAATTCCGCAATCTTGCCCGCATCGCCCCCGGCCATGCTCACGACGATCATGTCCAGCTCAGGCCACACAATCAGCGACTGCCCTCCGCGGCCGATGCCGCCGTACTGGCGCCCGTTCGGCTCATTGGTAACGTGCCATAAGTAGCCCATCGCTCCGTGGCCTCCAGGCACGCCGGTGGGCGGCGCCGTGGACATCGCGACCCAATCCGCGGGCACTATCTGTTTGCCGTCCCAGTTGCCGCCATGCAGGTACAAATAGCCGATCTTGGCTACGTCCTGCGGAAGCATATGGCTGTCGCCCCATCCATGGCTCCGAGACTGAGCGTCGTGAGCCCACACCACACCGCGGATTCCAAGCGGGGCGAATAGGTATTTCTCTCCAAACTCCGCTTCGCTCATGCCCGCCGACGCTCCAATCGCCGACCCCAGCAGATGATATCCCGGGCTGCAATAGGACGATTGCGTCCCCGAAGCATATTTCATCGGCAGCGACAGCGCGAACTGCACCCAGTTGATTGAACGTTTCATCTGTTCCAGTTCCTGCTCGCCCGGTGCGTATCCGCAGTCCAGCCCGGATTCCATGCGCAGTAAATCCCCAATAGTAATTCTCTGTTTCTGTTCATCGGCGTTCGCGGGGCGCTCATTGGGGAACAAGGGCAGAACAGGTTGATCGAGCCGGATCAGCCCTTGAGCCACCGCTGCGCCCGTGAGCACCGAGGTAACAGTCTTGGTCACGGAGGCCAGATCATGCGGAGTTCGGCCGTCATACGGATAAAAGGTTGCGTCGACCAGGGCGTATCCGTGGCGGATGACAAGCAGGCTGTGAACTCCCAGATGCCTGTCGATCACCTGGTTGATCGCTGCAGCCAGCTTCTGAGAATCAATGCCCCGCGATTCCGGTGGCGCGGTTCGCCATTGCTGCGAGGGCCAGTACGTGGAACTCTGCCCTGCAGAAGTCAGACACATTGCCGAAAGGGCCAGCCCAAAGTATGCCATGCGTCGAATCGACATCGGTAATCTTCCCGTAGCGCGGTAGCCGCGCCCTCAACTCCATGTCGATCATATCGAATCTAGCTCCAGCGCGACAACGATAAGTCGAAGGCAAACGGTTATCGCGGCTTGGTTCGGCGGCCTTGCCTATTACTGCCGCGCCGGTGAGTGCCAGGCCAACAACCGTCAAAGAATATCATCCGCATCGATCGGCCCTTTCGTTTTCGGAAGTCGCTTGCGGATGATGGCCATCAGCACGTTGGCCGAAACTGCGACCCAGATTTGGGTCATCACCGCATTCTCGCCGGTGCCGTAGAAGGCCTCGAGGTGCTGCTGGTAACGATAACCAATACCTGCGTATGGCCTGGGGAATTATTGCGGCTCGATCTGGATCATTACCGGCCGCGTGGCCTCTAGCTCGAGCCAAACCACCAGGTCTGTACCCTCGAGCCGGAACACCTGCCCGATCCGTCCCCGCGGCTCGCCATTCACCAACACGCGCGCACCGCCGTTCCAGTTGCGGACGATCAGCGCCGGGTTCACCACTGGCGATTCGGACGACGCGCGCAGCGTGATCTCCGCTTTCTCCGCCTTCCCTTCGCACCGCAGCACATAGGCGCGCTCGGCCGCCTGGTAGCCCTCGGACCGCAACCCCGTCGCCTCGGCCGCGGCCGGCTTGAGCCACGACTTCGCCAGCGGCACCAGTTCCGCCGCGGGCTTAAGCGTAAGCCCGTCCATCAGCAGTTTGGTGACGGTCGACTCGGTGGCCTCCGCCGAGGGCCAGTAGATGTGAGAGAGCGAGGTGTGCGACGCCCGGTCGGGAGCCAGCGCCGGTCGTCCACTGGAGTCGAACTGCGCCACTGGCCAGTGATTCCACCACTCGAATGACGACAGCGTCTTCTCGCCGTTATAAGCCGTGAACCTGGCCGGCAGGGAGACGATCTGAAAAGGTTTCCAGGCCGACTTCAGGTTGATCCACTGGATGTTCGCGTCCGCCGGATTCGGAAACGCGTCGGGCCCGTGCGGATAATCGAAGACATCCTTGGACTTCTCCCTCCACGCATAGACGGATGTCTCACCTTTCATATTGGCCAGCGTGAGGGCATCGAACTGGATGTTATCCTCGGGCCACTGGCCGGGGCCGTTCAGCACAATCGTCTCCTGGAACTCGTGCGGCGCCGGACCCACTTTGTCGCCGGGCAGGACGCCATCAAGATGCGAACTCCAAAGCACCTGCTTGCGGACGGCGACCCCGTCCGGATAAACCGTCCAGTATTCATCGCCCCAGTCGAACCAACCGGTGAGCGGGTCGGGATAGGCGCCCTTGTAGTTCTCGGATTCCGATAGCGCATACCGCCAGTGCACCACCACGCGCGCGTCCGTGCTCTCCAGAATGCGAACGTGCGAGTAGCGTTCCTGCTTGTCGGACATGGGCTCGCAGTCCTCGCTATCCGGGCACTGCGGCTTATTGTATGCCTCCAGGAATTCGTCCGTGTACCACTTGCCGTTCTCGGTGACCCATGCCGGTACATAGTTGTTACCCTGCCAGAAGGCCAGCCGCATGCCCGACTGTGGGAACCGGACCACCACATCCGACTCAGGCCCGATCCGCCGCGGCCGTGCCCAGGTGTCCTGGAAATTGAGCGTCGCGTAATAAGCGCCGAAACGCCCCGGTCCGGGAGTGCCCGCCGGCATCACGGCCCACGGCGACGACATTCCGGGCGGAACCTTGACCGCGGCAAAAGCGGAGGCGATCTCCGCGGCATCGAGCGCGCGGCCGTGGATCGTCAATTCGTCGAGCACTCCCTCGAGCGAGTAGTAGATGGTGTGCCCGGGATGGATCAAGCCGGACGGCACCGGCATCATCTTCTCCCGGACGCGCCCGATCAGCAGATCGGTGCGCTCGGGCGGAGTCAGCGCGCCAGTCGCGGCAATTTCCCCTGCCTTTTTGCCGTCGATGTAGAGAGCGATACCGCGTGCCGGATCGAAGCTTGCGGCGACGTGGGTCCAACGCTTGAGAGGGATCTTCGAGTTCGAACTGAGCACCTGCCACGATCCCGCCACCGCCAGGTGCAGTCCGATCCGGCCGTAAGCATCGATGCCGAACAGGTAGCCCGCCTGGAAGTCGCGCTCCCAATCGACGATTGGGACCCAGTTCCACGGATAGGCGTCGAGCGCGACCCAGGCTTCGACGGTGAAGCCGCCGGCGACAGGAGGCGCCTGCTTCCACTGCCGCTGGATGTAGGTCGTGTAACCGTCGAACTGAAGCGCATTACCCGATACTCCGCGCACGAACTTGTATAAGCCGGATATGCTGTCGGCCACGCCGCCGGCGCTATCCCGCGCCGTTGGGCCCTGGCTCTCGTCGAACCGCCATTGTGCCAGCGGCTTCACCGGCTGCCCCTGCGCAAACGCGCCGGCTGTGGCTACCGCCGCAATCGTTAACCATCGATGGCTCATTCCCGGTCTCCTTGGGGTGGGAAAGGCCGGAATCGGTATAGCCTTCACCACTTTTTGAACACGGATTAGAATAGCGCTATTGAGACGGCATCGCCGAGTCATTCTGCCCGGTGACCGATCTCGCCGTCGCCGCGGGACTCACTCGACTCGTCCTGCAGGGACCGCTCCTGGCGCCCACTGGAGATCGCACGGCGATATCCTGAACCTTTCAGGAGGTCGCATGCGCGGATCCAACTTGGCCCGGTTATCGCCCTTTCTCATCACGGCCGCCCTGCTATGGAGCGCGGACCCGGCTGCCGGGCCGGGAATCGTGGCACGCTACTCCTTTGTCATGAACCAGCCGCCGCGGCAAGTGCCCAGCGGAACCGTGGTGGATGGCCCCATTCTGGGCAACGGCGATTTGGGAGTGGTGCTCGCCGGCCCCGCCGACGAGCAGCGGTTCTACCTCGGCAAGAACGATTTCTGGAGCCAGCAAGGCGTGCCCATGTCGGTGGGGGGCTTGGTACTGCGGATTCCCGAACTGGCCGGAGCCGGCTACCGGCAGGAGCAGCAGTTGGGGACCGCGGAGGTCCTCGGGGAATTTAGACGCGGCGGCCTCACTGTGAAGACGCGTTCGTGGACGGCGGAAGGCGAGAATCTGTTGGTGACGGAACTCGACGCCGATGGCGGCACGGCTTCGGTTTCCGCCCGGCTCTTCCCGGAGCCCACCGTTCTCCGGGACAACTCGAAATCCGTGAATCTCGGCCGTGAACAGCACGGGCAGGGGCGCTGGTTCTTCGACGGTCTGCTCGATGAGATCCGCATTTATGGCCGCGCCCTGTCAGCCGAAGATATCCACGCGCTTTCGGGAATGCGCGAAGTCTCCCAAGGGCTGGTGCGCCGTTGGGATTTCGACGAACAAATGGGGCGCACCTCCATCGATACGGATATCAAGGTGATCCTGGGCCCGGATTGCAAACCGCCTGCTCCGGTCGAGCGTTCCACCGAAGCGCCGGCCGATGCGCCGCTCGGCTGCATGGTGGATGGCTACAATCCGGATTACCAACGGTTCGGGCTGGGCAAACGCGGGCGCGCCCTCAAGTTGATGCATGAATGGGAGTACGCCGATGCCGGTCCGGTTCCGCCGCTCCAACAGGTCACTGTGTCGGCCTGGATTTACGTGTTCAAGGCCGGCGACGCGAACTTCATTCTGAGCAAGGGTGATTGGAACGAAGCCTATGGCCTCTCGCTCGATCACGGCCGTTTGCGTTTCAACGTGGGCGATCGTTTCGTGCGGTCCAGCCGCGCGCTGCCCAACATGGAGTGGGTTCACGTGGCGGGGACCTTCGATGGACGCGTGCTGCGCGCCTATGTGAACGGCGAAGAGGTTCTTCCGCGGCCCCGGATTCTGAGTGGCGGAGTGGAATCCGGCACGTTGTGGCTTACCCGCAACGCCGATGGGCCGCTCGACGAACAATACGCCTGGCCCAATCCGCTCTCATCGGCTCGCACCGAGGCCACGCGCGGCCGCGAAGTCAGCGTCGCCACGCGCGTTTTGGGGATGGATGCGACGGTGGAAGGCGATGCTCTTCGCTTTCTGTTGAAGCCCGGCGCGAAGGCGTACATCGTCACCTCGGTGTGCAGCGATCTCGATGCGCCCCAGCACCTCTCGGCGGCCCGTTCACGCGCTTCGGCGCTCACCGTCGCTGAGGTTGAGAAGCTAAGTGAGGCGCATCGGGAATGGTGGAACCGCTTCTGGTCGGAATCGTTCGTTAGAATCGGCGACCCGCTGATCGAGAAGTTCTACTATGCCGCGCAATATGTGATCGCGTCTTCCAGCCGCGCCGGCAAGGTGGCGCCCGGACTCTACGGCAACTGGGTCACTACCGATCACCCCTCCTGGAACGGCGATTACACCCTCAACTACAACCATCAGACGCCGTTTCTGGCGCTCTATTCCTCCAATCACATCGCTATTTCGGATTCTTACGATGCGCCCGTTCTGGATGCGCTCGATCGCGCCAAGCTCTACGCCTGGACGTTGCTGGGCGTGCGAGGCGCCTATTATCCCGGCCACCTGGCGCCTTGGGGTATTGAGCGGCCCTTCGACTACGATCCCTTCATGGGCCAGAAAAGCGATGCGAGCTTTCTGGCCATCCCCATGCTGATGCGGTTCTATAGCACTTACGATCTCCGGTATGCGGACCGGATTTATCCGTTCCTGCGCGAGGTGGGGAACTTCTGGGAGGATTACCTGAAGTTTGAGAACGGGAAGTACATGATTTACGACGATTGCCCGGGTGAGGTAGGCCCGTGGCTCGGCGACTGGACTTACAAGCGTAGTTCGGACTGGCAGGTCTGTCCCGGCAACGTCAACCCTACCAATGAAATCGGCTATTTGCGCGCGGTCTTCAAAGGGCTGATCGATATCAGTGCGGAACTGCGTACCGACGAGGATCGGCGTTCCAGTTGGCGGCATATCCTGGAGCACCTGCCACCCTTCGAGATTACCGAGCGTAACGGCAAACCCGTGCTGCGCCTGGACAGCCCCATTGAGTGGGCCGCGGGAGCGATCTGGCCCGCCGGTCAGATCGGTATCGATAGCGATCCGAAACTGCGCGAAGCGGCACTCAACGCGCTCTCGGCCGGCGGATACAACACCCACCCCCTCTCCGCCCCCGCGCTGGTACGCGCCGGCTATTCATCGGCCGCCATTCTGGAAGGAATGCGCAAGCACGTCGGCGGCGATTATCCCAATGGATATGTCGTTTGGCCGGGCGGCGGCGTGGAGACCTCCAGTACCGTTCCCGGCACCATCAACGAAATGCTGCTGCAGAGCTACGAAGGGGTCCTGCGGGTCTTTCCCGCCTGGCCCAAGGACCGGGACGCCGATTTCGGGAATCTGCGGGCTTACGGGGCGTTTCTGGTGTCGGGTGCAATGGTGAAGGGCGAGGTGAAGGAATTGGCCATCGAAAGCGAGAAAGGCAAGGATTGCACGCTCGAGAATCCCTGGCTGACGAAAACTCTAACGCTATCCCGTAACGGACGCAAGGCCGAGAGTCTCACCGGAGGCAAGGTGACATTCAAAACCGCGGTGGGCGAACGAATCTCGATCCAGCCCCGTTAGGTCAGACCGCCGTCAAGCCCAAGTCGGGCGTTTATCCTCGGACATGAGAGTATCGGAAGCGGTCGGTCGACAGCCGGGCAGTCCCCGGGTAAGGCGTCTTCTGACCGGAGGTAGGGTCGCTGATTTTTCCAACGAGATGGCGACTGGGCGTCAAACTTGGATTGCTCGCGAGGGGCCGACCGTCCGCAAAAGGCTCCGTTTCGAGCAGCCTCGACGGACCTCATCCGATTCCGGTGTGAGTCGCTCCGCCAGGAAGAAGCACATTGGCAGTGACTCCGAGTTCCTGCGACCAGATAATTGTCTCCGATTCCAGCGTCGCCCCGGACAGACCATAGGGCGAGAATCCGCCCGCACCACGCACCGGCGCGCCGACCCTGGTGCTGAGAGCGGTTCCGATGACGCTTTCTAGTCAGGAGCCAGGCCGCCGGCCGACCGTGTGGCCGCAGAGAGCCCCAACATCTGGTTTATGGCCTCCAGCCCCGTCACGTCGCCGCGCTGGAACGTAGCGCTCTTGCCTTCATACGCGACATGTCCTGCATTGATGCCTTCAATCATCTCGCGGAACAGCCGGGCGAGGTCCTGCGAGAAACCGGCTGCCGTGAAGGTTGGGATCACCGCGTCCAGGGGGTGCGTTTCCAGCTTCACCGGCTTTCCCAACGCGGCAGCGAAGGCCCGAGCGATACCCTGCGGGCTGTAATCCTCGGGACCGGCTAGTTCCACTACGCGGCGGTCGCGTGCTGGGTCGGTAAGACAGGCGGCGGCTATCTGGCCGATGTCGGCCGTCGAGATCATGGGGATCTTGCGTTCGGGCGTCAGAAAGTTGTGAAGCACTCCCTGGTTTCGAACGCCGTCCACGCCGCTTGCCCAGTTCTGCAAAAAGTACCCTGCCCGGAGTATCGTCAGGTTTCTGGCGGCCGGCCCAATCACTGACTCGGCATGATGCAGCGACCGGATCGGTCCGGTGCCCTGGGCGTGCTGGGCGCCGATCGATGAAAGCAGAACCACGTGCGGTATGCCGCTGGTTTTCACCGCCGCCTCCAGGGCTCCGGCGACCCGGGATCCATATCCGAGAACATCCGGCGCTTTGTAATTTGGCGGAATGAGAACGTACGCGCCTTCCGCGTCGGCGAACGACGCCGCCAATGCCTCAGCGTCTTCCAGCGAGGCGGTAGCCACTCGAGCGCCCTTCTTCCGCCAGTCCCCCGCCTTCTGTGCATCGCGAACCAAAACGGTTACGGGTTTACCCCGCGCGAGCAGAGTGCTGGCCACTACACTGCCGGTGTTCCCGGTTGCTCCAGCGATCACGAACATAAGGGAATCTCCTCTGGTTAGCTGATGCCATCCTGGGCTTTCAGGATTCGTCGCGGGGAGCGGCTGAGTGATCTAGCTGGCGTTGGCCGTTTGTACGCGCGGATCTTTCCAATTTGTACGGCCGGATGAACCGCCAGACTGGAAGGCAGTCCTGCGCAATTTTCGCGAACTCCGGGAGGTGTGCCAGGGCCCGGTGAAGTTCGAGCCAACGAAAAAGGACCTGGCGCGGCCCCGGTCAACTTCGTCCCCGGAAGTGCGCGTGTCGTTCGCCCGAACGCCGCACGCCGTGACGCGGTGGGCCGCGGCACTACTCCGCCCGCAACGCCACGACCGGGTTCACGCTTGAGGCACGGTGCGCCGGGAAATAGCTCGCGGCCGCGGCCGCGCCTAGCAGACCACCCGATACAGCTAAGTAAGTCAGCGGATCGACCGGGCTGATCTCAAACAGCAGCGACACCATCAGCCGCGTGAGCGCCGCGGCAGCCGCGAGCCCTAAGGCGACGCCAATCGCCGTGAGGAACAGGCCGTTCCGCACGACCATGGCCCGCACGCTGCCCAACGGCGCGCCCAAGGCGATTCGGATACCAATCTCGCGCGTCCGCTGCGAGACCGAGTATGAAATCACGCCGTAGATGCCCACAATGCCCAGCAGCAGCGCCATGCCGCCCGCGATGGACAGCATTACCAGCGTGAACGAACTGCGGGCCATCGATGCGCGGAAGACGTCTTCCATGGTGCGGATGCGCGCCAGCGGAAGTTGGGGATTCACGCTCCAAACGCCCTGCTGGACTTCCTTGAGGAAACTTTCTGAACCGGCGCGGCTGGAACGGATGGCGTACACCACGTCGCGCTGAAGCGAAATCTCGTTGCCCCAGAAGCTCTTCATCAGGAGCGGCCAGTAGACCGTAGTCGGGGCTTTCTGGTCGGCGCCATCGTGGCGGACATCTTGGACCACGCCCACGATTTCCCGCCACGGATCCTTCATGCCTTCGCGAATCCGCTTGCCAAGCGCGGCGGTGGGAGTGTGCCAGAGTTCCCGTGCCATGTTCTCGGAGACCAGGGCCACCTCCCTGTTGTCATAGAGGTCGGTCCAGGTAACGTCCCGGCCGGCCACAAGTCGCGTTCCCATGGTCTGAAAGAAGCCGGGCGCGACGAATTTGAAGCGGCGCAGCGGCGGCAGTTGCCCCTCCGCATAAGCGCGGTCTTCGGCATAGAGCAGATCGGTGCTCTTATTTCCGTCGGTGGGCACGGAGTTGGCGAGCGCCGCCGAGGTAACACCGGGAATGGCCGAAAGCTTTCCCAGGATCTGCTGGAACATGCGGACCGCGCGCTCCGGTTCCTTGATCTGGCCCTCCGGGATTTCGAGCCGCAGCGTCTCCAGTTCAGCAGGTTCAGTGAAGCCGGGGCGTACGTGCCTCAACGCCCGAAACGTCCGGATCATCAGCCCGGAGCCAATGAGCAGAACCGCGGCCAAGGCGGTTTGCAGCACCACCAGCGTGTGGCGGGCGCGGTGCCGTTCCTTGCTCTGGCTCACCGTGCGGCCGCCGCCGCGCAAGGAAGCGGCCACGCGCGGCGTGGCGTACTTGATCACGGGAATCAGGCCGAACAGCAGCCCTGCTGCCAGCGAAATGGCGAACGCGAACAGCAGCACTGGGGCGTCGATGGTAATATTTTCGAGCCGCGGAAGATACGCCGGCGCGATGGCCGCCAGCACCCGCAAAGCTGCATAGGCAAGTCCGAGCCCGGCCACCCCACCCAGAATGCCGAGAAACACGCTCTCCACCAGAAGTTCTCCGGCGATCTGCGAGGAGTTTGCACCCAGGGCGACGCGGATGGCAAGTTCCTGCTGCCGTCCTTCGGCCCTGACCAGTAGCAGGTTGGCCACATTCGCGCAGGCGATCAGCAGCACGACGCCAATGCTTCCCATCAGCACCCATAGGACCTTGCCGAGTTCGCCCACTACGTCCTGAATCAGCGGCCGAACCGCCGGCCGAATGCCTGCCTGTTCGAACAACTTGGCGCTGAAACCAGGCGGCGCTGGAAACTTCGTGTTGACCATGGGAATCATGCGGCCCACATCGGCATTCGCCTGTGCCACCGTGACGCCGGTCTTGAGCCGGGCGAGGGGGTGGAAGCTGAAGTTTCCCAGTAACGTTTTGCTGCGATTGAAGCGCAGGGGCAGGATGAGCGAGGGCTTTTCCTCCAGAAAACGAAAGTCCGGCGGCATCACGCCAATGACTTCCCTGGCCTTCCCATCCACCACCAGCCGACGGCCAATAGCGGACGCGTCGCCGCCGAACCGGCGCTGCCAGTATCCGTGCGTCAACACGGCCGTGTCCGGAGACTCGGGACTGTCGTCTTGCGGCGTGAACCAGCGGCCCAAAGCCGGCTGAACCCCCAGTGCGTTGAGGGCACCCTCGGTGACGAAGACGCTCTGCACCCGTTCCGGCGGGCCGAGCCCGGTTACGCTGACGCTGCCCCCGCTCCAGACGCCGATATGTTCGAACGACCGGTTCTCGTCGCGAAACGTGAAGTAGTCCGAAGGCGATGCCGGCAGGTCCTTGATATTCAGGGCGGGCGCCGTCTGCCAAAAACCCACCAGGGCCTCGGGATCCCGATATGGCAGCGGCTTGAGCAGGATGCCATTGATGACGCTGAACATGGCCGTATTGGCGCCTACTCCAATGCCGACCGTGAGAAGGGTCACGGCGGTGAAGGTGGGCGAGTGCCGCAGCCGGCGGAACACATGTGAGAAGCGAATGTTCATGGCTAAGAACTACTACGCTGTCCGCCAGCCAAAGTTTGAATTTTCTTGGGTCCGATGCCAAGGCTCAGTCTGGCCTGAGTGGCTGCAAGACAACCGGTGGTCAATGCCCCGGAAGGGAGAAGCCGTATTGGGTCAGGATGGCGCGTGCCTCCGGGCCCATCATCCAGGCGCGGAATTGGGCGGCGGCGGGGCTGGCTGCGGCGCGGGATAGGATCACGCCACATTGTTCTAGGGGCGGGTAGGCATCGGCCGGTATCTCCCACGTGCGGCCTTTGCCGCGCATGGCCGGCGCCAGGGTAAGAGACTCGGCGACCAGGCCGGCTTCGGCGGAGCCGCTTTCGACAAACTCAAAAGTCTGCGCAATGTTTTCCCCCATCACCAGCTTTGGGGCGATGCGATCGTAAACGCCCAGCGAGCGCAGAGCGGCTTCGGACGCGCGTCCGTAGGGCGCGTGGAGGGGGTTGGCGATGGCGGCGTGATGAACGGAAGGGTCCTCCAGAGCATGAATTCCCAGGCGGTCGAGGTCGAGCGGCGACTGCGCCGGAACCCATACCACCAGGCGGCCAGTGCCGTAGAGGAATAGGGAATCGGCCACTGCCGCTCCCTCCGCCACCAGCCGCTTCGGGTATTCCACGTCGGCGGAAAGAAACACGTCGAACGGCGCGCCGTTGCGGATTTGGGAGTAATAGTTGCCGGACGAGCCATAGACCGGCGCCAGTGTAGTCTCCGGGTGCGTGGCGTGGAAGCGCTGGGAGAGGGCCGGGAAGGCGAAGCGCAGGTCCGCGGCGGCGGCGATACGGAGCGAATCGTGTTTGGAGGCACGCGAGCAGGCGGCGAGTAAAATGAGAACCGCGAAGGCCGCGCGGGCGTCGCGAAAACCAAACATCGTCTGGAACAAAAGACAATGATAGCAACCGGCCTTGGATGGATCAACGCCGTCCAATCGCATCCCGCGAAAAGGCGGCTAGGGCTTCTACCCGGCTCCATGCCGCGCCGATATCGATCGAACGGGCGGCCATGGCGGCGCCTTCCAGCCAACCGGCGGCCACGCCCGCAGCCACCAGTGCGGCCGAGGCATTCGCGACGACGATATCCCGCGCCGCGCCCGGTGCGCCCGCCAGAACCGACTTGGCGATCTCAAGGTTGCGTGCCGCGTCGCCACCTTTGAGCTGCGCGGGCGTTGCCACGGGAACTCCGAAATCGCCTGGTTCCACGGTCCGCCGTGTGACGGCGCCACCCGAGATCTCGAATAGCAGCGTCGGGCCGGTGGTGGTGATTTCATCCAGACCGTCGGAACCGTGGACCACGAAGCCTCGCCGTAGCCCCAGCGCCGCCAGCGCGCCGGCCAGCAATTCGGCCGCCTTGGCGTCGGGCGCGCCCACGAGCTGGGCGTCCGCTCCGGCCGGGTTGGTGAGCGGGCCAAGCAGGTTGAACACGGTGCGCAGCTTCAGATCGGCGCGCACCGGATGGGCATGGCGCATGGCGGTGTGGACCGCCGGCGCGAACAGAAAGCCGATCCCGATTTGGCGGATGGCGCGGGCTGTCGCCTCCGGCGCGAGTGCGATTTCAATCCCCAGCGCCTCCAGCAGATCGGCGCTGCCGGCGGCGGAATTGGAAATCGACCGGTTGCCGTGCTTGGCCACGTGTACTCCGGCGCCGGCGGCTACAAATGCCGCCAGGGTCGAAATATTGAACGTTCCCGCCCCGTCGCCTCCGGTGCCGCAGGTGTCGAGCAGCGGCTGCCCCGCCGGCAAATCCGGCTGAACCTTTGCCGCCATTTGCCGCATGGCCCGTGCCAGACCCACCAGTTCGGCCGCCACCGGTCCCTTCATCCGCATGGCGGTCAAAAACGCCGCGATTTGGGGAGGGCTGGAACGGCCTTCCAGGATGACACGCATGGCGGCTTCCGCCTCCTCGGCGTTGAGGTTTTGGTACTCCACGATGCGGCCGATAAAAGGCAGTAGCGACATGATATATTTGAGGATTCGGCGTCTCCGCCATCTTAAACACTAGCAGAATTTCATGAAAATCCACGAGTATCAGGCCAAGGACATCCTGGCCCAGCACCACGTTCCTGTGCCTCGCGGCGAAGTGGCGTTCACCGTCGAGGAGGCCGAAACCGCAGCCAAGCGGCTGGGTGGGAGCGTGGTGGTTAAGGCGCAAATCCACGCCGGGGGCAGAGGCAAGGGCGGCGGCGTCAAGGTTGCGCGCAATGCCGAAGAGGCCCTGGAGTGGGCGCGCAAGATCCTCGGCATGACGTTGGTCACGCACCAGACCGGCCCCGAGGGAAAGTTGGTGCAGCGCCTGCTGATCGAAGAAACCCTGCCCATCGAACGCGAGCTCTATCTCGGGATCGTGCTCGACCGCGTTCTGGGCAAGCCGGTCTTCATGGCGTCGGCCGCGGGCGGCATGGAAATCGAAGAAGTTGCGGCCAGGAATCCGGAGGCTATTCTCAAGGAAACCATTGAGCCCGGCTTCGATCTGGCGCCCTATCAGGCTCGCAACCTCGCCTTCGGCATTGGCATTCCAGCCGGCAGCGTAAATGCCGCCGCGGGCGCCATGATGGCGCTTGCCAAGGCGTATCTCGCCATGGACATGTCGCTGGCCGAAATCAACCCGTTCATCCTCACCGGGGACGGCAAAGTCTTCGCCCTGGACGCCAAGATCAATTTCGACGACAATGCTCTCTACCGGCACAAGGAATTGCTGGAGCTGCGGGACCTCAGCGAGGAAGATCCGCTGGAAGTGGAGGCCTCCCGGCACGGTTTGAATTACGTCAAGCTGGATGGTTCGGTGGGCTGCATGGTGAATGGCGCCGGCTTGGCCATGGCCACCATGGACATCATCAAGTACGCCGGGGGTAGCCCGGCCAACTTTCTCGATGTGGGCGGCGGCGCCAGCGCCGAGCAGGTCAAGAATGCATTTCGTATTCTGCTCAGCGACAAGCACGTCAAGGCTGTGCTGATCAATGTATTTGGCGGCATCCTGCGCTGCGACACGTTGGCCAGCGGGGTGGTCGGCGCCGCCCGCGATCTGCAGATCGGGTTGCCGATCGTGGTGCGAATGGAAGGGACCAACGTCGAGCTGGGCCGCAAGATTCTGCTGGAATCCGGACTGAACTTCACGGTTGGCGCGGACATGGCGGATGCCGCCGAAAAGGTAGTCAAGCTGGCCGCGGCCTGAGGGTTGGCGGCGCTTCACGGGAAAAAACAATGAGTGTACTGGTCGATCGCAACACGCGCCTGCTGGTGCAGGGATTCACCGGCAGGGAAGGCACGTTCCACGCCGGGCAGGCCATCGAGTACGGCACTAGCGTGGTGGGCGGCGTGACTCCCGGTAAGGGCGGCGGCAAGCATCTCGGGTTGCCGGTCTTCGACACCGTGGCGCAGGGCGTCCGCGCCACCGGAGCCAACGCCAGTGTGATTTTCGTGCCGCCGCCGTTTGCGGCCGACGCCATCATGGAAGCGGCCGACGCCGGCATCGCCCTGGTAGTCGCCATCACTGAAGGCATCCCCGCGCTGGACATGGTGAAGGCGTGGCAATTTCTGAAGGGCAAGAGCACGCGGCTGATCGGCCCCAACTGTCCCGGCATCATCTCGCCCGGCAAATGCAAGATCGGCATCATGCCGGGGCGCATTCATCTGGAGGGCCACGTGGGCGTGGTTTCGCGCTCGGGCACCCTCACCTATGAAGCGGTGGGCCAGTTGACCGGCCTCGGCATCGGCCAGTCGACCTGTATCGGCATCGGCGGCGATCCGGTCGTCGGCACTACCTTCCTGGACGCCCTGGCACTGTTCAATGCCGATCCCGACACCCACGCCATCGTCATGATTGGCGAGATCGGCGGCAATGCCGAAGAGACCGCGGCGGCCTATGTGAAGGCCCACGTGAGCAAGCCCGTGATCGGTTTTGTGGCCGGGCAGACGGCCCCCGCGGGGCGGCGCATGGGCCACGCCGGCGCCATCGTCGCCGGCGGTTCGGGCAAGGCCAGCGACAAGATTCAAGCCATGAAGGACGCGGGCATCGACGTGTGCGGCTCGCCCGCCGAAATGGGAGCCAAAGTCAAGAATCGTTTATGAGTCTGGAAAGAACGTTTTCGATCATCAAGCCGGACGCCGTTGCGGCGGGCCACGCCGGCGCCATTCTGGCGTCGATTCAAGAGGCCGGTTTTAAGATTCTGGGATTGCGCCTGACGCGCCTCTCCGAAGCCCAGGCGCGGGAATTCTACGCCGTGCATCGCCAGAAGCCGTTTTTTGACGGTCTGGTGGAGTTCATGACCGAGGGCCCCATCGTGGTGATGGCGCTCGAGCAGGAAGATGCGGTCGCGAAACTCCGTGAAGTGATGGGCGCCACCAACCCCGCCAACGCCGCCGAAGGAACCATCCGCAAGCGTTTCGCCACCAACATCGAACGCAACGCCATCCACGGATCCGATGCGCGCGAAACGGCCGCCGCCGAGCTGGCCTTCTTCTTCACTACGGCCGAGCTGATCTAGCGCGAGCGTTCCGCAGTCAGCCATTGGCTAAAGAGCTGTTCCAATCGCCGGCGGACGGCCCGAACGTCGTTGGCCAGCGGATCACGATCAACCGCTATTCCTTCGCCGTCATCGGCGTTGCGCCGCCAGGCTCCGGAGGCACGGAGTTGATTGCGGCAGCCGATTTATGGGCCCCATTGGCATCGGTCACCGCCCCTCGAAAGTTGGCGATGGATTTCCGCAGCCATTCCGCGTCCAGCGACACATCCGCTTCGGCATCTCCGCTGGATGGCGTCCAGGTTTCGAGATAAATCTCCGGGTCCGGGGTGTGCCCGAGAATACGTTCCATCGCCCGGCGCCAATGGAACACGCCTTCTCCGAACGGCGCGCCGATCACCGAGAAGCCGACGTTCGAGCCGGCGATGCGGTAGTCCTTAAAGTGATAACAGAAAGCACGATCGCCGAGAAGATCGAGAACCGTGTCGCCATCCTCGAAATTGCGCAATGAATTGGCGACATCGACACAGAATCCGACCGAATGGCGGGGATAGCCGTCGACCGCCCGGGCCAGAAGGCGGGAGGGAATATCGAAGTGGTTTTCGATGGCGAGGCGAACGCCCCTGCTTTCGAGCTCGGGAACAATTGTATCGAGAAACGCCTGGATGCGATCCACGGAAAGAGGGCCGGCGCCGGCTCGTTCGAGCACGATGCGTAACATCGATCCTTCGATCGCGGTTACCCGGTCGAGATATTCGCGCACGGTGGCGGGATCGAGCGTCATCGAGCCAAGGCCGATCTCGAGATCGATTTCGCGGGCATAGCCGGCCAGCTCCGCCCAGCCCGCGGGACCTAATGACAGCGGGCGGGCATTCTCACAGACCTGCAGCCGCTCAAGGCCGGCCGCCTTGGCCATGGCGAGCAATCCGGCGAGAGCTGGGGCCCTCGCCGAGGCTAACAGATATCGGAAAACATAGGTGGTGGCGCCGATGCGGATTGGCATGTTATCAGACGGTCCTCGACGACATAGGTTTCAGTCTCCATTATCGGGTGGTCCGACCGCTCCCTTTACCGTCGCGGCTCTGGCTCGCGCAGGCTCCACCAGAGCAGGGCCGCCAGGATATTAACAAATGCCGCGCAGTAGAAATACGCGGCGGAGCTGCCGGTCCACCGAAGCAGCAAGGGAAAGGCGACGGAACTGGCGAAGGAGCCGATATTGCCGGACATGTTCATGGCGCCGCTGAGGGTTCCGGTGCTGGGGCCGGCGATGTCGATGCACAACGTCCAGCTCGGGCTGAGAGTGAGGTCGACGCCGAAAGTGGCGATGGCGAAACAGGCGACGGCTCCCCACACCGAGGTGGCGTGAATCGCGCCCACCAGTGCCGCGGCTCCCAGCAGGAATCCGGCCACGGCGGGGAGGATGCGGGACTGGCGGCGCCGGTTACGGCGGTAGAGCGAGTCGACTACGGCTCCGCTCAACCAGTTGGCCGCGGCACCAAACAGCAGCGGGATGGCCGCGAAAAATCCTCCATCCGCCGCGCTCAACCGATACTGATCGCGCAAGTACGGCAGCAGCCAGCTATAGCAGAGAAAGAAGGTGAAGTTCGAAGCGAAGTACTGCGCCAGCAGGGCGGGCGTCTCGCGAAAACGGAACACGCTCTTCCAGTCCGCGGCGGCGGCCTGGGGCGTCTCGGCGCGTCCCGCGCGAATATAGGCGCGCTCGGGTTCCGGCACTCCCCGGGCCTGGTCGGGTGTGTTGCGGAAGAAGACCAGCCAACCCGCCATCCAGGCGATGCCGACGGCTCCCAGAGCGTAGAACGACGACCGCCATCCGAGCGCGGCTACCGACCATGAAGTAACGGTCAAACCGAACGCCGCTCCCAGGCGCGAGCCGCTGAACAAGACCCCCTCGGCCACGCCGGTTTCGCGGGCCGGCAGCCAGGAACGGATCGCGCGGGCCGACGCCGGGAAGGCCCCCGCTTCCGCCGCTCCGAACAGAAAACGGATGGCCACCAGCAGGCCAGCCTGGCTCACCACCGCGGTCAGCGCGGTGAACAGCGACCAGAGGCCGACCACGGCCGCCACCAGCGCGCGCGGGCCGAGGCGATCGGCAAAGTAACCGGCCGGAATCTGAAACAGCGCGTAGCCAAGGGCGAAGGCCCCGAAAATAAGTCCGAAAGTGACATCGGTAAGCCCCAGATCGCGAGACATCTCGGGCTTGGCCGCCGAGACGGATACGCGGTCGAGAATCGTGAGGACGGAGAGTGAAAACAAAACCGCCACCACGGCCCATCGGCGGCGGGTGAGGGGGATCCGTATGTGTGTCATGGCTTCCGTGAAGAGGGGCACACGGCCTAAGAGGCCGAGGGCCTGCCCCACGCTCAAGAGCACTCAGTGCGCGCCGATCGGGGCCTTCGCATCGGCAAACAGAAATGTCTCCATCATTTTCATGATCGGCAGGAACTCATGGCGCTCCAGATGATGGCCGATCGCTTCCCGATCCATCTGGTCGAGCCAGTTCCAGATGCGATCGGTAATGCGCACGTTGAAGGCGAATGTCTCAATGGCGTCCTGCCGCACCGGCGAGGTGTCGGAAGTGATCCAGCCGGTGTACTTGAGCTCTTTCAAATAATAGAGGAACTCGATGTACAGCCAGAGATTGCTGGTGCCCGCCATCAGGTCCCAATCCCACTTGCCATTGTTGTCGTTGATGTGGACGTAGTAGGGGAATCCGCTCATGGCCACGTGGGCCAGCGCTTCGGCGGGAGTCTCGCCGCCATAGATCGAATGGCCGATGTCGATGGTTACGCCGACATTCGGATTGCCCACGGCCTCGCACAGGAGCAACGCTTTGGCCGCCGAATCGAGAGTGCAGTGAACCCGCGTCTCCGACGGCTTGTACTCCATGAACAGGGGAACCTCGGGCAGGTGTTCGGCGGCTTGGCGAACCGTGTCCACCATACGACTCCACGCCTTCCGGTAATCGGTATGGAACGGATAGTCGTAGCCGTCGCTGAGCGGGCAGCAAGTTACTTTGTCGGCGCCGAGGGCTTTGGCGTAATCCTTGGCGGCTTTGATCATGCCGCAAGCCTTGTTGCGCACGGCGGCGTCGGGAGAACACAGCGATCCGTAGGCGAAGATCGGATCTCCCTTGATGTTGACGTTGATTGCCGAAATTCCCAGGTGCAGGCGGTCCAGATGCGCCCGCATGGCTTCCACCGTGTCCACCTCGTACGGGTGCACCACTTCGGCTCCGGTCACACCCGGTATTTGCGCCATTCGCTCGAGCTTCTGCTGGATCGAAAGCGGCTCCTGATATTCGCAGAAGCGGTCGCGCAGCTTCCCCAGAAACGACGTGATGATGGCATGTTTCATTCGATGGACCTCACTTCTCTATCGCAAAAGGAATTTCCACAAAGGAACACAGCTCGGTGAAGCGTGGACCGCGCATGTCGTAGGCCACCACGCGCAGCACGTGGCGGCCGGCCGGTACATCCACCATGTCCCACCATTCCTGGTTGTTGAGCAGGTAGGGGGCGTGGGTGCGGTAGCTGTAGGGCTTGCCGTCGATGAAGAATTCCACCCGCTTGATGGGCCAGCGCGGATGGCGGTCCGTCACGATGGCCTCGATCCAGGCCGGCTCGGTGAGAATCTGGTCCGGCTTCAGGCCGGCTACCTCAATGAGCGGCGTGTCGGCCGCGGCGTAGTTCGGCCTGGCCGGGGCGGGCGAGCCGGTCAGCCGCGCCACCTGCTCGAAGAACAGCCACTTGAGCGGCGAGCTGATCTTCCAGTTCACCGGCGGATTCTGGAAGCCGTCGCGATAATTGCCCAGCCCGTTATCGTAATAGCCCCAGCCGACGTGCTCCTGGACAGCCGCCTCAAGATTGAACGTGCTGACTCCATCTTCGTTGATGATCATGGGCCGGCTGTAGCCTGTCCATTGGCGCATGGCGTGGATGGTCTCATGAACCTCCTCCGGGGTTTGTCCGTTGGTGTGGAACATGACGTAATCCACCGCGCGCAGCGCGGCATCTCCACGGCCTCCGCGCGGCATGATGCCGCCGGACCAGCTCATCGATACCGGAATCTGGCGATCGACCGTCTGCTGCGCCAGCAGCACCGCGTCCAGCGCTCCATCGGGCTGCAGGATGTGGTGCTTGTAGGTGCGCGGATTCATCTCGTTATTGATCTCGATGAGGACGTTCCGATTGGGGAGTTCCTTCAGGAAGCGGCACCCCTGGCGGATGGCTTCCTTCACGTAGCGGTCGTCCGGGGCGATCTGGATGCGCTCGTTCGATCCGAAATAGAAGAATCCGACGATGGCCACCATTCCCAGGCGATCGGCTTTGGCGATGACGCGGCGCAACCGCCCGGCGTAGGCGGGCTTCAGGTTTCCGTGCTCGTCGAAGCCGCTGTTGTTGTGAGGTTGCAGGGTGATCTTCTCCCCGTAGTTGCCGTCCGGCGGTCCGCCGCCTTGCAGGTTGACGGTGAACGCCAGGACGCCGCTGCGTCTCCAGTCCGGTAGCGCGGCCAGAAACTCGCGGAGATTTCGCTCCGGGTCCCAGGGGCCGTCGGGATAGTCCCAGAAGATGTCGCCCAGGGTGTTGGAGCGGTATGGGTTGGCTCGGGAACCCTGTCTGGGGTAGTTGGCGTCGTCGAAAATCGCCTGCACGGCGCGCACGTTCAGGAGCGTCCCGGTCAGGTTCGGATCGGCGTGGGGGAAACCGGCGGCGGCAGTGTAGGTCACCTGCCCATCGATGGTGAATTGGCTGCCGCGGATGCCGACGACGGTGGCCGCCGCGACCTGTGCCCCGGCAATCGCCGGCAGGACAATAAGGAGGATCGTGGCGCAACCCTGGATCATGGCAAGTCGGGCCGGCCTGCCGTCCGACAGTTACAATCAGGCCGCCGCTAGGATTTTAGCGCCATTGCACATCGTCAAGTGTCGAATTCAGGAATTGGTGGGGTAGGCGGTTCCGCCTGGCAGCTAACGAGCGAAGTTCGCCGCGTCCGCTGCGCGTAACGCGGGAGAGGGCAGGCGAACCGCCTGCCCCACCTTCAGAAGATGGCGACGGGATTGATGGGCGACCCGGTCCCGCCGGGCACGGGCTCGGGCGCGGCCACGATCAGGAATTCCCAACGCTGGAGCCGCGCAGCGGTCTCGCTCAAGGCTTCCAGGTCACAATTATCGAGGATCGGCATCCCCATGGCGACCAGGGCCAATTGGTGAATCGGCATGGCTACGCCATCCACTCCGGATGGCATCACGTCGGCGGCGAAATCGCTGCCGAGTATGGCGGCGTCGCGCGCGTGCAGCCAGCGCGCGCAACTGGCATGCAGTCCCGCCGCTTTGGCGCCGATATCCCAGGGCCCCGCTTTGGCGCGGCGTGCCCAGCGGCCGGTGCGGATCAGGATGACGTCGCCTGGCTCTATTTTGATTCCCGCTTTCTTGACCCACGCGTCCAGGTCTTCCGGGTAGATGGGCTGGCCCGGTTCGAGGAACTCCACGCCCTTCAGCCGGGGAATATCCATCAAGAGGCCGCGCGCGAAGATACCGTCCTTCATATGCAACACGTCCAGTTTCGCCGCGCCGGCCTGAGTGACGGAATCGCGCGGAAAGCCGTTGAAGAGGGCCGCGGCGCCGATCATGTGGCACAGGGCATCCAGGTGAGTGATGCCGGAGCCGTGATACTCCTCGGTGTAGCGGTCCATGGCGAATTGGGCGGAGGGGTTCGCGGCGGTGACCAACATGACGTGCCCGAACGCGGGTTTATTGTCCGAAGCGGCCTCGGTGGAATCGGTGCGCGCGAGCGAAACCGAGATGCCGGCGCGCACCAGGGCGGCGGCGCGCTGGCGCACCGCGGGTGTAATCAGGTTGAATGTCCCCTTCTGATCGTCTTTGCCCCAGCGGCCCCAGTTGGAGAGTTCTTTCATCCAGCGGTTCACGTCCGCGCGGGTGGCATGAGCGCTGTCGGCCGCGGGCAGGGCGGCACAGCATGCGAAAGACACCAATACGGCGACGCGTAGGGCGATTGGCTTCCTGTTCATAGCATCCCCATGTTAGACCCTGGCACCCCGCTCACCCCCGCAAAGCCGATCCTTTGCGTTCGATCGCCTTCGGCCACCAGGCCTCCGGAACGAAGAAATCCTGCCACACGAGGTTCAATTCCCGCACCATGCCGATTCCATACTCAGAGCGCCCCAAATCCTTCGGGCTCGAGTTATTCGATCCGAAGGTAAACTTGCAGCCGGCCGCTTTGGCCATGCGAACCACCTTCGCGCTGGGAATCTTGTAGCGATTGTTGAGTTCGATGGCTACTTTATTCCTGGCGGCGGCCGTCACCACCTTTTCGATCCGCTCCTCGGTCCACAGCGCATCGTAATCTTTCACCAGGACGTCGGGAAGATAGGTCGGATTGGCGCAGATATCGACCGGTTCATGCTCGAAGATTCCGATCGTGCGCTCCACCAGCGTATCCATGAATTCGCGCGTGTCGGGGATGGTCCCGAGTTCTTCCGGGATCCAGAGGCGCAGCCGGCGGCCGCGATTGTCGGTCCAGGTCATGGAATCCGTGAAGACGTAATCGAACTGGGCGACGGTCGAACGGGAAAACATCTCGACCCATTCGCGTCCTTCCGCCTGCATCGCCACGAAGCACGGTTGGCCCTTCATGCGGTCCAGGTACTCGAGCGCGGCGCGATCGTCCTGCACTGGATTGAGCTTGCCGCAGTTGATGGCAATGCCGTACTCGATGCCGTCGCGGCGGGAACGGGCGAGCGCCTGTTCCAGAGTCAGTCCTTCTTTCAAATGGACGTGATGATCGATCATGGGCAGATTGTGACGCCCGATTTCGATGATCTGGCGAAAAATATCGTCGACCACGGGCGCTTCGCCGGGAGTTGCCAGGTCGTCGGGCAGCGGTTTCACGCGGACGGCGCGGAACAGCGCCTTCGACCCGTCGTTGTGGCATTGCAGGGCAAATGTTCCGCGATCCAGGAATCGCTGCGTCTCCGCCCCCTGCGGGACGACCGGCGGCGTGGGCTCCACATAATCGACCACGAGCATCCCGTCCAGCCGGACCTGCACGCTCTTGCCGCGCACCAGGACGTTGATCTTGAACCATTGGTCGTCGGGGATGAACTGCTTGTAGATATTGCGAATGCCGTAGAGCGAGCCGGTTTTCTTCCGCTCGATATAACCGCCCTCGCCGGTCGCGGTATTGTCCACCTGGACTTCGAAACCCTTGATGGGGAATCCGGTTTCCTGGTAAGCGGTGTGGAAATAGACGCCCGAGTTACAACCATGGCGCGCCAGGCATTCCACTTCCAGCTCGAAATTCTTGAAGTTCGCGTTGTGCACCCCGCCGGTGTAGAAAAGATGGGAGCGGGGGCCATCGGCGGCGAGCGAGCCGGCGGCGGCCTTCCAGGACGCTTTGCTCTCGCTCGGGCGCCAGCCATCCAGCGTCCGGCCGTTGAAAAGCTCGATCCAACCTTCATCGCCGTGAAGGACGGAGGAGGCGGCGACGGCGCCCACAAACGTTCGTCTGGTCATAGAGAGTCCAGTATATTCTCCGGCGCGGGAGCAAGTGTGCTCCTGCCCGGACGGATCGGCGCCTATGATGGAGGATTGAGGCCGCCGATGAAGATATTGATCTTTGGAGCTACGGGCATGATCGGGCAGGGTGTCTTGCGCGAATGCCTGCTCGATCCGGACGTGGAGCGGGTGGTGACAATCGGACGAAGGGCGGTTGGCGCCGCGCATCCGAAGCTGCGGGAAATCGTACACGGGGATCTGTTCCACTACGATTCCATTCAGGGCGAGCTGGCCGGTTTCGACGCGTGTTTTTTCTGTCTCGGGGTGGCATCGGCCGGAATGGCGGAAGCCGACTACGAACGCGTGACTTATGGGATCGCGCTGGCCGCGGCGGAAGTGCTGGTGCGGCTCAATGCGCGGATGACCTTCGTCTATGTCTCGGGCGCCGGCACGGACGCCTCCGAACGCGGCCGCCTGATGTGGGCGCGGGTGAAAGGCAAAACGGAGAACGCGCTGCTGCGTCTGCCCTTCCAGGGCGCATACATGTTCCGGCCCGGGGTGATCCAGCCGCTTGACGGAATCAAGTCCAGGACAGCGTTGTACCGCTGCTTCTATGCGGCCGCAAGACCGCTGCTGCCGGCGCTCCGATGGGCCTTCCCGAACCTCATCCTGACTACCCGGCAGATTGGCCGCGCTATGCTCGCCGTGGCCCGGCGGGGCGCTGGGAAGCGAGTACTGGAAAGTCGGGACATTCGGGCGGCTTCCGAGCCCTTGGCCGGCACCTGAGTGAACGAAATTCCGCCTTAGGTTACACTGTTGGTATCGTAGGCGACCCAACTTGAAACGGCTTGTACTTTCAGCCATTTTGGCGCTGGTGGCGGTGGCGCCGGCGCAGCAATCCGAAACCGGGCAACTCGATGCCAGCCCCACCCTGTTCACGGTGATGGCGGCCATCAACGCGGCGGGTTACGATACCGGGTTGGACTCGCCCGCTGGCGATCCGCTGCGGAAGGCAATTCGCGAGGAACTGGCCAAACGGCAGATCCCCTCGCTGGCCGCGCTGAAGGATTTCTATGCCGCGCACCGCAAGCGCACCAGTGCGGAAGATCTGAACCAATACATTTCCTTCGCACTGTCGGTTTCCTCGCCGCCGGCGTTCCAGTTCAAGGAAAAGGACGCCGACATCCCGCCTGACGCCGCGGCGCTGAAAGACCTGACGCCGCTGCTGGTTGCCTTCTATAAGGAAGCGAACGTGGGTGAGCTGTGGCACCGTTCGCAGCCCCGTATTTTGGAGGCGATCGCGCGCTATCACCGGCCCGTGCTGGAAAACGTGGAACAGGTGAATGCCTACCTACGCCAGCCGACTTCGGGCGTGCGGGGACGGCGTTTTCAGATTTTCATCGAGCTCGATGCCGAGCCCAACCAGGTTCAGACGCGCAGCTACGGATACGATTACTATGTGGTGGTGACGCCATCGCCGGAGCCGCGCGCCTTCGACATCCGCCATGCCTACCTGCACTACACGCTGGAGCCGTTGACCACACGCTACCGCGAGATCCTGGACCGCAAGAAGATGCTGTTCGATCACGTCGAGCGGGCGACGGTGCTGGACGATTCCTTCCGGCACGACCAGTTGCTGCAAGGCGGTGGAAGCGCGGCTGGACCACAATCCCGGCGTGGTGGACGAGGACCTGCACCAGGGGTTCATTTTGACGCCGTATTTTTACGAGCAGTTGGGGCTCTACCAGAAGCAGGAAGCCTCGATGGCGGAGTATTACCTGGATCTGCTGGGGTCGATCGACATGGCGAAGGAAGAGCGGCGGCTCTCACAGGTGGAGTTTTCGACTCAAAAGAGGGTCGGGAACGCAGCCTCGGCGCCGGCCCCGGTGCTCCAGGGCGCGGCCAAGACGCTGGAACAGGCCGAAGATTTGTATGCTGGCCGCGAGTTAGATAGGGCGAAGCAGATGTTTCTGGCGGTGCTGGAACAGACGGCCGAGAAACCGCTGCACGCTTCGGCTTACTATGGATTGGCGCGCATTGCCGCGCTGGAGAAGGACCCGGCCACGGCGGAACGCCTGTTCCTCAAGGCTTTGGATGACGATCCCGAGCCACAAGTGAAGGCGTGGTGCCTGGTGTATTTGGGAAGGCTGGCGGGTTTGGCCCAGGAGTTCGAGAAGGCAACCCGGTATTTTCGCGATGCCCTGGAAGTCCAGGGTGGTTCGCAAAAGGCCCTGGACGCGGCGCGGACAGGGCTGCAACAAGTATTAGGGAAGTGAAGTAAACACTTTTGAAGGAGTTTTCAGGAATGAGACGAATCCTAGTGGCCGGAATGGCCGCATTAGTTGCGGCTGGCGCCTGTCTGATGGCCCAAACACCGAAACCGAAGGTGTCCAGAGGCGAGGCCGCGGCCTATAACGCCATGGTGCAGGCACAGAACAACCCCGACGCGCTGATTGCCGCGGCCGAAGACCTGCTTACCAAGTACGCCGATACTCAGTTTAAGGACACGGCGCTGGCGCTCGAAGCGGACGCCTACAGGCAGAAAGGCGATTGGGAGAAGGCCGTGATCTATGCCGACCGCTCGATGGAGGCCAATCCCAAGAACTTTCAGTCCCCGCTAACATCCGGCGAGTTGCTGGTGCAGCACACGCGCGAAACCGATCTGGATAGAGACGACAAACTGGCCCGCGCCGAAAAGGACCTAAACCTGGCCATCGAGAACGTGAAAGCTGCCACTAAGCCCAACCCGAACGTGACCGACGAGCAGTGGGCGGGTCTGCAAAAGAGCATCGTTGCGGAGGCGACCAGCGACCTGGGGTTGGCCGCGATGACGCGCAAGAAGTACGACGACGCCATCGCCGATTTCAAAACAGCCGCCGATAACGATCCACAGCCGGCTTACCTGGTGCGTCTGGCCAATGCCTATCAGGATGCGGGCAAGCACGATGAAGCCATCGCCACCTGCGACAAGGTGTTGGCGGAGCCCAACCTGAATCCCAGGATCAAGGCGATCGCGGAAAACATCAAGGCCGTAGCCACGCGGACCAAGGGCCCGGCGAAGCCGTAAGGTCCGGTATGCAAGCGGAGCCGTCCCTGCTGGAGGTGAAGATCGGCTATCGGTTTCGCGACTCCATCTGGCTGCACCGCGCCCTGACCCACCGTTCGTTCGCCAACGAGGCGCGGCCGGGCGCGGCCACCACCAGCGGCGACAACGAGCAGTTGGAATTTCTAGGCGATTCGATTCTCGGGTTTCTGATCGCGGAGGCGCTCGTAAAACGCTACCCGGAGTCGCGCGAAGGCGACCTGTCGCGCATGAAAGGGCACCTGGTGAGCGCGGCGCACCTGCACGGCGTGGCGCGGCACGTGGACCTGGGCAGTTACCTGGCGCTAGGCCGCAGCGAAGAGATGAGCGGCGGCCGCTCCAAGAAAACCCTGCTGGTGGATGGCCTGGAAGCGCTACTGGCCGCCATGTATTCGGATGGCGGCATCGATCCGGTCCGCGCTTTCGTCAACACCTGGGTGCTGGACGCGCCTCCCGAACCTGACGAAGAGATCGATACCGAGATTCATCCGGCCCTGACCAACTTCAAGAGCGCGCTGCAGGAGCTGGCGCAGGCCCGTCACCTGCCGCAGCCGCGCTATATCGTCCTGCGCGAGCACGGTCCCGAACACGCCAAGCTGTTTACCCTGGAAGTTCGCGTGGGCAAGGATTGGACCGCGCAGGCCGACGGCCGGACCAAGAAGCTGGCGGCGCAACGGGCGGCGCGTACCCTGTTCGACCGCCTGCGCCGGGAAACCGGCGCCAACCCGGAGGCGCGCAGCCCCGGAGCCGCTCCCGCCGCCGAACAGATCGCCGCCCCATGAGCTTCAGCTACACCAATGGCCGCGACGGCCGCCACCGGCGCCGGTATCCGCCGCGGAGGTTGACCCGTTCTGTTGACCCGCTTTCTTGGCCCGGACCGCGCAGATTCGAGAGAATCGCGGAGCGGCTGAGCCACTGTATCGTATGCCGCCAAATCCACGCTGTGTCCCCCCGGGGTCGAAACGGGTCAACCAGGGCCGTCCCTGAGTGGGGTCCCGCTGAGGTCAGCCGGAGTCGCTCTTCCCTTGAGGCTATTTACCGTTCTCGAGGATAATCTATAATGACGTCCCGAAGGGCTTCTCTCCTTCTGGTCCTATGCTTAGTCCCTCTTGGGCCGGCGATCGCGCAAGAGGCACAGCACGCGGTGACCAACGCAGACGTAGTCAATATGGCGAAGTCCGGCGTCGGCGAACAGACGATCATCCTCGTGATACAGAAGGGCAAACCCAAATTCGACACGTCGCCGGAGGCGGTCATAGAACTCAAGAAGGCGGGTGTATCCGACCGCAGTCTTGAATGCGATGCTAAGCGCGTCGTCGCCCAGCGCGAGTTCAGCGGAGAGGACTGAGCAGGATTGCGCACAATCGCTGGACGCGGTGTTGGCGTCTATAGGAACCCGGGAAAAGCTGATGGCCGTTCGATCCCTCAAGTGGAGCGGCACGCAGACAATAGATAGCGCATCCGGCCGTAGCTCGTTCAGTATGGAGCGAGCGACCGCGCTCCCGTCCAGCACGTACATCTTGAGGCAGGCGCCAGCGGGCCCGAGCACTAAGATTGTGTTCACACCGGAATTCAACTACTTCACGTCGGGAAATGTGACTACTACCATCCCGATTTCCACTCTTCGGGAACTTGAGTACGGCATGAAGCTGGAGCCGATATATATTGCCCAACACCGGGATCAATATAGCTGCGTTTCACAAGGCACCGAGCAGATCGGGGGGCTCCGTGCAACCAAGCTCAGGATTAAGGGCGAAGGCGTGGAAGCAGTCTGGAGCGCGGATCCAGCAACAGGCCGGCTATTGAGGACAGCTACGACCACGGCTTCGGGTACATCCGTGACCGACTTCTCAGATTGGCGGCAGATAGACGGAATCTACGTGTCCTTCGCTCGGCACTCCGTCGCGGGTGGAGTGACGAACAACGTGACAATTAGCCAGTACGCAGCGAACACGGTAATGGATGCCAGCCTGTTCCAAGCCCCAGCTGGGCAGATCCCGGCGGCGGTCACATTGAGGGTATTGCAGGAACAATCCGTGCCGTATGTTGTGCAGACAAACGGGGGATATCGACAGCGTGTAATATTTCCGGCTCAACAAACACAGCGATGAGCGCTTCCGCCTATGGGAACACCACCTATGGCACTGCCACGAGCACTCCGAGCCTCCAGATGAGTTGCAGGTCATCAGACACCACAATTCGCTGGACCCATGTTCTGAACGCAATGTTCGTGGAGGCATCCGATGGCAACGCCTATATCATCGCCTGTGATCGGGCTTGGCGCTGGTCGAAGTGCGTGCCCCTGAAGGCGGGTGATGTGTTCCTGGCCCGGCGCACAGACAAGGGCTTCCTCGTGCAGTCTCTCAATGGCAAGTCTAAAGAGCAGGAGGCAACCTATAGCGTGTTGCAATCGAAGTCCCTACACTAAGGGCTCCGGTAAGTCCAAGACAATAACCTCGCGCCGGATTTGCCCTCCCACGAAAACGGGGTAGTTTACCCTGGAAGTTCGCGTGGGAAAGGAATGGACCGCGCGGGAAATCCGGGACGGGGAAATCCGGGATAGACGGACATTTATCAGATTTCTCCAATGGTTCCGCCGCTCGCTTTCGCCGGGTCGTGCGCCGTCTTCCTTGGCAGGTTACCGTGGACTTGAGCGTTTTGCCCTTCCTGGGATTGCTGGCCTTAGTGGACAGCGAAGCTGGCAGTGTCATGATCGGTGCCGACGCTGACCCAGCCTTTGTTATCGACAATGTCATAGATGCCATACGGGACGGCCCGCCCCAGCTTCGGGTCGATAAAGTCGTGTACGTTAACCGCTTCGGGAGTCCCCGTGGGATTCCCCTCCCGACCGTTGTCCTTGAAGTTTCCCACAAGTTCCTTCTTCTTGGTATCTACCGAAATAACCGGCTCCTCCGCCACCCGAAAAGCCTTGGCCTGATCGGCGATGTACTGAAACTGCGCGTCCCGATCCATGTGCCCACCGCCTTCCCGTGTTCTGCTGTTTGCCTGTAGACTGTATCCCAGTTCCCGAAGACAGTCGGCAATGACGTGAGGACAAGCCGAATGGCCCAAGCCTTGTAACGTCACTTCCAGGTGGCGTAGACTCTTCGATGTCCATAACAGCAGCCGCATCGGATCTCCGCGCGTTGCCGGTTCCACCAGTTGTTCCAGATCCGACAACAGCGTCGAGTCTTGGGTAAGCTTAGCCTTCCGCCCACCGCCGGGCTTGCGGATCCGCCCGCCTTCCAATGGCTGCTTCTCCACGATCTCTCTAATCCCGCGCCAGATCGTGCATCGAGCGATACCGGTGATTCGCGAAACCAAACACACGCCGCCGCGACCGTAGGCGCGCGCTTCAGTCGCCGCGAATCGACGCAGGCCAAGCTCATTCAAGACCGGCGATAGTCCCTCATAACGCTGTAAAATGCCTCGCTCTGAGCCAATCGAACCGGGCATGCGGATCGCCAACTCCCTCTGCGGAATTACTGTACCGGCTTGTTGCTCGACGGGGAGCGGAAGAGCGTCGAGCCCATGGCCGCGCGCTTGGCTCCCGATCATGTGCGGAGCATGCA
>JBEKZL010000076.1:0-31347 GCA_049509915.1 Bryobacteraceae bacterium | reverse complement strand
AATTGGCGATGGTGTTGCGGTGAACGCCGGCCTGGTCGGCGGCGGCATTGAGGTTGGCGCCGTTCAAGAGGGCGTCGATAACCTGGAGCTGAGGAGCGTCGAGGGCGGAATCGGGCATGGGAGCTACCTTTCGGCCACTACGATAGCTTGAGGGCACGGGAGAGGCGGGTGCGCGGAGGCGGCCGTTTTGGCGGAAGTGGCTTGTAATGAAGGGGAAGGAAATATTTAGAAAATCCGTGACCGGCTCTCTAGGCCGGGGGAGGGGTTTTCGGAGAACGCTTTGCAAGCTTAAGTGGCGCCGGGGCTTGCGGCGAGATGGCGACGGGTCGCATGCCTGAAAGATGCGGCGGCGCGGTTTCTCTGACTCGGGCTTGGACGTTCGATCGAGGAACCGGCGGGTTGAGGGCCACGTTTCGCCGGTTTCAACGCTGAGGGCGTACAAAGGGCGGTCGAGTCTCAGGCGTACCGGCACCTCACGATGGTCACTCAGGACACTGTGGAGGCGAGCCGTTGGGAAATCCTGAAGCTTCGGCCGGAATTGAGCTGTCCACCGGATGAGGTGATTCAGGCTGACCCGGCGTTCTGGAGGCCAGCACCGACCTCAGCGCCTAAACCGAAGACCGAGGCGGCGGAAAAGAAGTAAGGGGCGGGCGCCGTCCTACTCACCAGACCGCTACTTGGCCGTATTGAGAGCCTGGAAGGCCAGCTCAGCGCGGGCGACGGCACCCTCGCGCAGCATGTCGGCGCGATCGGTTTGGGCGTCGCGGACGGCCGCCTCGAAGGCCGGCGAGGTGTGGCGCCAATAGGCGATGGTGTTGCGGTGAACGCCGGCCTCGACGGCGGCGGCATTGAGGTTGGCGCCGCCAAAAGGGCCTCGATAACCTGGAGCTGAGGAGCGTCGAGGGCGGGAGCTACCTTTCGGCCGCCACGATTGGTGCGCGGTACGCCGCTTCAAATTCGGGTACCCTGATCCAGCGGGCGGTTTGAGGCGCTTTAGAAGCCGCGGCTGGTGAGCCAGACTATGGCGTTGAAGGTTTGGCCGTCAATCACAATCTCGCGTCCGGCCTTGGCATTTATGAGATCAGGCCTGCCGGTCACATCGGCCACGCCGAGAATGCGCTTACCGATTAGGGGTTGGACGGCGGCGGCTGCGTTAGCTTCGGAAACTCCCCCGGCGACTAGGCGTGTCACGATGGCGGCCGCCGCGGATTGCGACAATCTGGTAGCGGCCCAACCCATGCCCGTGCCGGAAATCATCGCGGCGGTGGCCGCCGTGGAGCTACTTTCGGTCGCTCCGGCGCTTACGGCTGCCGCGATCCCGGCGGGCGCCTCAATGGTGCTGGTGACGGCCGCCCCTGTACCGACGGTGGTCCCTACTGCCGTGGTTGTGCCTACCGCCGCGGTCATTTCCGGCACGACGGCGGTGGCTGCCACTTCGGGCGCCGCCGGAATAGCTATAACAATCAGGGCGGCAAGATCGATGGCACCGGCGACATAGGAGGACGCGACGATCATAGGCTCGACCTGAATGAAAGGAAGGCTGCGGGGGTCGGCCGGTCTCATCAGGCGTTTGGTCCGTTCGAGCTGATCGCGCCCGGCCTGGTCGATCCTCTGCTTAAAGACTCCGGAGTCAATCACGATGATGAAGTCGAGGTCCGCGGGAGCCTGCATGTAAGGGACGCGGTCGGCGATGTCCTGGAAGTTCGGGTGGCAGTCTTTGACATACAGACGATTGGAGGCCTGCTTAACAGCCGGCTTGGAAGTTTCCTTCGCAACAGGCTTGGAGGCTTCCTTAAAAGCATACGCGCGTTCCTGCTTCTTCTGGCGCCGGCGGCGACCGCACTCGCATTGCGGGAGACGCACCAATGTCGAAAATGGCGGTTCACAATAATACTGGTAGATTCCCGGTTCGGTCAGTTGGACGTGTATGATTTGAGGCGGGCATCCGGGCGGGTTCTGGGAATTAACGTACAGAAGCTCGGAAGGCGGCGGGATACGCATCCGGAAAACCTCATCATTGGTGAATCGAAGTTCCCGGGTATAGTCGTCGAGCTTACGCCTGGCGATGCCGACTTGCTTGCCAGCGTCGTCGAGCGGCTTGATCTCTCCAATTTCAATCACCTTGCCGTAAAAGTTTTGTGTCTCTTTAGTGAGATCGACTTTCGGAACGAACGGGGCGTTGAAGTCCTCTTCGACAACGGGCACCTGAAACTCCGGGACGATGTCCGGATCCATCGCGACGAAGGCACCCTGAATCTCTCTGTGGGCGACCGTGCCCAACTTCCGGAAATCGCCCCCCATGCAGATCCCACAGCCACCGGCGGCGCCTCGCCGCTGCATCTGAAGTCTGGGACCGGATGGTGTTACGCTCACGCGGTGGTTCTCAGACCAGGGGGAAGGTTGCGAGAAGCGATCGGCCGACTGGTGGGCTTCGCGCTCGTGCGGGCTATCGGCTGGATCGACAGGGAGGTTCGCGGGCGCAGTCGTGACGGAGGACTGCTGCAGTACGTGTGTCAATTCGTGCGCCAGCAGACGCTGTCCTCCACTGGTGCGAGGGTCGAATTGTCCCGTGCCGAACACCACATGGCGGCCCACCGTGTAGGCAACCGCGTCCAGGGCTTGCGCGGATTCACCGGCTCTGGTATCGGTATGCACGCGCACCTGGCTGAAATCGTGGCCTAAGCGCGATTGCGCGAAGCTCTGGGTGGCCAGATCGAGGGGGTGACCGGGTTCAGCCAACACGGCATGCACGTGAGGCGGCACGGTGGCCTGGCCGTTCCGGCACTTGGGGCATCCTCCGCCGCAAGGGCAGGAATGCTGGCGGCGCATCCCGGCCACTAACGGCGCGGCGGGCCGCGGTTCAGAATCGTCGTTTCGTTTTGCCTCGGGGCTGGCAGGCGCCTTAGCAGAGGCTGGCTGCCGGGTGGCTGTGGGCTTCTGCGCGAAGGCCAACATGGGCAATTCCTCCGGCTCCCTAAGTTTGAGCTGCGGTTATTATATACGTAGCGGCGAGTGTGTGGATCTGGCCTTCGATTCAGGAATGCGGCGAACGTCGGGCAGCGGCTCTGTCCCACCAGGAGGTTGGGAGGTCCCGCCGGGGGACCGCTCCCTTGCGGTCGCGGCTCTGACTGGAGCATTATTGCTGGATGGCCGTCCGCAGGGCGGTTTCGAGCGCGGTCTGTTTCTCCGGCGTCAGCTTTTTTCCTTCGGCGGTGATATAGAACACATCGATGGCTTTATGGGCCTGGGTGTCGATGAGTACCACTTCGATATTGGCGCCGAAACGGGAAAAGGTCGAGGCCAGGTCGTAGAGCAGGCCGGGCCGGTCCTGTGCCACGATTTCGACCAAAGTCGCGGTCGCGCTGGCTTCGGCATTGAAGGCCACCCGGCTGGCTATGCCGGCCTTGCGGCTGGGCAGCTTGGGCTTGGGACGATTGCGGAGCAGAACCTTGACGTCCATCCGGCCGGAAATCACTTTTTCCACCGAGGAACGCAGCCTGTCGACCTCGGTCGGGTTTAGATCGAGCGTCCGCATCGGGTCCTCGAAGTTGAAGGTATCGAGGATCAGGCCGCGCCGGTTGGCAAAAGCTTCGGCCTGCACGATATTCATGCCGAAGCTCGAAAGGGTCCCGGCCACGGAGGCGAACAGGCCCGGGCGGTCGCGGGCCACCAGGGTCAACTGCCAGACCGGTTCGCGGCGGCGAATATCCACGGCAAAGCCGGTGGGACGGGCGCGGAGTTCCAGCGCCACGTGCTCGTCGATTTCGGTGTCGCCGTGGGTGCGCAGATAGCGGGTGGGAAAACCTTCCAGGAAAGCGACCCGTTCCGGCGGAATGGCGGGCGCTGCCTCGATGCGATCCGTTTCAAGCTCGCGCGTCAGCTCGCGATACACGCGCAGGTAGACCTGCCAGAGCTGCTGGGAGCGCCACGGCGTCATGGCGGAGGGGTTGACGGCGCTGATGTCGGCGTAGGTGAGCAGGGTCAGCGCCTTCAAGCGCTCGACCGTTCCCATGCGCCGGGCGATTTCGGCGATGGCCTGCGGATCGGAAGTGTCGCGGGACTGCATCACCTCGGACAGCTCCAGGTGGCTCGAGATGAGGAACCGCACCAGGTCGCGATCGGCAGCCGGCATGCCGATGCGCAAAGCGGCCTGTTCGGCCAGCCCGACCGAGCCGGCGACGTGCCCGGTTTCGGGATTGCCTTTCCCCGCGTCGTGAAACAGGAGGGCAAACATCAATATGCCCGGCCGGGTCACTTCAGCCAGGATTTCGCGGTACGGCCCTTCCACCGCGCGCAGATTGTGCATGGCCACCAGCGTGTGTTCGTCCACCGTGTAGCGATGGTAGAAATCGCGAATCACCTGGCATTCGATGGCCTTCAGCTCGGGGAACAGGACGGTGAGCAAACCGGTCTCGTGCATGCCGCGCATGGCTAGCGACGCATAAGGCAAGCTGAGAATGTCTTCCAGGGGACGCCAGAGCGGCTGGTCGCCTGTGAATTGCCACTTCAGGCGATCGAGGCGGCCGGCGATGCGTTCCTCGGCTTCGAAGGAAAGGGCAAAGCCGTGGCGGGCCACGAATTCGAAAAGCCGCAGCACCAGTTCCGGGTGGGTATCGAGCTGTTGCGGCTCGCGGATATGGGCGCGCTCGCGGTGCACGCTGAAATCGGCGTTGGAAAGACGGGAACGCCAATTGCGAAACTGGGCCAGCAGCGAGCTGAGGGATGCTTCACTGGCGTCCAGCTGGCGCATGGCGGCATGATAGACGGCCCGGGCATGGCGGTAGTACTCGCGCATCCAGGCGGCCACCTGGCCGTGCTCCCACTGTTCGGCGATGGCGTCCTGGGCCTCGAACGACAAGGCATTGCTGTCGCGCCCGGCCTGAAAGTGGAGGAAGCAGCGCAAGCGCGCCAGGTGCACAAAAGTGTGACGCAGCGCGGTGGAAAGCTCGGGAGCGGTCAGGCGCGTTGCGTCGGTGTCGTGCAACTGGTTAAGCCAGCGGAGCAACTGGAAATCGCGCAATCCCCCGGGAGTGTCTTTGATGTTGGGTTCCAGATGATAGAAGGTGTTGCCGTACTTGGCGTGGCGCTCGTGGGTCAGCCGCGCCAGATTGCGGATCAGGGCTTCGCGGTTGGCCTGAATGAAACGCGGCAGCCGGGCGGCCATGGAGGCGTAGAGCGCCCGGTCTCCGGCCAGGTAGCGCTGATCGATCAGGCTGATGTTGAGCTCGGTATTGCGGTCGTGGACAGAGGTGCATTCCTCCACCGTCCGCACGGAATGGCTGACACGCAGGCCGCCATCCCAGAGGCGCTGGAGAAACGCCGCGATTTCCGGTTTGTGTTCCTGCGCCAGGGCTTCGGCTTCGACCAGCAGCAGCAGATCGACGTCGGAATAAGGGAAGAGATGGCGCCGCCCGTAGCCCCCGACGGCCAGCACGGAGAAGCCTGACGGAACCGAGGACAGCAACGATTCGCCAGCCGTATCCTCCACCAGGCGGTCGACCGCGGCGGTACGCTCGGCCAGCGCCGTGAGGGCGTCGCCGGTCTCGAAAAACGTCCGCGCCGGATCGGATGGGCTGTTAGAGGGCAGTATCGCCTCGGTCATCGTTTCGAATTCGAATGGCCTCGGCGACATCGTAGACGAAGATCTTGCCATCGCCAATCTTGCCGCTGCGGGCCGCTTGGGTAACGGTTTTAATTACTTCCTCGGAGCGGGAATTGGAGACGACAAGCTCGACTTTCACCTTGGGCAGCAAATCGACGTTGTACTCCTGGCCGCGGTAAACTTCTTTGTGGCCCTTTTGGCGCCCGTGCCCGCGAACTTCGCTGATGGTCATCCCGTCGATGCCAATACTTTTGAGAGCCTCCTTGACTTCGTCGAGCTTGAACGGCTCTCGATTTTCTTCATTGCCCAGCCCCCCGCGATTCGAAGATCCAGACTTCGGAGTGCATGCTCAGGCCGGGATGCCTGGTCCCCGCGCGCTGGCCACTCACCTCCATAAAGTAGCAAAACGCGCCGGGATCTGCGTTTCAGGACTTTCTATGCGCCAGATTCGAAATTTTTATGGATGGGCGAGGGAAGCTGGTTCGGCCCGCGTGGCGAAGTCCAGTCTCGTCCAGATTCGACGTGGCACGCAGAAGTGCCTGCGCCACGGAGGTAGAAACCGGGCGCGTTTCTCGTTTGGTATGCTCTAAGAAACTGAAACCGATGTCTCGAAAAACACTGTTCGCTATTTCCGTTGCGCTGCTCCTTCCGCTGCTGATCGTCGCTCAGCAGGCTACCGAACACGTAGATCTGAACGTCATTCACAAAATCAAGAACGCCGAGTTGGGCGGCCGTGGGGGTTTTGGAGGCGGTGGCGGCCGGGGCGGCCGCAGCAACTCGCAAGTCATGAACATTATGTACAACCTCACTGACCGCTACGGTCCGCGGCTGACGAATTCTCCTCAGTTCCGGCGGGCTGGGGAGTGGGCCGTGGGCCAGCTTAAGGAATGGGGTTTGAGCAATGTTCACCTGGAAAAGTGGTCGACTGCGGGCGGCCGCGGTGGCGCCATCCCGAGCTGGGAAGTGACCGGGTACAGCGGCGCCATGGTGGAGCCGGTCTACATGCCCCTGATCGGCTATCCGCAGGCGTGGAGCGGAAGCACGGACGGGAGGGTGACAGGCGAGGCGATGCTGGCGCAGATTCAGGCGCCGGCCGATCTCGATAAGTGGCACGGGAAGTTGAAAGGGAAGATCGTGCTGATGGTGGACGCGCTGGAGCTGGCGTTTCCGACCACACCGCTGGCGCATCGCTACACCGATGACGAACTGCTGGCGCTGGTTCCGGAAGTGCTGCCTACGGGCAACGCGGCCGGACGCGGGGGCCGCGGCGGGCAGCCTTCGGCGCTCGCGGCGATGACTCCGGAAGAACGCCAGACGTTCCAGGAAAAACAGCGGGCGTTCTTTGCCGATGAAGGCGTCGTGGCCACGGTGACGGCGAACGCGCGCGGCGAGAGCGGCACGGTTTTTGCCAGCAACGGCTCGCCGCGAACCGGAGATCCGACCAAGAACATTCCCTCGGTGGCCATCACCGCCGAGAACTACAACCGCATCGCCCGGCTGCTGGCGCACGAGGTGCCGGTGAAGCTGGCGTTCGATATCAAGACCAAGTTCGATACCAGCGACACGGATTCGTTCAACGTGATCGCGGAGATTCCGGGATCGAGCAAGCCGAACGAGCTGGTGATGGTGGGCGGGCACTTCGATTCCTGGCACATGGGCACGGGCGCCACCGATAACGGCGCCGGCAGCGGAGTGGCCATGGAAGCGATGCGCATTCTGAAATCGGTCAACTTGAAAATGGATCGCACCGTGCGCATGGCGCTGTGGGGCGGCGAGGAAGAAGGACTGCTGGGATCGGCCGCGTACGTCAAGGAGCACTTTGCCGATCCCGCGGCGATGAAACCCACCACCGAGCACGAGGGCTTCGCCGGCTACTTCAACGTGGATAACGGCACGGGGCGGATTCGCGGCATTTACCTGCAGGAAAACGAAATGGCGCGGCCCATTTTCGAACAGTGGTTTGCCGCACTGAAGGACTTAACGCCGGGCGTGATTACGATCCGCAACACCGGCGGCACGGACCACCAGTCCTTCGACCGCGTCGGGCTGCCCGGCTTCCAGTTTATTCAGGACCCGATGGATTACGAAACGCGCACGCACCATTCCAACATGGACGTATACGACCGCATCCAACAGGCCGACATGGAACAGATGGCAATCATCGAAGCGGTCTTCGTATACAACGCTGCCACAAGGCCCGACAAACTGCCGCGCAAGGATTTGCCCGAGCCAACGCCCGCGGGCGGGCGCGGCGGCCGCGGGGGCAATTAAGCCGGCGTGGGAGCTTACCGCTTTTCCCGCGTGGACACGGGCTGGCCAGCACCACGAAGCTAAAGAGCTTCATTTACGCGCCTGGACATTCGCCGGCAAAACTCGAGTAGCGGCCCGAAAATACGTTCGCGTATTTCTGAAATGACCGACTAAGCGAGCGGCAGCCCCAGCCGCAGGGCGTCGTGACGCCCGAGGGGCGCCCGCCCCAACCGGGATGGCCACGCCAGTTGGCCATGCAGTGGTTTGAAGCTATGTGTAAGGACAATTCGAAAAGGAGTTGCCTTGGGTTGGCCAAAGGGATTTCCCGTCTTCGCCGCGATGCTTGCGGCCTTGGCCGGTGGGCCGATCTCCGCGCAGAGCGTCTCCGCGGTGAAGGGCCCCGGTGGTGACTATGGCGTGGTGTTCGGAGGCGGCACACGATTCTCCCGTGCGCGCCCGGTGGAAATCGAGATCGCGGACAGGTCGCTGCGCGCTATCACGCGATTCGAGCGTGGCTACGAATCGGTGTCCACCACTGCTCACGGGTTCTCGGGAAAGGCGACTCTCGCGGCCGGGGGCGCGCGATTCGTAGTCGAAGATAACTGGACTCGGCGAGGTGAGGCCGTCACCGTTCGGCGGGAGCTTCGGGTGGAAGGGTCGGCAGAGGGCGGATTCGTTTCAGCGGTCACGCTGGCGATGGGCGGGCGCGTGCGCCCCGGGGAGGTGGACATGTTCGTGCCCGGCCTTATCTACGGTGGAACGCGGAACCTGACGCGATCGGCGATCGGCGGCGCCGATCTGTACCAGGGCGGCCGTTGGGGCGAGCTGCGGATTCGGGAGGATCGTACCCCGGCGCCGCTGTTCGGAATACGCCTTGCGGATGGGAGCTCGCTGGCCGTGCTCGACAGCAAACCCGATGCGGCAACCACTGCGGAGGACTCACACGACCAGGCGGCGAAGCCGATGGTGGACCGGCACTTCCGGTTTGCAGCGATTGGCTTGAGGCCGGAGGGTGAGAGCATCGCGGCCGGCCTGTGGTTTCCGGGCACGGAAGGAGAGTTCACTTACAGCGGCGGCACTTATCCGGGCGGCCAGATGAAGCAGTGGCGGCGGCGCTTCCACCCGATCGAAGACGGGTTGACGCAGCAATATGAGACCACGTTCCGTTTCGGCACAGAGGCGGATCTGCCCGCACTCGCCCGCGATTCCTGGCGCTGGGCGTGGCGCATGCTGCAGCCGCAGGTGAACTGGCAGGATATCGACGCGGTCGAGCGCAGTCTGGTCGATATGCTCGGCGAGCGTGCGGAGAAGACTCCCGACGGCCGCACCGGGATCCCAAACTACATCGACAGCGTGGGGGAGGGCCGGACGAATCGCAATGCGATCCTGGGTTTCACAGGAAAGAACCTGGAAGCCGCCGAGTTTCTGCTAGAAGACGCAGCGCGCGATACCGGTGCGCGGGCCGCGCAACACCGCGCAATTGGAAGCGCGATCTTCGATTCCTTCGCGCAGCTCAAAGTGGCTCCGCCCGAAGGCGAGGGATTCAACCTGGACACCGGCGCGACGGCGCTGGCGATTCCGAGCGACAAACGGGTGTACCTGCGCTCGTTCGGAGACGACATCAAAGCTACGCTGCGGGCGGTGAAAAGGGAACGAGCCGCGGGGCGGGAGCATCCGCGATGGCTGGCATGGTCGCGAGAGTTTGCCGATTGGCTGTTGACCGAGCAGCAGCCGTCAGGCGGCTTCCCGCGCGCATGGGAGCCGGCCACGGGCAAGGTGATGGACCCTTCTCCGGCTTCCACCTACAACGCCGTTCCCTTGCTGGTGTTGCTGAACGATCTAACGGGCGAAAGGCGATATCTGGATGCCGCGGTGCGGGCCGCCGAATTCGCGTGGAGGAGCGGCCAGGCGCAAGGCAGATTCGTGGGTGGAACCATCGACAATCCGGACGTGATCGACAAGGAGGCGGGAACCCTATCGCTCGAGGCCTACCTGTCGCTGTACGAGAAAACTCACGACCCGAAATGGCTCGGTCGCGCCGAGGCTTCGGCGCAGTACGCGGAGACCTACATCTATATCTGGAACGTGCCGATGCCGGCCAATGAGGACAGTGCCAAGTTGCACTGGAAAGCCGGCGTTTCAACCATCGGACTGCAGATCATTTCCACGGGACACTCGCTGGTGGATGAGTACATGGCCTTCGACGCCGATGAGTTTGCCAAGTTGTCGGTCTACGCCAAAGACCCGCACTATCTGGAGGTGGCGCGAATTCTGTTGCACAACACCAAAGCGATGCTGGCGCTCCCTGGACGTACTTACGACCTGAAAGGTCCCGGCTGGCAGCAGGAGCATTGGAGCATCGCGCCGGTCCGTGGATTCGGATTGCACCGGGGCTGGCTACCCTGGGTGTCGACCAGCCACCTGAACGGTATCGCCGGCTTGCGGGAGTTCGACCCCGTGCTGTTCGAGCGGCTGAAGGCGCCTTCGGGGGCTGTCGCGGCTGGAGGAAGTCACTCCGCGGGGGATGACAAGAACCGATCGGGTGTCCCGCCGGGGGTGATCGCGGAGCCGGTCAGCCGCGCGGAACTCGAGGCGGAGATCCGCACCAAGATGGTGCGCGTCCAGCAGTTCTTGCGGGAACACACGCTCGCGGGCGTGCTTCTTTCCGCCGTGAACAATTTTTCCTGGATAACAGCCGGGCTGGCCGATAATCATGTCGTCATCACCAGCGAGACCGGAGGCGCCTCGCTGCTCGTCGCCGCCGACGGCCGCAAGTTCGCCGTGGCGAGCAACAGCGAGATGCCGCGCTTGATGGCAGAGGACTTGAAGGGCCTCGGCTACGAGCGCAGGGAGTTCAAGTGGTACGAAGACAAGATCGCGCCCGACCGGAAGTTGGCGCTGATACGCGAAATCGCCGGCGCCGGCGCGGTGGGAACGGATACTCCTTATGACGGGTCGAAAGACGTCGGCGCCGAGTTCGCGCGGTTGCGTTTTGAACTTACGACTCGGAGATAAAGAAGTACCGGTGGCTGGGCCGGAACGCGGCCGAAGCGGTGGTCTCAGTGTGCAGGCGCATCCAACCCGGTATGACGGAGTACGAAATGGAAGCGATGGCGTCGGACGAGTTGCTTCGCCGCGGCATCCGGCCCACGGTATTGCTGATGGGTGTCGACGAACGCGTGCTGAGCTTCCGGCACACCGTCCCGTCCGGCGCGCGGCTTCGCCATTACGCCTTTGTCAATGTGTGCGCCAGAAAGTGGGGTTTGGTAACTTCGACCGGGCGCTTCGTGTACTTCGGTGAATTGCCTGGCGATCTCCGCCAGCGCGTTCACGCATCCGCGCAGGTGACGGCCCGCTTTCTCGCAAACACAAGGCCGGGAGCGCGGGCGGGCGAGATCCTGGAGCGGTCGAAGGCGTGGTTCGCCGCGAACGGATTCCCCGGCGAGATGGAATTGCACCACCAGGGCGGCGCGATCGGGTATGCGGAGCGGGAGTGGGTGGCGTTCCCCGGCTCGAAAGAAGTGGTGCACGACCGGCAGGCGTTCGCGTGGAATCCGATCGTGCAGGGAGCACTGTCGTTCGATACCTTTATTTTGAGCGGGGGGCAGTTAGAGAACATCGGGTTCGTGGAGGGGTGGCCGTCAATTCATGTGGATGTCATGGGCAGGATGTGGAGTTGCCGGATTATTCTGGTGCGGTGTAAAGACCTATTTGAGCCGGGAACACTGCGATCACACCGAGCGTGGCTGCCCCCTTCCGGCACTTGCTTCCGAGACAACGACCTAACCAAACTGCGGGTTGGCCGGGCTACCGGGTCTACCGGCACGAAATTGATTAAGAAGCCAAGACGCTGAAGCTCTGGGCGGAATGCCCGGTAGGTCGTAGAAAGTAGCGACTCCCCGGACGGAGGATGCCGGCACATTTTCTTCCATTTCAATTTGAGAGGCGGACTCGTGCGGCGGCCGCCGGCTGGCGCCGTGGCAAAATACGTGCCTAAGAGCTTGCCGTGAGGTGCACGAATGTGAAAGGTCATAGGACTATCGCGCGGCGGAGAGTCGCGCGGAGGGAGTGGCGGTCACGCGCCTGTGGTTGGCGGCGGGGACATTCCCGCTTGGGCACCTACGCCTTTGCGGAGTACGTGGGGGCCTGACGACCGGGGAATTCGGCGTGAAGCAAATCCCGCATCTGAGGTGCAGATTCTGCGCTCTTTCAAGGTGCATTCCCGCTCACTTATCCGGCGGGCGTCCGTGGAATTTGCAGGTAAGCACAAGGAAATAGGGCAGTCGCTTGACAGATGAAATAAAGAAGCCCCCAGCCATCGGTCCCGACCACCAGCTCGGACCCCCTCCGGCGCGCCGCCGACATAAGGTCGCATGGATCGTAATGTGGGGTTCCGTACTCCTGCTCATTGGGCTCGCCACCGTGCTCGTCATACGACGCCACGAGGCCGCCAAGAAAGCGGCGACGGCCCTGGCGAGGCATCCCGCACCGGGGATCACCGTGACCAGTGCGACAGCCCAAAAGGGCAACATCGGTATCTACCTCGAGGCAATCGGCACGGTCACTCCTGTCTACACGGATTCGATTACCAGCCAGGTGGATGGCCGGGTGGTTGCCGTGCAATATACCGAGGGGCAGCGGGTTGCTAAGGGTGCTGCGCTAATTGATATCGACTCTCGTCCGTACCGTGCGACGCTTTTGCAGGCGCAAGGCGCACTGGAGCGTGACGAGAATCTGCTCGCCCAAGCAGGGATGGACCTGGAACGTTATCGGGCAGCGTGGGCACGCAACGGCATTGCAAAGCAAATCCTCGACGACCAGGAGAAGCTTGTGCTCCAGGACCAGGGCACAGTCAAGAACGATGAGGGCACGGTGCAATACGACCAGGTTCAGGTCGACTTCTGCCATATCACCGCTCCCATCTCCGGACGCATGGGTCTACGGCTGGTGGATCCGGGCAACGTGGTGCAGGCCGCCGCGGCCGTAACCCTCGCCGTGATTACGCAGTTGGAGCCCATCACCGTAATTTTTTCCATACCGGAGGACAGTCTGGGCCAGGTTGAGGCTCGCCTGAACAAGGGCGCGAGGCTACCCGTGGACGCCTTCGACCGCGGAGGCCAGAAAAGGATTGCGAGCGGAACGCTATTGACGCTCGACAACCAGATTGACACTACTACCGGAACAGTAAAGGGCCGCGCGCTCTTTGCCAACACAAACGACGCTCTCTTCCCGAACCAGTTTGTAAACACCCGGCTGCTGGTCAACACACTATTCGGGGTGACCTTGGTTCCAGCCTCCGCCATTCAACAAAATGGCCAGGCATCGTTCCTGTATGTGATTCAAAACAATTTCGCGCATCTGCGAAACGTAAAGCCCGGAGTTACAGACGGCGGCTTGACCGAAGTTGACGGCATCGATCCCGGAGACGTCGTGGCCAACAGCAGCTTCGATAAGTTGCAGGACAACGTGGCCGTGGTCGTCTCGAACACGCCTGTACCAGCCGCCACCAGCGGGAGCAACGCTCATTGAGTCCCTCTCGTCCATTTATCCTGCGGCCGGTAGCCACCGCGTTGCTGATGGCTGCAATCCTGCTGGTCGGCCTGGTTGGCTATACCCAACTGCCGGTGTCCGCGCTGCCGGAAGTCGATTACCCCACCATTCAGGTGCTCACGTTCTATCCGGGAGCAAGCCCGGATGTGATGGCGACGACCGTCACGGCGCCACTGGAGCGGCAATTCGGCGAACTGCAGGGCTTGGGCCAGATGACGTCCACCAGCTCCGGCGGCACTTCCGTCATCGTGCTGCAATTTAACCTCACCCTATCTATCGATGTAGCCGAGGAAGAGGTCCAGGCTGGCATAAGCGCGGCGCAAAGTTTGTTGCCGTCCATCCTGCCCGCGCCGCCGACCTACAGTAAGACGAATCCAGCCGACGCCCCTGTGCTCACCTTGGCCATCACCTCGAACTCCATGCCGCTTTCCCAGGTCGAAGACCTGGTGGATACGCGCTTTGCGCCCAAGATTTCGCAGCTCAATGGGGTGGGGCTTGTAACCATCAGCGGCGGGCAAAAACCGGCCGTGCGCATTCAAGCGAATCCCACGGCTCTGTCATCCTACGGTATCAACCTGGAAGACGTTCGCACAGCGCTTACCGGGGCCAGCGTAAACGCCGCCAAAGGAAACTTCGACGGGCCGCGCCAGGATTACCAGATTGACGCCAACGATCAATTGGTCACCAGCAACGACTACCGGAAGGTTGTAGTCGCCTACCGTAACGGCGCGCCAGTGATGCTGACCGACGTGGCGCGCATCGTGAATGGCGTGGAAAATAACGATCAGGCAGCGTGGATGAATCGAGCCCCCGCGGTGATCCTGAATGTGCAACGCCAGCCGGGAGCCAACACCATCAGTGTGGTCAACAGCATCAAGCGGCAAGTGCCGCAACTGGAGGCCAACCTGCCCGCGGGCATTATCGTAACCACGCTTACCGATCTTACGACTGCCATCGAAGCGTCGGTTTCCGACGTTGAGTTTGAACTGCTGCTGACGGTCGGACTCGTCGTGCTGGTGATCTTCCTTTTCCTGCACAGCCTCTATGCCACCATTATCCCGAGCGTGGCCGTGCCTCTGTCGCTGGTCGGCACCTTCGGGGCGATGTATCTCCTTGGTTACAGCCTGGACAACTTATCGATGATGGCGCTGACCATCTCCACCGGGTTTGTAGTGGACGATGCCATCGTGATGATCGAGAACATCTCGAGGTACATCGAAGCGGGCGATCCACCCATGGAGGCGGCGCTCAAGGGCGCGGAGCAAATCGGCTTCACCATCCTCTCGCTGTCCGTGTCACTCATCGCCGTACTGATTCCGCTGTTATTCATGGGTGACGTGGTGGGGCGCCTGTTCCGGGAGTTTGCCGTGACACTGGCTGTTACCATTGTCCTGTCGGCGGTGGTTTCCCTTACGCTCACGCCTATGATGAGTGCGCGCATTCTGCGGCACCAGGCAAAAGAGCAGCAGGGGCGCGTCTCCAGGGCGACGGAGCGTGCCTTCGATGGCATGATCGCATTCTACGGCCGAACCCTGAAGTTCGTCCTTCGGTTCCAGACGATTACGCTGTTGGTCGCGGTGGCCACACTGGTGCTTACGGTTTTCCTTTACATCGTCATCCCCAAAGGCTTTTTCCCGATACAGGACACGGGCGTCATCCAGGGCATATCGCAGGCGCCGCCGGCGATTGGCTCGAGGGCGATGGCGGAGAAGCAGCAGGAGCTTACAAATGCGGTTCTGAGCGACCCGGCGGTCGAAAGCGTCTCCTCGTTCATCGGCGCGGATGGCACGAATACAACCATGAACAGCGGTAGGATGTCGATCAATTTGAAGCCGCTCGACCAGCGCAAGATCAGTGCGTCGGACCTGATTCGCCGGCTTAACTCCAGAGTGAGCCAGGTTCAAGGGATCCAGTTGTTCATGGAACCGGTGCAGGACATTACCGTGGACGACCGGGTGAGCCGGACGCAATACCAGTACACGCTCGAAGACCCCGATGCCAACGAACTGAATGACTGGGCCAACCGGTTCGTCGACCGGCTGAAACAGTTGCCGGAACTGGAAGACGTGGCCACCGATCAGCAATTGGGCGGGCTCGCCGTAACTCTGGCGATCGACCGGGTCACCGCCTCGCGGTTAGGCATCGCGCCTTCGACCATCGATAACACTCTCTATGACGCCTTCGGTCAGCGGCAGATCAGCACGATGTACACCCAGGTAAACCAGTACCATGTGATTCTCGAGAGTCAGCCAGAGTTTCAGAAGGATCCCAACAAGCTGAACCAGCTTTACATTCAGGCCAACGCTGCCGCGGGCACAACCGGTACCGGAGCTTCTTCCTCTTTTGCGTCTTCCGGATCGGCCTCCGCGGGGTCCAATGCCCTGACGGCTTCCGTACGGTACACGCCGGCGGCAAATACGCTTGCTCCTCCCGCTAACGCGCTTTCGCCGAGCACCTCCACGGCGGCGTCCGACACCACCAGTTCGGCCATGAGCAGCGCCGTTCCGCTGAGCGCTTTCTCCCACTTCGAGAAGACGACAGAGCCGCTTGCCATCACCCATCAGGGTCAGTTTCCAGCGATTACGGTGTCGTTCAATCTCGCGCCGAATGCCGCTCTGGGCGACGCCATTACAAGCGTCGACAAAGTGCAAAAAGACATGCACATGCCTCCCAGCCTGCAGGCAGGGTTTCAAGGCACCGCAGCATCGTTCACGAATTCGCTGGCCGGCGTGCCGCTGCTCATTCTCGCCGCGCTGGTCACGGTGTACATCGTACTCGGTGTTTTGTATGAAAGCTTTGTGCACCCGATCACGATTTTGTCCACGCTACCGTCGGCGAGTGTGGGCGCTTTCCTCGCACTACTTCTCTTTCATCAGGATTTGAGCATGGTGGCGATCATCGGCATCGTGCTGCTGATCGGCATTGTGAAGAAGAACGGCATTATGATGGTCGACTTCGCTCTGGAAGGCGAGCGCAAGCATGGCAAGAATGCGACGGACGCAATTTACGAGGCGTGTCTGCTCCGCTTCCGGCCCATCATGATGACCACCATGGCGGCGTTGCTGGCCGGCTTGCCGCTGGCGCTGGGTACGGGTTTCGGCTCCGAGTTGCGCAAGCCGCTGGGCATCGCCATGGTAGGTGGACTGCTTCTGAGTCAGGTGCTCACGCTTTACACCACGCCCGTCATCTATATCTTTTTCGACAACCTGGGGCACCGGTTTGGGCACAAATCGAACCAGCCGGACACCGGAGGCGCGGAACTGGCGGAGCCCGCATGAACATCTCCGCACCCTTCGTTCAGCGGCCAGTGGCGACGACCCTGCTCACGCTGGCGATTGCCCTTGCCGGTGCGGTTGCGTTTGAGGTGCTGCCGGTATCGCCCCTGCCGGAAGTCGACTTTCCGACGATTTCGGTCAGCGCAGCTTTGCCGGGGGCCAGCGCCGACATTATGGCCTCGTCCGTTGCGACTCCCCTGGAGCGGCAACTCGGGCATATTGCGGATGTGACGGAGATGACATCCGCAAGCACGCTCGGCAGCACCTCGCTCACCATTCAGTTCGACCTAAGCCGCGACATCAATGGCGCGGCGCGCGATGTGGAGGCCGGCATCAATGCGGCCCGGACCTATCTGCCCACCAACCTGCCCGGCAATCCGACCTATCGCAAGGTAAATCCGTCCGACGCTCCCATCATGATCCTCGGTCTCACATCCGCCAAGTACGGCCCCGCGACGCTCTATGACGAAGCTTCCACCGTCATCGAACAGAAGTTGTCGCAGATACAGGGCGTAGGGCAGGTGACGGTCGGAGGTGGCGCGCTGCCCTCCGTGCGCGTGGACGCAAATCCCACGCAATTGGCCAGCTATGGACTTACGCTTGCGAATTTGCAGTCCGTGTTGAGCCTGCAGAACGCCGACCTCGCTAAAGGCCGGATCTCCGACGGCATTGTGACCGCGGACATTCTTGCCAACGACCAGATTTCGAAGGCGGACAGCTACAAGCCGCTGGTCGTTGGTTATAACCACGGCGCGGCTATCCGCCTGTCCGATGTCGCCCAGGTGACGGACTCGGTGCAAAACATCCGTTCCGCCGGCTATTTGAACGGCAAGCGGGCGGTATCGGTCATTATCTTCCGCCAGCCAGGCGCTAACATCATTAATACGGTCGACCGCGTACGCGCGCAGCTTCCGTCTATCCAGGCAACCATTCCGCTCGGCATCGATACCACCATCGTTCTGGATCGGACCATAACCATCCGCGCCTCTGTCAGCGACGTCGAAAGGACGCTGCTGATTTCCATCGGCCTGGTCATCGTGGTCGTCTTTATCTTCCTGCGCAATGGCCGCGCCACCCTGGTCCCCGCCGTGGCGGTGCCGGTGTCGCTGATCGGCACCCTGGCAGTGATGTATCTGTTCGGATACAGCCTGGACAACCTCTCGCTGATGGCCCTGACCATCTCAACGGGCTTTGTGGTCGACGATGCGATCGTGGTGATGGAAAACATCACGCGTCATCTGGAAAACGGCATGGAGCCGTTTGCAGCGGCGCTGAAGGGCGCCGAAGAAATCGGTTTCACCGTATTCACGATCAGCATTTCGCTCATCGCCGTCTTCATTCCTCTTCTGTTGATGGGCGGAATCGTCGGCCGTCTCTTCCGCGAATTTGCCGTCACTCTCTCGACGGCCATTTTCGTGTCCATGATCGTCTCGCTGACTACCACGCCGATGATGTGCGCCTACCTGTTAAGGAGTGAGGGCACGGAAAAACACGGCCGCATTTTCACTGCCAGCGAGAAGTTTTTCGACTGGGTGCTGTCGTTGTATCGCGGCAGCCTGCGTTGGGTACTGCGCCATCCGTCTCCCACCCTCGTCGTGCTCTTACTCACCATTGCGCTCAATGTGGTGCTGATTATGAAGATCCCCAAGGGCTTTTTTCCGCAGGAGGATACGGGAGCGATCACCGGCGCGGTGCGAGGGCTGCAGGATTCGTCCTTTCCGGCGATGAACGACTCCATTCAGCGGATCGGCGCCGTGATCAAGAGCGATCCGGCGGTCGCCAATGTGATTGCATTTACGGGCGGCAATGGGGCCACCAATACCGGCTCCCTCTACATTGCGCTCAAGCCGCTGGCGGCGCGGAACGTCAGTGCCGCTCAGATCATCGACCGCCTGCGCCCGCAATTGAACCGCCTGCCGGTGGCTTCCGCCTTTCTCCAGGCCGTGCAGGATCTGCGCATCGGCGGCCGGTCGAGTAATGCGATGTACCAGTACACGCTCCAATCCGACAGTGTCCAGGATCTTACCAAGTGGGGACCGACCCTGCTGAGCGCAATCCAGCGCCTGCCCGGCCTGCAGGACGTAAGCTCGGACCAGCAGAACGGCGGCCTCAATGAGCTGATGACCTACGACCGGGTGACGGCGGCCAAGCTCGGGCTCACCGCCCAGTCGTTGGACTCCGAGTTATACGGCGCATTCGGCCAATCGGAAGTATCCATCATTTACACGCAGCTAAACCAGTATTACGTGGTGCTGGAAGTCGCTCCCCAATATTGGCAAAGTCCGGAAGGGCTGAAAGACATCTATCTTTCGACGTCCAGCGGCGGCAACATTCCGCTGCTCGCGGTTGCCAAGGGCCATTCCAACACAATACCGCTGGCCGTCAACCATACGGGGTTGTTCCCGTCGGTCACCGTGTCCTTTAACCTCGCTCCGAACTTGTCCCTGAGCGATGCCACGGCAGCCATCGGCGCGCTTCGAAAGCGGCTTGGCAAGCCGTCCTCGATTCAAGGGTTTTTTGCGGGCACGCTGCTGGCGTACCAGCAGTCCTTGAGCACTGAGCCCGTGCTGATTCTGACAGCACTGCTGGCGGTGTACATCGTTCTCGGTATCTTGTATGAAAGCCTGGTCCATCCACTGACGATCATCTCCTCGCTGCCGTCGGCGAGCGTGGGCGCCATGCTCGCACTGATACTCTTTAAAGTGGATCTGAACGTCATTTCGATTATTGGCATTGTGCTGCTGATCGGCATCGTAAAGAAGAACGCCATCATGATGATCGACTTCGCTCTCCAGGCGGAGCGCCAGGAGGGAAAGACCACCGCCGACGCGATCTTTGAAGCGTGCATGTTGCGCTTCCGGCCGATCCTGATGACCACGATGGCGGCGTTATTGGGCGCCCTGCCGTTGGCGCTCGGTACGGGAACGGGGTTCGAGCTTCGCAGGCCGCTCGGCATCACGATTGTGGGGGGGCTGATCTTGAGCCAGCTGCTGACGTTCTATACAACGCCGGTCCTCTATTTGGCATTCGACCGGCTGCGTCTGCGGATGCTGGGAAGGCAGCACGACACTCTGAGCCATGGAGCCGGACCGGCGCCCAGCGCCGCGGTTTAAGTAGAAGGACCCCTTATGACTGCGAACTCCATCAGTCCGACTGAAAAGCGCGGAACGACCGGCGTCGCGGTCTGTGCCGCGGTGATCTCGATCACTCTGCTGGGCGGGTGCAATGTTGGCCCCAGATATACCGCGCCCACCGCTCCCACGCCGCCGGCTTTCAAGGAGGCGTCTCCGGCGGCCTACACCTCTGCGCCCCCAGGCACCTGGCAGGTCGCCCAGCCGCAGGATACGGCGCTCAAGGGAAAATGGTGGGAGATGTTCAACGAACCCGAACTCAACGCGCTAGAAGCGCGGTTGAACATCGATAACCAGAACATTGCGCAATACTTTCAGAACTTCATGGCGGCCCGTGCGCAGGTGCGCGAGGCCCATGCGGACTACTTCCCGACCGTGACGGCGAACCCCGCCTACACCAGGAGCGGAGTGGGCGGCGCGGCCGCGGGCGCCGAAACAGGAAATGGCGGGACGACGGGCGCCTCGACGACGAAGGGACGCACTACCATCGGCGATTTTTCGCTGCCGTTCGACGTGTCGTGGGAACCGGACCTATGGGGCCGTGTCTCCAATACGGTCCGCGAATACCGGTTCGCCGCCCAGGTGAGCGCGGCGGATCTAGAAAACGAGCGTCTGACGGAGCAGGCGGCCCTGGCGGAGTATTACTTCGAACTCCGCGGGCAGGATGCACTCCAGGATTTGTATAACCGCACCGTCGATGCCGATCGACAGTCGCTCGAGCTGACTCGCACGCTACTTGAAACTGGAATCGACAACCAGGAGGCCGTCGCTCAGGCGGAGGTAGCCCTTGAGAACGCGGAAGCGGCGGGAATCGGAATTGCCACGAACCGCGCCTTATATGAACATGCCATGGCAACTCTGATTGGTAAGCCTGCATCGAGCTTTTCAATGCCTGTGAAGAACCTGACGACGCCGGTTCCCGCAATCCCGGTGGGCGTCCCGTCGCAACTACTCCAACGGCGGCCCGATATCGCCGCGGCGGAACGGACCATGGCCGAGGCAAACGCGATAATCGGAGTCCAGAAGGCGGCCTTTTACCCGACGGTGAGCCTCACGGGCAGCGGTGGGCTTCAGTCGTCTACCATCGCGAAGTTGTTTTCACTTCCGGCGCTTGTCTGGTCGCTCGGGGCTGCTGCCTCCGAGACGATCTTCGACGCTGGTTTGCGCAGAGCTACCGTAGACCAGTACACGGCGACCTATAATGCCGATGTCGCCGCTTACAGACAAACGGTGCTGACGGCGTTTCAACAGGTGGAGGATTACATTGCAACACTACGGGTGCTGTCGCAGCAAATCGCCAAGCAAGATGCGGCGGCGCAGGCTGCCCAAAGATATCTCGACATCGCCACGGCGCGCTACCAGACCGGTCTCGATCCTTACCTTGATGTAATCGCCGCGCAGAATATTCTGCTGAGCGATCAGCAGACCCAGGTGACCCTGCGCGTGAGCGAGATGACAGCGGCGGTTCAGTTGATCCAGGCCCTTGGAGGCGGATGGGCCGTGACCCAACTTCCCGCGGCATCGCAGATTACGTCAAGAGATGCGACACCTCCCTCCGCCGCCAATACCCGATAGAGTCGTTGCATTGGCCGGCTCGCGGCAACCACCGACATTGCCTTCTAAACGTGCCTTGGCGGGCGGATGGAGTGCCTGTAACTCGCACCTCGCGCCCCATGAACCTGGCGGACATTTCGCGTCCAGATCGGGCCAGAACTCTTTCATGACGTTGCCGGCCGTATCGAGCCCCAAATAGAACTCCCAGCCTGGAGACGGCATTGGCCGCAGTGCGGTGGTCCGGAGAATACGCGTTGGAAATCGCCTCTTCGGTCTAAGGTCGCGATTTCGTGAAAGAATCTAATCTGTGAAGTTAATCTGCCTAACCCTGATCTTTTCGGCGAACCCACTTCTCTTCGCCGCCGGTCCCGCCATCAAGTGTGAAGCACTCGCCGCTAAGCTCTTCGGCGATGACGTAGTAATTGCCTCTGCCACGCTCGTACCCGCCAAAGGCAATCTGCCCGAACACTGCGACGTCCGCGGTACCATCTGGCCCGAAACCGGTTTCGCCATCAAGCTACCCACGGAATGGAACGACCGCTTTCAGATGGCCGGCAACGGAGGCACCGCCGGTACTATCAGTCTCGGCCCGGTAGACAACGCCGTGCGAAAGGGCTTTGCCGCCTCCTCCACAAACACCGGCCACGACGCTGCCAGAGAACCTCTCGCCACCTTTGCTTACGTTACGCCCGAAAATCCCCACGGCCGCCGCAAATTCATCGACTTCGCCTACCTCTCTGTCCACGAAACCGCCGTGCTCTCCAAACGCGTCATAGAAGCCTACTATGGTGCCGCACCGAAATACTCCTACTGGGTTGGATGCTCCACCGGCGGTCGCCAGGGCCTCCAGGAAGCCCAGCGCTATCCGGACGATTTTGACGGTCTCGTGATCGGAGCCCCCGGTGTCTCGCTCACCGGCAACGTCACGCGCCGCCTCTGGATAGGGCAGTCCCAGGTGGGCGCCGGCGCGATCCCGGCCGAAAAGCTTCCATTGCTCACGAAGGCCATCTACGAGAAGTGTGACGCACTCGATGGCCTCAAAGACGGCCTCATCGACGATCCCCGTGCCTGCCCCTTCGACCCAGCGCACGACGTCGTGAAATGCGCCGGCGCCGATGGCCCTGATTGCTTCACGTCCGCGCAGATCGACGCCCTTAAGAAGATTTATGGTGGCCCGCGCGATTCCAAGGGCAAGCAGATTTTCCCCGGAGAACTCGTAGGCAGCGAGCCCGTGTGGCCCGACAACTTCATTCCCCCGAGCAGGACGGTTCTGCCGCGCTCCGAAAGCCAGATGAAGCTCGCCATGCTCAATCCGCCGCCCGGGCCGGCCTGGGACTACATCATGTTCAACTTCGACACCGACCCGCCAAAGGTTGCCGATGCCGCGGCCATGCTCAACCCGCAAAATCCCGATCTCGCGCCCCTGAAGAAGCGTGGTGGAAAGATAGTGCAATACTCAGGCTGGGCCGATCAACAGGTGAACCCGCAACCTGGGATCGAGTACTACAGCACTGTAAGCAAGCGTTTCGGCGTGACCGAAACGCGCGACTTTTACCGCCTGTTCATGGTGCCGGGCATGTTCCACTGCAGCGGAGGCCCCGGCTGTGGCTCTGTCGACTGGCTTGCTGTCGTAATGGACTGGGTCGAGAAAGGCAAAGCCCCCGCGCAAATTGTCGGTGCGCATATTGAGAGTGGCAACATCACCCGCTCACGGCCCCTCTGCCCGTATCCACAAGTAGCCCGCTATCAGGGCGCGGGAAGCATCGACGAAGCCGCTAACTTCGCCTGTGTAGCCCCGTAAGCTGCGAGGCAGGCTCTTCCAGCCATTAATTCTTAGGTTTTGTTCTGAACCCTGGATGGCAGCCGAAGAGCGCAAAGCGGAGCGTTAAGCAATATCGGCTGCTCTCCCGCGACGGGGCGGGAGCGTGGCCTGTTTTGAGTCGATCGCGGCGTCGAGTAGTCTTCCCAAGGCGTCGAAGCCAGGCTCGGGGCCGTGCCATTGTAGTTCGTCCACGTTTTCAAATAGAGGTACGTCGGACCGTAGAGTCGCCAGCGTCCGGAAAAGCAGTGCGCATGCGCGCTCGCTGGTAAGCGTGTGTGAGAGGGCACTCGCGTTGGTAACGTTCACGCCCCACCCGCGCCAGTCCGCCGGGATGGATTCGAGGTGGACGTACTTGGCGAGAACCGCAGCCGTCGACTTTGCTCCCCAGCCTGGTAATCCGGGGTAGCCGTCTGCCGCGTCGCCCACCAGTGCCAGGTAATCCGGAATCGATGCCGGCGAGACGCCGAACTTTCTGATGATCGCGGCCTCATCGAGCGTAACACGCGTCCGACGATTCAACTGGACGACCCGCGTGCCGCGCACGCATTGGCCGAGATCCTTGTCCGGCGTACAGATGATCACGTGTTCGACGCGTGCATCCCGAGCCGCTGTCGCCGACGCGGCCGCAAGCGCGTCGTCCGCCTCGAACTCCACCATGGGCCAGACGACGATGCCGGCCGACGAGAGGACTTCTTCGAGTAGTCCGAACTGTGCCAGGAGGTCCGGTGCGATCCCTTCGGCCGTCTTATAGCCCGGCCATAGAGCATTACGGAAGGACTCGATGACGTGATCGGTCGCCACGGCAACGTGCGTGGCACCACCGCGAATCATGCCCAGGACCGACCGGACCACGCCGCGTACCGCGGCCACCTCGCGACCGTCCCGATCCCGAGCCGACGGCAGGGCGTAATAGTGTCGGAACAACTCGTATGTGCCGTCGATCAGGTGAACGTCCAGGCCGCACCCCCAAAACAACCTTACCGGATCGGGAGCATCTCGATCAACCGAGTGGATGGCCAATCGGTCAAGGTGTTCGGCGTGCCCTTCCTTCACGGCAACAGGTGGAATTCGGCGCTTCCGCCGCCGGGTATCCGGTAGACTGCCAGCCCTGCCGGCGTCGATCCTACACGGTCACCGGGAGCTTGCGAGGCTGGGGGGACAACCAGTTCTGCCTCGCATTTCTCGGGTAGTACCACCCGAACACGATGACCTCTTCCTCGGGCTTTCGCCGAGAACTCGATGGGTCCGCGCGGAGTATGGGCGGTCATCTCCAGATCAGGCAGGTCGCCCAACTGCGGACGGATGCGGCACCGGCCAAACCCTGGCGTCAACGGACGAACCCCGGCCAGATCCATGAAGGCGACATACAGCGGCGCCACCGGACAATGGCTCCACTCGGCGGTCGAGTCCGTAGGAGCTTCCCAATTCTCCTGAAGCGTGTTGTTCTCGCGCACCGACCGCATGGCGAGCCAACGCGTGCGCAGGTCCTGCAGAATCACATCGGCGCGCCCCATTTTGGCGAGCGCCCACAGGCGCCATCCCTGGTTCGCCGGATAGGAGAAGCCCATCTCGGCGGGGCACTCCACCAGCGCACGCAACGACGCTACGGTTTCCGCTTTCGGGCACTGGTCGAACAGAATTGCGGTCGCGAGGGACCGGTCGCAGAGCCGCGTCTCCTTCTCCTCCGCCGACCAGGGCAGGTTGTTCACGAAGGTACCCTGGCGAGCGCTCCAGAAGCGCCGTACCGCCGCAGCCGCGAGATCCCCCCCGCGCTGTTCGCAGGTATGCGCGCGAGCCGTATCGCCCATCAGCGCCGCCAGCGGCCGCAACGCGTGCCGGTACATCGCGGCCGCATACAGGTTGAAGGCGCACTGCTTGTGCCGCTGCCGCTTGTACGCGTTGTGATCAATCCACACTGTAGGAATGCCGAGGTTCTCAACCGGAAGCAGCCCATCGGCGCCGCGCAGCGACCAGAGGTAATCCGCGAATCGGAGCAGGCGGGGGTAGGGCTCGACCACGGCGTCGCGTTCCCCGCTTTCCATGTAATGATTCCAGCAATCGAAGTTGAAGCCCACGCCGTGATCGAGAAGCGGCCCCCAGGACGCTCCGTCCAACTCCCTTTGCGGAATCCGCGCCAGACGGTCCGAGCCAGGCCAGCAATCGAGAAAATAACCGTCCTTCGTGAGACCCTCGCTGAACGTGCGCAGATAGCGCCGGGCCAGCCGGGTTTCGCCGAAGCCATACCGCACCGCATGCAGTTGATGGGCGCAGTCGCCGCTATACTGCTGCCGCTCGCGGCCCGTTCCATCTACCAATGTCTCGATCGCGCTATTGCGCAACGTGTTGATAGAAGCATCGAACAGACTCTGCAAGGCCGGATCGCTCGAACGCGCACGCGGCTCATGGGGCCAGGGGAATTGCCGGCGCCTCACGCCCAGGTCCCGAATGGCCACTGGCCGCGAGGCATTGCGGATGTGCACTTGCAGCCAACGCAAGCTCTCGTAGTCGAACGTCTCAAAACGGTTCACTCCCTCGCGGCAGATGAAGCGGCTCCAGCTGAAAAAGTGGGTATCCAGCCACGCGGCCTTCGACGGATCGTGCGATTCCTGCGGCATCACTTCTACGATCGTTCCGGCCGGCGCCTCGATGGTGAGGTAGGGCCAACCCACTATCTGCTCATGGAACTCGAAGGTCGCGTACGCGCCGGAACTTTCAGGGATGGCCTCGATCTGCCAGCCGTCTCCGGTGTTTATCGCCGACGGCCGGCGATTTATGCGAAACGAACCCGGCACGCGAAAATCGAACCAGTCGTCCGGGTCCCGAAGCCATTCGACAAATCCCGATTCCGCCAGCCGCAATGCCACGACCGGGTTTTCCTGCACCGCCGGAATCTGCCGCAACCGCAGGCTACTGACGTTCACATCGGCGCGGTCCACCGTATCGCCCGACCAGGGACCACCCCGCGCGCAAGCGATCCCTTTATCCGCCGGGCAGTCGAGAACGAACGCCCGCAACCAACGTTCATCGGCGTGAAAGTACGGGGTATCCCAACCGGCCGGATGGAGGCGCGCATCGAACTCCTCCTGTAGTGCCCGCAGGAACCACCGCTTATACTGCCCTGGAGGGTGAGCGCGATCGACCGCCGTCAGCCAACGCTCATCCGACGCGATGGTCTCGGCGGCGCCGCCAGGCATCTCGAGACGAGCCGCGAACAGCAGCCCGGGCTGGCCGCCGGGCCAGGTCCCTTCCGCGTGCCCATAGAAAAGGACCTCGACGCCGATGACGTTCTTGCCGGTCTCGAGGAACGGTGCCAGGTCCACGGGATCGACGTCCAATTCCCGGGGATCGCACGGGGCCGGCCCCCATTGCACACCGCGCCCGTTCACGGTCAGCCGGTAGCGGCTATCGGCCGCGATCCATGCCGGCGCGCGCAAAGGCTTCGCGTCCAGCGTCAGTTCTCGGCGGAACAGCACGAAGGTGCAGGGCAGTACGCGCTGGCAAGGCATCCAGATCCACCGTGCAGGCGAGAGATCGGCGCGCCACGGCCACCATCGCGCGTCGCCATTCTCTTGCACCAATCGGTCCAGCGCATCGATCTTGAGCACCGCGGCGCCAAAATGCCCGGCGGCCAACGGAGTTGCGTCGTCTGCGGCGAGCGTCGGGCTGACGCCGACGGCCAGTGTGCCGCCAATGAAGGAACGGCGCGTCGAGCCGAACAATGGTTTAGACGTCACGGGAGGTCACCATAGCGACTCCGAAACCGGGCCGGTGGGAGCTCTCTCCGTGCAACGTCTGCGTCCGCGCGGGATTGCCTTGCGTCGGCTGACCGGCCACAGTCGCGGTCGCATTCTTCGCGCCCAGCGGGACCTCGACCTCGTGGCCGCACATGCTGATGAGCAGCTTATGTCTGCCGTCGCGCGTTGCAAAACTCCGGGCGTAAATGAACGCATATCCATCAGCGTCGAGGGGCGCGCCAGGAAATCGCTTGAGGTGGTACCAGTCGGCAGTTTTCCGATAGAGAGCCTGCTGGACGGTGAGGCCCCAGTGCCTTGCGAGTCCTTCGCCGCTCTCCTTCTCCGGGATATGAATGTCCATCGATCGTGGGTTCCTTCGCCCGTCGGCCTATGTGGCGAGGTTATCATGTTACGCAATCGCCCTTCGGGGTGCGTAGCGGGTCCCAAAGACGGGCAGGAGCACCGGCATAGTGGTCAATGCCCGGCATCGTCTGCGCCGCCAACCCAGTGCGCTGGAAGCTCTCCGGCTGCCCGCGGCCCCGGCCGGCATCGTTAAGTGTAAATATCGTTAGCTATCGCGGAGCCGGTTCGGGGCGCATTAGACGATCGAATCGGCCTCTGCGTAAGGCGCTCCTCACCGCCGAAGCGAGATAACGCGTCCCGAGGGGTGCGGGATCCGCCCGCTGCCGGCACTCCAATGTGTTCGCAAGGGTCTTCTCGGAGCACGTCTTCTTCACTCGTGAAAGAGAACAGCGTACCCTGTGAAATGTGCCTATCGAAAAACTCCTGGGCGGTGTCTCCCGCTTTCAAAAGCATGTTTACCCGAAGCATCAGGACCTTTTTGAAAGGCTGGCAATGGGCCAGCGCCCTGACGCACTATTCATTACCTGCTCCGATTCCCGAATTGACCCTTGCCTGTTGACCCAGACCAAACCGGGCGAGTTGTTCATCTGCCGCGTGATTGGCAATGTTGTGCCGCCCTACCCTGGCGCCATCGGCGGTGTTTCAGCCACGATCGAATACGCGGTGGGGGTGCTGCGGGTGCCGGACGTGATCGTCTGTGGTCACACCGATTGCGGTGTCATGAGAGGCGCGCTCAATCCCGAGGCGTTTGAAGCTTATCCCAACGTTACTGCCTGGTTGCGCTACGCGAAAATGGAACGCCGCGAACCGGAACCGGGCGCCGAACTGCTCCTCGCGCTGACCGAAGATAATGTCGCTGCGCAACTGCAGAACTTGCGCTCACACCCGTCGGTTGCCGCTCGACTGGAACAAGGCAATCTTGCCTTACATGGATGGGTCTACCACATCGGATCTGGAACGGTGACGGCTTATAACGAAGTCAGCCGGAAGTTCGCGACAACAGCCTCCTCGTAATTCCGGGAAACCGGGTCGTAAACCGGTCGCGGCGCTCCGACCCGCGCCGGTACAGAATATCTGATCGTCCTGGAAGTGTGTTACGAGCGCATTCCTGTGGAACCGTTCCGTGAACCACCTGGAGCCGAGGCCTCGGCGAAGGAACCCCCTCGCCGACGCCAATCGACATGACCAAGGTTAGCGAAGCAGCACATGAAAATTCCAGGCCCCGAGCAAGGACGAATTGTGAGCCGACTATAGGGCCATCTCGTTCCGCTATTGTTCGATCCAGCCACGATCGCTCGCGTTTAACGGGGTTGATCTACCCTTCGCGACAGGGCAGGAGTTATCTGGCGATGCGTTCATGCGGATTGGTCAGCGCTGGCGAATGTGGGCACTAGCCTGAATGCCGTGCTCCACCTGGACGAAAAGAAGGAAGCGGGAAATCGACAAAGCCAAGGACCAGGTTCGGCTGCAGTCACTCTCCCTGACTGCAGTTGTGGTAGTGTTAGTTCGCGGCGATTACGAATGGGAAACCACGCTGTGACCCCAGATTTTGCTGGAAAAAGGAGCAGGCATGGGAGACAAGGGTGGCAAGAAAGATAAGGAAAAGAACAAGCAACAGCAGTTGACGAAACAGAAACAAGGGGAGCAGAAGAAGCACGACAAAGCCCCTGCCAGGAAGCCCTTAGCATGAACAGCGTAGAGCCGATTCGTGTGCGCGGCGAACGGGTCTGACTGACCGATTCGCGGCTCAAGGTTCTGCAACTGCGGGAGCATGACCGCATTCGCCTCATCACAGCTCTCTGGCGCGTCGGTCCTCGGCAACGGCGTAGTGTTTACGAACCCACTTGGGACGCATCTATGGCACGTTCCAGGAAAGTGGGCTTATTGAACATTGACCGCCAAACCGGGTTCGGGGAGCGTGGAACCGACCTGGGGTGTATCGCCGGCCACCCGCATACAATGTGACAAGAGTGGCACATCCACGAACGTGAATAGGACGGCTGGCAGGCATCCAAGTCCCTCCCGCGCCGATCGGATCCGATCGGGCGCGGATCGTCGGGCAGAGATATAATCCACACGGAGCCTTCTCATGACTCAATCACGCAGAACATTTCTGAAGATCAGTGCAGCGCTGGCAGCGACCCCACTTGCAGAGCCGCACAGAGGCTGGGCTGCCGACGCGCCGGATCACAATGCTGCGCCGCTCAAACAGTTCGGTTACGGCGAGGCGGAACTGCTTGCCGGGCCGCTGCGGGAGCAGTTCGACCGGAACCACGCGTTCTATCGCGGACTCGATCACGACGGCCTGCTCAAGCCGTTTCGCCAGCGCGCGGGTTTGCCTGCGCCAGGCGAAGAGATGGGCGGGTGGTACAGTTGGGCGCCGCTCGACGCGATCGGCAGGCCAGGCGACAACGGCTTTGCGCCGGGCCACAGCTTCGGGCAATATCTCTCCGGGTTGAGCCGCGCCTACGCTGCTACGGGAGACAAGCGGACGCAGGAGAAGGTGCATCGGCTGGTGCACGACTTCGCGCCCGCGATCTCCGAGCATTTCTGGGATGGCAATCGCTTTCCGGCCTACACATACGACAAGATCTGCATTGGGCTGGTCGACGCGCACCAGTTTGCACAGGCACCGGACGCGCTGAAGGTGCTGGACAAGGCGCTCGATTCAGTTGCCGCGCACCTGCCGCCGGGCGGTATCTCGCGCGCGGAACAGTATGCGCGCCCGCACACGGATGAATCGTTCTGCTGGGACGAGCCGTACACGATCCCGGAGAATGCGTTTCTTGCGTATCAGCGCGGCGCGGATCAGCGGTATCGCGACCTTGCAGTTCATTTTCTTGCAGACTCGTGGTACTACGATCCTCTGGCGCGTGGCGAAAATGTGCTGCCGGGCAAACATGCTTACAGTCACGTGAACTGCCTGAGCAGTGCGATGCAGGCCTACCTCGTGCTGGGCGACGAGAAGTATCTGCGCGCGGCGAAGAACGGATTCGATTTGATTCGCGCGCAGAGCTTTGCCACTGGGGGCTGGGGGCCGAACGAGGAGTTCCGCAAGCCGGGAAGCGGTGAGATCGGCGAGAGCCTGACGAAGACGCACTCGAGCTTCGAGACTCCGTGCGGGTCGTACGCGCATTTTAAACTCACTCGCTACCTGATCCGCACGACGCGCGATAGCCGCTATGGCGACAGCATGGAACGCGTGCTCTACAACTGCATCCTCGGTGCGAAACCAATTGAGCAGGACGGGCACGGGTTCTACTACTCGGACTACAACGACGATGGGTCAAAAGTGTATCACCCGTATAAGTGGCACTGCTGCACGGGGACGTTCTCACAGATCACGGCGGACTATGGCATCAGCGCGTACTTCGCGGACGAGCGGAGCGTCTATGTCAATCTCTACGTTCCATCGAAGGTGACGTGGCAGCGCGGAGCGGACCGCATAGCGCTGGTGCAGCGGACGAATTATCCGCATGAACCGACTGCGGCGATTGAGATCAATGCAGACAAGCCCGCGGATTTCGCGGTGATGCTACGTGTTCCAACGTGGGCTGGCGCAAAGAGTGCGATCGGGGTGAACGGAAAGCGTTTGCTGTCGGGGCCGGAGCCGGGGAGGTTTGCTTCTATCCGTCGCACGTGGAAGAACGGCGATCGTATCGAGATTGAGTTCGATATGCCGACCGTCCTTGAGGCCGTCGATCCGGAGCATCCGAATCTTATGGCCGCGGTGTATGGGCCGCTGGTGTTGTTCAGCGTGAGCGACGTTCCTTCTTCGTTGACGAAGCGCGAGCTGACGGCAGCATCACAGGCGGCGACGGGATCAATAGACTGGCAGGCAAAATCTGCAGCGGGGACGCTCAAGCTGCGACCGTTTGCGGCGATCGGGGACGAGCGTTACCGGCTTTATTTGAAACTCGACGCGTGAGCTCTCCAGGGTTGACGAAAAGGATTCGTCAGAAGAATCTGTGGGTGAGTTCCGGCTCGGGGAGTTTTCCAAGTGAGTGATAGAGCGCTAGTTCGGTGACGCGGAAGGTTCGGAACCCGTAGGATTTTCTCATGGTGA
>JBEKZL010000075.1:0-25646 GCA_049509915.1 Bryobacteraceae bacterium | reverse complement strand
CGGAGATCGAAAAACTGATTAAGCCGTTTCTGGGCGAGGGCGCGAGCGATTCCGTTTATGAGCCGGCCAACCTGATCATCATTCAGGACAACAGCCGGAACATGAAGCGCACGCTCGACCTGCTGGCATTGTTCGACAGCGATACCTTCGCCGGGCAGCGGGTGCGGCTTTTCGAGGTTGAGAACAGCCGCCCTTCCGATCTGGTGAAAGACCTGGATTCGGTTTTCAAGGCGTACTCGCTTTCCGATAAAGGAGGCGCCGTGAAGTTCATCCCTGTCGACCGCATCAACACCTTGATCGCGGTGGCTCCGAACCCGGGCATCTTCGATGAAGTGCAGAAGTGGATCGATAAGCTGGACATCGCGCCCAAGATACCGGCGGGCGCCACCGGGATGTGGGTGTATCGGCTGAAATACGGGCGGGCGGAAACCATGGCCATGGCGATTATGGCGCTTTACAGCGGCAACCCCATGGCGCTGATTCAAATGGCGAGGCAGATGAATCAGGAGCGCATGTCGCAGGGCATGGGGTATGGTGGGAGCGGCTACGGCATGAACGGAATGGGAGGGGCTGGCTACGGTGCTGGCGGCGGATATGGCGGCGGATATGGCGGCGGATACGGCGGCGGATACGGCGGCGGATACGGCGGCGGATACGGTGGCGGATACGGCGGCAGTTACGGCAATGGCATGTTCGGAGGGAATTACAACACCAACGCTCCGGTGCAGACCGCCGGGCCGATCACGACGCCGTTCGGGTCCAATGCCGCGACCGACCAGACGGGGCAGTATCTCCGGCCGACAGGGCAGGGAGCCAACAACCCGAATGCGCCGCACGTGATTCCGAACCCGTTCGACAACACCATTCTGGTGCAGGGATCGTCTCAGGATTGGGAGCAGATTCGGCACGTGCTGGACCAGTTGGACGTACCACCGCGGCAGGTCCTGATCGACGCCAAGATTTATGAAGTCGATTTGAACGACACCTTGAATCTGGGTTTGACTACCACTCTCAACAACCCACTCCAGACCGGCAATCTGCTCAATGGCACGGGCGGCAATACCGCGACGCCGGGGCTGGCGCTGACGGCCGGGTGGCTGGTGTCGAGAACCCGCCTGCTGCAGGCGCAGTTGAGCGCATCCGAAACCCGGGGAACGACGAAGCTGGTGTCCGCGCCGAGCGTGATTGCCACCGATAGCATTCCGGCCACCATGAACATTGGCAGCCAGATTCCGGTGGCGACTTCCAGTTCGGCCAGCACGATTACCTCGGGAGGAACTTCGGTGCCGATCGAGAACATCAGCAGCCAGAGCACCGGCGTGACGTTGAACATCATGGCGCGGGTGAATTCGAGCGGCGTAGTAACGCTGGAGATCAACCAACAGGTGAGTTCGCCGGAATCCACCACAACCTCGGATATCGACTCGCCCTCGTTCACCAACCGCTCGGTGAGCACCCAGGTTACCGTGCAGGACGGCGATACGGTGGCAATAGGTGGCGGAATCACGGAAAGCTACCAGGTGACCAGCGGTGGAATCCCGTACCTGAACCGCATTCCGGGGATTGGGTTTCTTTTCGGCACCAAGAACGTGAGCAAATCGCGGTCGGAACTGATTATCTTCTTCACTCCGCGGGTGATCTACGACACCAACCAGGTGGTGGACGCGGGCGAGGAGATCAAGAAGAATCTCAAGCACGTGGGCAAAATGAACGATCGGTAGTCCGGCTCTGAGCCAGGTCAAGTAGTGGGAGAGAGTGGATGGATGCGGAAGACTTTCGGCGGATTGCGCTGAGCCTCCAGGGCGCCGAAGAGAGTTCGCACATGGGGGCGGCCGATTTCCGTGTGGGCGGCAGGATCTTCGCCACCCTTGCCTCCGAACGCCAGGGTTACGGCAACCTGAAGCTGACGCTGGAGCAGCAGGCCGCGTTCGTGGAAGAGGCTCCGGAAGTGTTTCTACCGATTGCCGGCGGCTGGGGAAGAGCGGGCATGACGCACATCCGGCTGGCCGCCGCCAACGAGGACGTACTTGCCGGCGCACTGCGCGCGGCATGGAAGCTGCGGGTGGAGCAGAACGCCAAGGCAGGCGCGGCCAAGGCATCGACCGGGAAGAAAAGCAGGCGGGTGTAACCGGGGCTTGACCGATTTGGGAGATTGGTCCCGTTCGACCGCAGGGAGCGGTTTCCGCGCCTGAACGGCGGACCCTCAGTTTGGTTAGGCGCGCGCGTCGAAATCGCAATAGAATAATGTGTGGTCCCCAAATGCCCGCGATTTCCCCCACCAAGGCCCGGCCACTGCTGGAGAAGCTAGCCGGTGTATTCGTCCCGATCTCCACGCCGTTTTCGGGTGACGAGGCGGTCGACTATGACGCTCTGATATTCAACCTGGCCCGCTACGCCGAAAGCGGCGTGCTCGGCTATCTCGCCCTGGGTTCGAACGGGGAGAACCGCAGCCTGACGGAAGAAGAAAAGCTGCGCGTGCTTTCAACCATCGTGCGACAAAAGGGCTCCGGCCAGGTGGTGATGGCCTGCACCACGTACGACGCGCAACGGGACACCGAGCGGTTTCTGCGGGAGGCCGCTGATTTGGGAGCGGATTTCGGACTGGTGCTTTCGCCCGGCTATTTCCGCAAGCAGATGACCGACGACGTATTATTCCGCTACTTCTCCACGCTGGCGGACACTTCGCCCATCCCGCTGCTGATTTACAATGCGCCGGGCTTCTGCGGCGTCACGGTATCTCCGGCGCTGGCCGGGCGGCTGGCGGCGCACCCCGGAATCGTGGGGATGAAGGACAGCGCCGAGAGCGGTATCGAGCAGTTCCTCGGGTTCGAGAGCGATACCTTTCACGTGCTGGCGGGCTCGGCCAATTTTTTGTTTCCGGCCATGCGGAGAGGCTCGGTGGGCGGAACGGTTTCGCTGGCCAATTCTTTCCCCAGCATTGTCATGGAACTGTTCGGCTACGGACAGGCTGGAGATGAGACGCGCGGCGTTCCTCTGCAGACGCGGGTCACCCGCATCAATAAGACGATATCGGGCCCGTACGGACCGGCGGGAGTGAAGGCAGCGATGAACCTGGGCGGATTCAAGGGCGGCATCCCGCGCCGGCCGCTATTGCCGCTCACGGCGGCGCAGGTGGACGAGATGAGGAATGTTCTCGTCGAGGAGGGGATTCTCGAGTGACCGGCGATATTCTGAGCATGGACGTCGGGACAACTTCCTTCAAGCTGGGTGTTTTCAGCCCGGCGCTGGAGAAGAAGGCCGAAGCCTCGCGCGCCTACGACGTCAATGTGTACGCCGGCGGCAGCGCCGATATCGAGCCGGCGAAATGGTGGCGGGCGCTACGCGAGTGCTGCACCGAGGTGCGCGAGTTCCTGCCATCGGTGGGGGTGATCGCCCTTTCGGTCACTACCCCGGGGCTGACGCCCATGGCGGAGGACGGCACGGCGTTGGGGCCGGCGATTCTGTTTTTCGACGGCCGCTCGCATGCGCAGGCGCGGGCCATCCGCGCGGTGGTGGGGGAAGATCACTTTCTAAAAGAGACCTGCAACCTGCCAGTTTCGGGCGGTTCGTCGCTGTGTTCGATTCTGTGGATTCGCGAAAACCAGCCGGACGTCTGGGCCGCCGCGGCCAAGTTCGGACATTCGAACACTTACATGGTGAAGCGGATGACGGGGAACTGGGCGATCGACCCCTCGACTGTCTCCATCACGGGGCTTTACAACACCGCCGCCAACGATCTCACCTGGAACCAGCGCGTGCTCGATTTGGCCGGCATTGCCGAAGCCAGGCTGCCGCCTTTGATGCACTCCTACGAGCCGGCTGGCGAACTGCTACCGCGAGTGGCTGAAGAATTGGGACTGCCCGCCGGCTGCACCGTGCTGTGCGGCGGCAACGACGCGATGCTGGCGGCGCTATCGGGCGGGTTGACGGAGCCGGGCGGCATCAACAACATTTGCGGCACGTGTGAGATCACCAGCGTGTGCGTGGACCAGCCGGTGGCTTCAGCTAATTTCAATGTGCGTTGCCACGTTGTCCCGGGCCGCTGGGTGACCTTCTTCGTGCTGAACACCGGTGGCAAAGCGCTTGAATGGTTCCACTCGGTTTTTTGCGCGGAGATGGGGGAAAACGATTTCTACGAAGAGTACATTCCGCGCGTGCTGGCGGCTTTCTTCGATAACCCCGAACGGGACCGGGCGGAGGCCGATCTGCCGATATACGTGCCGTTCCTGAGCGGGTGCCGCTACGCCCTGGAGCAGCAGAAGGCCGCGTTCGACGGCATCACACTCGAGACCGATCGCGACGCCATGTTGCTGAGCCTGATCCGCGGCAATGCGGTTTACCATGGCCAGCACCTGGGCGAAGTGGGCGAGATGGTGAAACTGGGGCGCCGGGTGATTACCACCGGCGGCGGCGCCAAGATTCGCGGGTACATGGAAGCCAAGCGGCGCTGGACGGGGGATTTCGAGTACGAGTATCAGGACCAATCCTCGCTGCTGGGAGCGGCCATGCTGGGCCGCATCGACCAGCAGAGAGGGTTGGAGCAAGCGCAGGTTCTGACGTTACAGAGTAATTGAGTGGATTGCTTCGAAACTGCGGTGACGTATACGCGTGTAACCGCATTTCCGAGCCGCGACCGTGAGGGAGCGGTTGCCGGGTACGCGACTGTGATTGCGAAAGCGAATACGAAGCGAAAGGGAGCCGGTTATGCCTGTTGTGCCGATGCAGCAGATTTTGAAACACGCCTTCGACCACCGCTACGGAGTCGGAGCGTTTAATATCGTCGATTGGGTCACTATGGACGCGGTGCTCTTCGCCGCCGCCGAGACCCGCTCGCCGGTGATCGTGCAAGTTTCCGTCAAGACGGTGAAAGTGATGGGAGCCAAGCTGATCCGGGTGATGTTCGAAGAGATGGCCGGCCGCGTGCCAGTCCCGGCAACCTTGCACCTGGACCATTGCCCCGACCGGAAAGTCATCGAAGAATGCGTGGCCGCGGGATGGAATTCCGTGTTGTTCGACGCCTCCAAGCTCACCTACGAAGACAATATGGCGCAGACCAGGCAGGTGGTGGAGTTTGCGCACCGGTACGGCGTGGCCGTGGAAGGGGAACTCGAAGGCATCAAGGGCGTGGAAGATGGCGTGGGAGACGAATACGGCGGGCCCATCGTGGCGTTGGATAAGGCCGTGGCGTTCATTCGTGAGACCGGCATCGACAGTTTCGCGCCGGCCATCGGCACCGCGCACGGGCTGTACAAGGGCACGCCCAAGATCAATTTCCAGCGCGTTGCCGAGATCATGGAGACGGCGCCGATCCCGCTGGTCATCCACGGCGGCACGGGTCTTTCGGAGGAAACGTTCCACAAGCTGATCGCGTACGGCATGCCCAAGATCAACATTTCGACCCAGTTGAAGATCACGCTGGCCGACAGCTACCGCGCGTACCTGGAAGAGCATCCCACCGAATACGATCCGCTGAAGCTGCTGGGCGCGGTGAAGAAAAAGCTGGTGGCGCAGATCGAATTTTTCATGCGCACCTTTGGCAGCGAGGGCAAAGCGGCATGAAGAAGGCCTTGATTTTCGACTGCGACGGCGTGCTGGGCGACACCGAGCAGTTCGGCCACCTGGTGGCGTTCAACCGGATGTGGCGGCAACTGGGCGTGCCGTGGCAATGGTCGGTGGAGGAGTACGGGCGCAAGCTGAAGATCGGCGGCGGCAAGGAACGCATGGCCAGCCTGTTTGTGGAGCCGGCGTTCCTGAAGGCGTGGCCGGCGGCGCCGGTGGACGATGTCAGGCGGAAGGAAACGGTGGCCGCCTGGCACAAGCGGAAGACCGAGATCTATAAGGAGATCATCGCATCCGGCCGCGTCCCGGCGCGTTCCGGGGTGAAGCGCATTTCCGAGGAAGCCCTGGCCGGCGGCTGGCTGCTGGCGGTGGCATCCACCTCCGCTCCGGAAGCCGTAAATGCGGTGCTTGGCCATGCGATGGGGGAGGTTACCGCGGCGCGTTTTTCCGCGGTGTTGGCAGGAGACGTGGTGAAGGCCAAGAAGCCGGCGCCGGATATCTACCTGATGGCCGCCAACGAACTCGGCATCGCGCCCGAGGCGTGCGTGGTGGTGGAAGATTCTAATAACGGCGTGGAATCCGCTTACGGCGCCAAAATGAAGTGCGTGGTGACGGTTAGCGGCTATACGCGGGGCGAAGATTTCTCGCACGCTTCGATTGTGCTTACCGCGCTCGGCGACCCCGGTGGGGAGCAATGCGAAGTGCTGGAGAACCGCTCCCAGGCGCGGCCGGAAGGTTATTTCCGGGCTTCGGATTTGGAAGCAGTGCTATCGGGAGAAAGAGCCGCGGCTGGCTGAGGGAGATCGCGTTCAGCCCCACCAGCTTTCGCCGGTTGCCAGATGGGCCTTGGCCACGTCGGGATTCAGGTCCGCGCCGACGCCGGGTTTGTCGGTCACCTCGATGAAGCCCTCCTTGATATAAGGGCCGTCGAGCAGCAGCAACTGGTCCATCCAGCCGCCCATGCCGGTAATGGTTTCGCACGTCAGATAGTCGCGAATCGATGCGGCCCACTGGCACGTGGCCCAGGTGTGAAGCTGGCTGCCGGTATTGTGGTTGGCCATGGGCAGGCCGAAGGCATCGGCCATATCGGCGATGCGCCTGGTTTCGAGGAAGCCGCCCGAATTGCGCAGATCCGGGTGCAGGATATCGCATCCGTGGTGAACGATGAAATCGCGGAACCCCTGGCGCCGCGTCAGGTTCTCGCCGGTGCAAATCGGGACATGGGCGCTCTGGCAGAGCTTCGACCATTCTTCGGAATACTCCACCTGCAGCGGGTCCTCGAACCAGAGCGGCTGGATCGGCGCCACCGCTTCGGCGATCTGGAGGGCGGTTCGCAGATCGTACTCCCAATGGCAATGGACCATGATGTCGTGGTCCCAGCCGAGCGCCTCGCGGCAATTCTCGAAGCCCTGCCGCACGTCAATGAGTTCCCTGGTGGTGAGCACGCGGTTGGCGGCGTCGCGGGCCAGGTCGGTGGCGGGATCGGTGTGCGGGAATCCGAATTTGTGAGCGGTGAAACCGGCCGGGTCGGCCTTGACTTTTTGCGCCCATTCACGGCAGGAAGCTTTGTCCAACATGTTGTGCGGCGCGGCATGGTCGTAGACTCGCACTCTCCGGCGGAAGCGGCCACCCAATAAAGTCGCGGTGGGCACGCCAAGCGCCTTGCCGGCCAGGTCCCACAACGCCATCTCGATGCCGCTGGCGGCGCGCATCAGGTTGTGGGCCGAGCCATCGGTGCGGGTGCCGCTGAGGTCCTTCACGTGCTCGTCAAGCAGGGTGTAGATGGTATCGATTTCGAGCGGATCGGTGCCGACCAGCCCCGCCTTCATCGACAGGATCTGCTCTTTGACGCCGACGCCCGGCGTTCCGTAAGCTTCCCCGATGCCATAGAGGCCATCGTCGGCAACGACCTTCACCAGCAGATAGGTGCGGGAGGGTCCCTGCAGCGTCATGGTGCGGACGTCGCGAATCTTGAAGCGCTTGCGTTCGGCTGCAATCAGCCGTTGGTAACGGCTCAGGAACGGAACGGCGGCAGCGGCGCGCAGAAGCCACCGGCGGGATAAACGGCGTGAGGTCATCGAATCCCCCTTGCTCGCTGATTTTATCCGGATTCCAATCCCTGTGCGATGCCGGGACGGTGGGACAGATTGCGGCTTGGCGAGGGCCTGACACACCACGAAGGACGATGGTCTGTCCCACCTCTCGATCACCGAGGCTGGTAGCCGGCGTGTGCGACGCGGTGGCCCCTCGCCGCCACCGAGGCAACTCGTTACACTGATAATCCGGAAGGAACATACAAATAGTGCGGATTCTTCTATTGCTGGCGGCGGCGTCGGGCGGCGCGTTGGCGCAATCGCACGAGTTCGTGCGGGCGAGACTACTGGGCGAGCCGGTGGCGGCGCCGGTGCGCGCGCACATGTTGACTTACCTGAAGCGTGGCGGGATCGAGAAGAACCGGATTCACGGCCGCTTGTTCCGTATCAAGGACCGGGAATTCGACGGCGGCATAGCGATGCCCAGCCCGGGCGAGATCCGTGTGATCTTGAGCGGGCCGGCGGCATGGTTCGAAGCCGTGGTGGGCGTGGACAGCAACGATCTGGGTTACTACGCGAACCAGGGCCGCGGCGGAGTGGAAGCCGCGGTGGAGGTGGAGAGCCGGGAGGCGTTTCGCTCGCCCAGTCTGAAGGAGGGCATGGCCGGAGTTCCGGTTCGAGTGAACCTGGGCGGCGCGCGCGAGTTCGGGCTGAGACTGGATGCGGTGGGCGAAAAGTCCCGTTTCTACCAGGCCGAATGGGACCAGGCCGATTGGGCGCTAGCAAGAGTAAAACTGGCTGACGGCAGCGAAATCCGGCTGGCCGATCTGCCGGTGGGCCCGCTCGCGGAACCTCCGGCAACCCAATTGCCGTTTTCGTTCCGCTACGAAGGGCACCCTTCGCGGGAGCTGTTGCGCGAGTGGATGGCGACGCGCCAGACCCGGCCCATCGACCAGAACCGGACTGAATACACGCTTACCTATTCGCATCCCTCGGCGAACCTAACGGTGCGCGCGGTGGCGGTGGAATACCACGACTTTCCAGCCGTGGAATGGACGGTCTATTTCAAGAACACGGGTAACACCCCCAGCGGGGTGATCGAGGACATCCAGGCGCTCGATACATCGTTTGCGCGCGGCGGCGGCGGCGAGTTTTTACTTCACCATGGCTTGGGCAGCCGCACGAAGCCGGACGACTACATGCCGCTCGATACGCCTTTGGGGCCGAAGGAGGAGAAGCGGCTTGCCAGCGTGGGCGGCCGGGCGAGCGACGGTGAATTGCCATATTTCAACCTGGAGGAGCCCGAAGGCGGCGTCATCATCGCAGTGGGCTGGCCAGGGCAGTGGGCGGCGCGGTTCACGCGCGACGAGGGCCGGTCGATGGAGGTTCGCGCCGGTCAGGAGCTCACGCACTTCCGGCTGGAGGCGGGTGAAGAGGTTCGCTCGCCGCTGATTGCGTTGGTGTTCTACCAGGGAGACTGGATCGCCGGCCAGAATCTCTGGCGGCGCTGGATGGTGGCGCACAACCTGCCGCGTCCCGGCGGCCAGCTTCATCCGGCACAACTGGCGGGAGGCAATGGGCGCCATACCATCGAGATGCAGGAGGCCAATGAGGCCAATCAGATCGGCGATCTGACTCGCGAACTGGATCAAGGAGTACCGCTCGACTATTGGTGGATGGATGCCGGCTGGTACCCATTCACCAACGGCTGGCCTGACACGGGCACGTGGGAACCGGACCCGGCGCGCTTCCCGAGAGGCTTTGCTCCGATTGCCGAGGCCGCTCACCGGCGCGGGGTGAAAATCCTGGTGTGGTTCGAGCCGGAACGCGTGCGCGCCGGTACGTGGCTGGACCTGAACCATCCGGAGTGGCTGCTGAAGAACAGCTCTCAGAATCGGCTGCTAGACCTGGGCAACCCGCAGGCGCGAGCGTGGCTAACCGAACACGTGAGCGGCCTGATTCGGGAGCAGGGCATCGATCTCTATCGCCAGGATTTCAACTTCGAGCCCCTTCCGTACTGGCGCGCCAACGATGCACCGGACCGCCAGGGGATCACCGAGATCAAACACGTGACTGGGTACCTGGCCTATTGGGACGAGTTGCGCCGGCGCTTCCCGCGGATGACGATCGATACCTGCGCCTCGGGCGGGCGGCGCAACGATCTGGAAACGCTGCGCCGCGCAGTGCCCCTGTGGCGCAGCGACGAGGCCTACGATCCGGTCGCGATGCAGGCCATCAGCTACAGCATCGCGCTGTGGATGCCGTATTACGGCACGGGCGTGAATTCTGTGGAACCGTACATCTTTCGCAGCCAGATGACCCCCGCCGTCGGGATTGGCCTTGATGCCGGCAACTATCCCAACGGCTACGAGCGGCTGAAAAAGAGGATCGCCGAGTGGCGCCAGGTCGCTGGTAACTACTACGGCGACTATTACCCGCTCACTCCTTACAGTCTCGACCTTACCGCCTGGATGGGTTGGCAGTTCGATTTGCCGGAAAAAGGCGAAGGCATGGTGCAGGCATTTCGGCGGCCCGACAGCCCGTTTGAGGAGGCCCGCTTCCCTTTGCGCGGCCTGGACGGGAAGGCGAGCTACGTGGTGAAGGATATGGACGGCGCGGCCGAAATCACCATGAGCGGCGCGGAGCTGATGGAGCGTGGGCTGCCAGTGACGGTAAAAGAACGCCCGGGCGCGGCGGTAGTGACGTACCGGCGGCGCTGATACTAACTCATGCGGACGAATGAGTGCCGGAACTTAGTCGAGCTGACGAGGAGTTAATTCCCGAGTTAGCTCCTAATATGAGGGAAACCTCAAGAGGCTATATCAGATGCCAACTTCCAAGACCCTTCCGATTCTTCTGTTTATCTCGGTGAGCGCCTGCTTTCCCGCGCGGGCCGCGGACCTCGACAACCTGAAAAGCTTCGGCACCGCGGGCAAGGAGCGGCAATTGCTTCCGGCCGGCAGCGAGACCGAGCTCTTCCGTTATGCGGGCCACGGCTGCCTCACCCACATGTGGTTTGGTGGCGATTTCGGGAACTACGGGCTGACGCACATTCGCGTCTATGTCGACGGCGAGGCGCAGGCCTCCATCGACATGGAGTTGATGATGGGCCACGGAATCGGCTTTCAGGACGAAGCGGCGCCGTGGGGCGTAGAACGCATGGGCAAGACCGGCCAGCCGAGCGGCATCTACGACACCTACCGCATTCCTTTCGGCCGCGGCATTCGGGTGACCGCCGAGCGCCGTAATGGCGAAAGGGAGAATCCGGTCTTCTGGTGGATCGTCCGCGGCGTGGAGAATCTGCCCGTGGAGGTCGGCGGCGTCCGGCTGCCGGACAATGCGCGTTTGCGATTGTACAAAGTCGAGAACCGAACCGTGCAGCCACTCGATGAGTTGGACATCTACAACGAGCGGCGGCCGGGGGTGCTCTACCAGGTCGCCATCGCCGCGAAAAGCGCTAACTTCGCCTTTCTCGAAGGCTGTGTGCGGGCGTACATGGCGGGAGCTAAGACGCCCCTGATGCTCTCGTCGGGCACGGAAGATTACTTCCTGGGGACCTATTACTTCAATCGGGGAAAATACTACACGCCCGTGGCGGGGCTGACGCACCTGGTGCCCGGCAAGGAATTCTCCGCCTATCGCTTCCACGAGCGGGATCCAGTGTTCTTCCCGGGCGGTTTGCGGCTCACAATCCGCGCGGGCGAGGCTGCCGGCGGGAAGGTGTACGGTCCCAAGTCAGGGCCGGCCGATACGGTTTACACCACTTACGTCTGGGTTTACGAGTGGTGAGCAGCGGGACCCCATTGGATCCAGGGCATGGGGCTCCGCATCCAATCGGCAGATGGAGCGACATCGCGTAGTGATCGTGGGCGGCGGCTTCGGCGGGCTGTACGCCGCCAAGGCGCTGCGGAAGGCGCCGGTTGAGCTGACCCTTGTGGACAGGCGGAATTTCCATCTGTTCCAGCCCTTGTTGTACCAGGTGGCCACGGGCGGGCTTTCGCCGGGTGAGATTGCCTCGCCGCTGCGCGCCGTGCTGAGCCGGCAGCGCAATGCCGAAGTACTGCTGGCCGAGGTGGTGGATTTCGATGTCTCCGGCCGGAGGGTGATCCTCAAGGATGGTGCGGTTCCGTACGACGACCTGATCGTCGCGGCCGGCGCCACCGACCATTATTTTGGCCATGACGAATGGGCTCCGCTGGCGCCGGGTTTGAAAACCATCGAGGATGCCACCGCGATTCGCGGGCGTGTGCTCGAAGCCTTCGAGCGGGCCGAACGGGAGCCCGACGCAGCGCGGCGCCAGGCGTGGCTGACGTTCGTGATCGTGGGCGGGGGCGCCACCGGCGTGGAACTGGCGGGCGCGCTGGGCGAGATCGCCAACGATACGCTCCGTCACGATTTCCGGCACATCGACCCCACTGAATCGCGCATCATCCTAGTGGAGGGGGAGGATCGGCTGCTGCCGTCGTTTCCCGCGGACCTATCGCGCGAAGCCGCCCGCCAACTGGATGATCTTAAGGTCACCCTGCGCCTGAGCGCGCGGGTGACGGCGATCGACCCCGAGAGCGTGACAATACAACATACTGGCCGGACTGACAGCGAGCGATTGCCGGCGCGCACGGTGCTTTGGGCCGCCGGCGTGAGGGCTTCCAGCCTGGGGCAGAAGTTGGCCGAGCGCACCGGCGTGGCGGTGGACCGCGCCGGGCGAGTGATGGTGGCGCCGGACCTGAGCCTGCCTGGCCATGCCGAGATCCACGTGATTGGCGACCTGGCCAGCTTCACCCATCAGGGCGGCAAACCGCTGCCCGGTGTGGCGCCGGTGGCCATGCAGCAGGGCCGCTACGTGGCCAACCTGATCCGCCGGAAGTTGCGCGGCGGCAGCGTGGGGCCGTTCCACTACTTCAATAAGGGCAACCTGGCGACGGTGGGCCGCAATCGAGCCGTGGCGGATTTCGGCTTTATCCACGTGGCCGGCTTTCCGGCGTGGTTCCTATGGGTGTTCGTACACCTGATGTATATTGTGGAGTTCGAAAACCGGCTGCTGATTTTCGTTGAGTGGGTTTACAACTACATCACCCGGAATCGCGGCGCGCGGCTGATCACGGGCGGGGACGAAAGCGGGCATCGGTGAGCCCGGTCGAGGCGTTGCGGATGGAGTAGCGGCTAAGGGCGCGCCGGCTCTTTAGTGCCCGCCAGTGCCGTCGTCCTTTTTTTCGCCGGGGCGATAGAGGGTCGGCGGCTTGGGTTGATCCTGGACGGTCTGGGATCCGTCGGCGGCTTTTTGGGTGTCGGATTTATTGGCCTGGATTTCCTTCTTCTCTTCCTTTTGCCGCTGTTCCAGGTCCAGGGCGCGGTCGCCGAGATCTTCGCGGGCCATGGCAATACTGTCTTCGGTGCCGGAGATGGCGTCGCGGAGGACGAAATCGTAGCGGTCGAGGTCCTTGGGCTGGCTCGTCTGGATCTTACGCAACATGCCGCTGATGGCGATTTCCTGGTTGGAAACGGCGTTGAGGCCGGGGGCTACGTCTCTCTTGTGCATGAGCGCGTCGTCAACCACGTTGTCGACGGCATCGAGGATTCGGCCGTAGTCTTCGAGCGCGTTATGGATCAGGATGGAGCGTCCGGGCTTGTCGTGCGACAAGAGGTTCTTAACCAGGTCGATGCGTGCGCGCGCGAAGCGGGCATAGAGTTCCAGGCGGGCGTTGGGCTCCTGGGCGGCGCGGATCTGATCGGCTTCGTCGACGCTGAGGTAATCGCGGGATTGCTGCGCGAACATCGCGGCGGCGGCCAGCGAGAAGAAAACAGCGAGGGTCTTCATTTCGGTTTACCCTCCATCAGGCCCTGGAGGAGATGTTCATGCACCTCCAGCACCGTCTCTTTCACTTTACCCAACAACGAGCGGTCGGTGGCGTTCATATCGAGGTCAAAGGTTTCCAGGCGGCGGAGCAGGTCGCGGGTTTGGATTTCGGCGTACTTGAACCAGCGCGGGCTCTTGCGGGGGTCCTTGCCGGTCGATACCAGCGAGTCATAAGCCAATGTGACCGAATCGCCGATTTCGGCGGAAAGCGCACTCGCAGTTTGAATATCGCCGTTCTCGTAAGAATGGCGAGCGGCGGTGAGAGCGGCGGCGGCATTGTCGAGCGCCAGCTTGGCGCGCCGATCGAGGTTTGGTTCGGCGCGGGCGCGGGCGAGATCGGCCCACGCGGGAGCGGCGCAGCACGCCAGCAGGATCGAACTCAGGAAAGCCGCTGCCCTGGTGCGGATCATCGCTTTTCGAGCTCCAGGCGAATGATGCGGGCGCGCTGGCGGGCCTGAAATTCCTGGTCGGGGTGTTGGCCCTGGCTCATGGAAAGGAAGCGGGTATAGGCTTCCAGGGCGGGCTTTAACTGGCGGAGCTTGTCGAGGATGATGGCGCGCATGAAACAGACGCCGGCGGTATCCTCGCCCAACTGGCGGGCCTTGTCGAAATCGTCCAGGGCGAGAGGGAGGTTTCCGGCCATGTAGTGCATGTCGGCGAGCTCGCGCCAGGCGGCGGCATCGGCCGGCTTGAGTTTGACGGCTTCGGAGAACTGATCGGCGGCGGCCGGAAACTGGCGCGCGTCGCGCAAGGCGCGTGCGTACATGATGCGGGTCTGAAAGTTGGAAGGGTCGGCGCCGACGGCGTCGGCCATGAGGGGAAGCGCCTTGGGGAGTTGGCCGGCGAAGAGATAGGCCATGGCCAGGGCGACGCGGTTCGCCTGCCCGGGTTCGGCGGCAAAGGCAGCTTCGAGGCGCGGAATCGCGTCGGCGTACTGGTGGCTATCGAGCATGAGCTGGCCGGCGTGGGCCTGGGCTTGGGGATCTTGGGGAAATTCCTGGTAGATGGCCAGCGCCCGGCCAGGCTGGTGGCTCTCTTCATAGAGTTCGGCGAGTTCCAGCAGCCAGTCGCGGTCACGCGCGTCGATTTCGCCGGCGCGGCGATAGTGGGGCTCGGCTTCGGCGAGTTTCCCCTGCCGGGCGAGGGCCCGTCCCAGCCCCAGTTCCGCACCGCCCGATTTGGGATTGGCGGCCAGGGCCTGGCCGTACAAGGCTTCGGCCTTCTCCCAGGCGCCCAGCGCGAACTGCGCCTCGGCCAGGTAGTAGCGCGGGCGATATTCGGCAGGCTTCTGGCGGGCCGCGTCCTCCAGCAGGGCCGCGGCTTCGGCGGGGTTCTTCTGCCGCAGCAGCAGCATGCCGCAATTCAATTCGGCTTCATAGAGGCTGGGTCTCAGCTCGAGGGTCTTTCGATATTGCGCGATGGCGTCGGCATCGCGGTTGAGAAAGCCGTAGGCCAGGGCGAGATTGAAGTGGGCGCTGAAGTCGGCCGGATCGGCCGCGATGACTTTTTCGAAAGCCGCGGCGGCATCGAAGTACCTGGCTGCGTCCAGGGCTTTCAGACCGTCGGCGGCAGGATCGGCTGCCTGGAACAAGAACAGCGCCGGCAGTAAGGCCCACATGTTCCCATCTTAAAGCACGGCGACGAGCGGAGTGCTGAAGGGATCCGGACGCGGAGGGTCACAGGAGCAGAGAATCGATCGCCTGGGTGAGCCTGGCATCGGTCCAATCGGCGCCTTCGGCAATCTTGAGTACCACTTTACCCTTGGTGTCGATCACATAGGTTTCCGGATACATGAAAGTGCCGAACTGTTCGTGCAGGGACAAGTCGCGGGCGGTGAGGAAAGCGGGCTTGTACTTGTCGAGGAAGGCGCGGTAGGCATTGGCGTTGTGATCGACGCTGACCGCCAGCACCACCACGCCGCGATGGGCGTACTCGCTGGCGAAGCGGCTGAGGGAAGGGGTTTCCTCGACACAGGGAGGGCACCAGGAGGCCCAGAAATTCAACACCAATAATTTGCCGCCGAAATCGGGGAGAGTGAGGGTGCGGCCGTTGTCGGCGGTGATGCGGAAGCCCGGAGCCTTGTCGCCCTGAGCGATGACGCGCTGCTCGATGCCCGCGTAGATGCTGTAAACAAAAGCGGCCAGAAGCAGAAAAATGCCCACCTGCAGGGACCGGTCCACACGTGTCTTATTCATATGGAGCTTTTCTGTCCCGATTGTAGCGTGATGCGAGACGGGAGCGCTACTCCTTGCCCATCCGTTGCGGATGTCATGCCTGACCGATATATATTGACATCCGATATCGACGATCGATATAATGCCGCCGTGGCCAAACCCGCCGAGTTATTACAAGGCACGCTGGACCTGCTGATTCTTCGGACGCTCGAATGCGGCCCTTTGCACGGGGTTGGAGTCTCCGACCGGATCGCGCAGGTGACGCGTGGGGTCTTCGCCGTCGGTCCGGGATCTCTCTTCCCGGCGCTCCACCGGCTGGCCGAGAAAGGATGGGTTTCCGGTGAGTGGAACGAAACGGGGAACAAACGGCGGGTGAAGACGTACACGCTTACAGCAGCCGGGCGCGGGCAGCTCAGCCAGGAGAAGCGCAACTGGAAGAAGGTTCTCACCGCGATGAACCGGGTGCTCGCCTAGGAGATATAGCATGTCCAACCTGCATCGCTACGGCGCATTTTTGAAGCTGCTGTTTCGCCGCCGTCGAGCGGAAGCGGAGCTGGACGAGGAGGTGCAGGAGTTTTATCGGACCATGGTGGACCGTGAAGTCGGGCGCGGCGTGCCGGAGCGGGAGGCGCGGCGGCTGGCCCGGCTTCGGTTCGATTCTCCCGAGCAGGTTAAAGAACTGGTGAGAGATGCGCGCGCGGGCGCGGCCATCGCCTCACTGGGACGGGACCTGGCATATGCCCTGCGCTCGCTGCGCCAAGCCCCGGCCTTCGCAGCGGCGGCCGTGCTGACGGTGGCGCTCGGCATTGCCGCCAATTCCACCGTGTTTTCGATCGTTAGCCGGTTCGTCCTGCGCCCGCCCTCCGTCGGCGACCCGGGCACGCTCCTGAGCCTCCACACCACGCACCAGGGGGGCCAGTGCTGCAATAACTTCTCCTGGCCGCTGTACCTCGATGTGCGCGACCAGGCCCGGTCGTTTTCGGCCGTGGCGGGCTACTACGAGCTGGTGCCCGCCTCGATCGGAGGCAGCGGCGAACCGGAACGGGTGTGGGGGCAGGCCGTCACCGCGAACTTCTTCGAGGTGGCGCAACTCGCGATGACGCTCGGCCGCGGCTTCGGCCGCGACGAGGAAAACGCTCCCGCGATCGTGCTGGGCCATCGCCTGTGGCAGGGCCGCTTCGGCGGCGATCCGGCGATCGCGGGCAAAACCGTCACGCTCTCCGGCCGACCTTTCACGGTGATTGGAGTGGCGCCCGTTTCCTTCCGCGGCCTCGACCTGATTCTGGATTGCCAGTTCTGGGTTCCGCTCGGCAATATGGACGAGTTGCTTCCCAATACCGGCAACCGGGTCTCGCGCTTGTACCATTGGGTGAACGTGGTTGGCCGCCTGCGGCCCGGCGTGACGCGCGCCGAAGCGGCGGCTGAGCTGGGCGTGCTTTCCCATCGCCTCGCCCAAGCCCATCCCGAAGCGGAAAAGGGTGGCGGGTTCCGATACGAGCCGGCCGGTTCGCTGCCGCCGAGAGATAAGTCCGCGGTGGTGATGTTTCTGGCGGCGCTTACGGTGGTGGCGCTGCTGGTTCTCGCGATCGCTTGCGCCAACGTGGCGAATCTGTTCCTGGCACGGGTCGCGGCGTGCCAGCGCGAGATGGCGGTACGGCTCGCCCTGGGCGCCACCGGCCGCCGCCTGCTACAGCAGATGCTTACCGAAAGTGTGCTGCTGGGAATCGGTGGAGGGCTGCTCGGAGTCGCCATTTCTTATTGGGCCACCAGCGCGCTGGCCGCTTTTCGTTTTCCCGCGCCCGTGCCCCTGGATCTTAGCGTCGGCGTGGACTGGAGGGTCTTGTCCTATGCCTTCGCTCTGAGCGTGGCGGCCGGGGTTGTATTCGGGCTGGCTCCGGCATGGACGGTGCTACGCCGGCCGATGGCGAGCGGCATCAAGGGCGAAGACATGCTGGCGCGGCCCGGCCGCCACTGGAGTTTGCGCAACGCGCTGGTGGTTTCGCAGATCGCCATGGCGGTGGTGCTGCTCTGCGCGACCGGCCTTTTCCTGCGGAGCCTGGAGAACGCCTCGGAAATCGACGCAGGGTTTCGCACCCGCGGCATCCTGAGCCTGTCCGTCGACCCTCGGCTGCACGGCTACACCGCCGAACGCACGGTGCTGCTGCTGGAACAATTGCGCCAGCGCGCGGCCGCGCTTCCGGGCGTGGTTTCCGCTACTTATACCGATACGGTGCCGCTATCGGGAGGGGGCCGGCGCGACGGATTTCACCTCGCCGGGCAGCCGGACTTGGGGGCCGATCCGCACGTGGATCTATACATGGTCGGGCCCGGCTATTTCGAGACCATGGGAATGCCTCGCCTGGCGGGAGGCGGCTTTGGTGGCGAAAGCGCGGCCGGGCCGAGAGTGGCGGTCGTGGACCAGGCCTTTGTCGAAAAAGTGTTGAAGAATCAAAATCCGATTGGCCGGCGGGTCACGGGCGGCGGCAGAACCTACCGGATTAGCGGCGTGGTGAAGAACATCAAATCGCGGACGCTGGGCGAAGAGGCGAGCCCGGTTCTCTATCGGTCTCTGGCGCAGGACATTAGCCCGGATCCATCCGTGACGGGATATTCGCTGCTGGTTCGATACGGGGGCGAAACCGGTGCGCTGGCTGCAGCCGTGCGGCGGGAGATTCACTCGGTCGATGCGACGCTCGCCATTTTCAACGTCGAAACCATGGAGGAACATCTTCGCGATGCGCTCTTCCTGCCGCGGCTGGCGGGATGGCTTTTCGGCGTCTTCGGATTGTTGGGACTATCGCTGGCGGCGGTGGGGCTGTATGGGGTAATGAACTACTGGGTGAGCCGCCGCACTCGCGAGATCGGTATCCGCCTGGCGCTGGGGGCGCAGATCGGCGGCGTCGAGCGGCTCATCGTTCGGCAGGGAATGGCGCTGACGGCGATCGCGATGGTGCCCGGACTTGCCGCTGCATGGGTGCTGACGAAGCTCTTCACCAGGGTTCTATACGGCGTGCCTCCCCACGATTGGGTGATCTTTACCATGGTGCCGCTGTTTCTTGCGGCGGTCGGGTTGCTGGCCTGCTGGCTGCCCGCGCGCCGCGCGTCTGGAACGGAGCCGCTAGTGGCGCTGCGGCACGAATAGCGAAAAGTCCCGCTACTGCTCCAGCGCCCGCAGGCACTCGTCCAGGTCCGAACGGACCTCGGCCAGGGTGCGCGCCAGGTCCGCCGGCAACCCCGCAGGCTGTGTGCCCGGGGCCACCCCTAGCAGCAACGAGAGCAGCATTTCCTGGCGCCGCGCGGCCGCAAAAGTCTCTTCGCTTGCCGTCTGCCAGGCGGCAAAATGCGCCGCCGGCGTGGATTTCGGAATCGGTGCGCCCAGCCCGGCCAGCACCGGACCCAGATTGCCTTCGATGGCTTCAACCTGCGCGGCCATGGCGTTCACGTGTTCCGCCGCCAAAGCCTCCAAGGTGTGCCGTTCGGCTGCCGAGAGCACCGCCGTACCGCCCGGTGGGAAGCGTTGTGCCAACCCGCGCACGGCATAAGCGCGCGCCATGGCGGCCTCGTTGGCGTCGAGCAGGCGCGAGCTGAGATCCTCCCATTGCGCGTGGCCGCCAGCCAGCCCTTCCAGGCGGGCTTCGAGCCTCGGCGCCGGCGGAGGAGGAGTGGGCGCCGCGTCCCCGCCAGCCGGCGGCATCCCGCCACCCGGCGCCGGCTCGGAAAACCTGACTACCACGTTCGGATGGGCGTCCAGCAGGGCGTGAATCTGGCGCTGCCGGTCAGGCGCCAGTCCGGCTCCCTCTACCGCCACTCTTCCATCCGCCAGAGTTACTTGAACAGGATCGCCCAGGTCGGCCCCGATCTTGTGGAGCGCGGCAAGTACTTCGAGCTCATCGGAGATCGAAGCCGAAGGCCTGGACGAAGTCGCGGCCAGCCGGCTTGGTACGGCCGGCCGCACGGGAACCTCCTCATGAGATGCAACGGCAAAACCGTCGGCTGGAGCTGGAGGTTCCGAAACTCGAGTAAATTCAAGAGAATTATCGTCGTGGAATTGGAGCCTGCCCGCAACCGGTTCCAAATCCGCGGCGCGCAGGGTGAGACTGGCCTCGGCCAACTCGCCGCTGAACACCACCGTACGGATCTCGTACCGGCCGGCGGACTCCACTACCCGGTCCCGCTTTTCGCCCGCCCCGTCGCGCCACTCGGCGTAAGCCCGCGCGCTCAACGGGTCGTCGGCGTCGTAATGCGCCCGCTGGAATAGGTTCTTCATCGCGGCCGGCATAGCCTCGTCGACCGCCGCTCCCGAAGCCGCGCGCACGCCCGAATTCCGTACAAATTCCTGGTGCCCGGCGCGGATGCGCACCCGATGGGGCTTGGCCGGACGCGCTTCGGCCGCAGCCTCGGCACGATTCAATAACGCCGCCGCTTCCACCGCCGGCGGACGCCCAAACTGGCGATACACCAGCGCCAGCGCCAATCCCGCCGCGACCACGGCCGCCACCCAGCGCCATCCCGGCGCGATCGCGGCCTTCGCGGCCCGGGCGTCCTGCCGGTTCATGGCCGCGTATATATCGATCCACGGCCGCGGAGGCTCCGGTAGTCCCGCCACCATCGCCTTGCGGCGATACTCGACACAATCGCCGACCGCGGCTTCCAAAGCTTCCCGCTCGCACCGGCACTGCCAGCACGCTTCCAGGTGGGTCCGCACCCGGCGCGTCTCACGCCCCCGCAACTCGCCATCCAGGTAGCGCAACAGCACGCCGTCGTCCGGATGTCCCGATGCCCATTGCGTCATCGCTCACCCTCCCCGTTGTCGGTTTTCCGCAATCGCGCCACCGCCCGGCGAAGGAACTCTCCCACCGCCGACACGCTGATGCCCAGCGCCGCCCCGATCTCGGGATAACGCAACCCCTCCATGCGCAGAAACAGGCAGCGTTTCTGTTGTTCCGACAAACCGTCCAGGCCTCGATGGATACGCTCCATCCGCTCCCGCTCCAACAGTTCCCGCTCCGGGTTCGGACCGGCGGCCACCAGCCGCCCTTCCAGTTCCACGTCAAAGCGCGTTTCATTCGCCTGGCGAGCCCGCAGCTGCAAACCGTAATTGTGCGCCACGCGGAAAACCCATCCGCGCGGGCTTGCGATCCCTTCGCCCTTTTTCAGTGCCGCGTAGAGGCGCAGAAAAACCTCCTGCACCGCGTCCTGCGCCGAACTCGGATCCAGGCCAAGCGTCAAAAGGTATCGGAAAACATCCTCGCGCGACTCCTCAAACAACTGAGCCACTTGAGTTTGCAGGCGAGATGCGGTGCGGCTGGACCGTATGATTGTCACCAACTCGTTACCAATTGAATAAGCCGACATCGCGGACTCTGTCTGACCCTAAGACCCGCCACCGGTGCTTTCCACTACACTCAATCGAAATTTTTTTTTGGAAAAATGCCTGGCCGCGCCTTTTCAGTGTAGTGGAACTGCCCTTCCCGGGGTCTTAGTACTCTGAGCTGAGGAATTGTGGCCAAACCGACTGTTTGCGTATCAATCGTCACTTTCAATAGCGCCCGGTACATCGGCCGCTGCCTGGACGAACTCCTCTGCCAGGAGGGTGTCAACCTGGAGGTGATCGTGGCCGACAACGGCTCCACCGACGACACCCGCCAGACGCTGCGCCGCTTCCGTGGCCGCATCCGCACCATCCTACACGGCCGCAACCTGGGTTTCGCCGAAGCCCAGAATACCGTCATCCGCTCCAGTTCCAGCGAATGGGTGCTCACTCTCAACCCCGACGTTTTGGTGGAACCCGGCTTTGTGCGGGCTTTGGTGGAGGCGGGCGAGACGGATCCGGGAACAGGCACGGTGTGCGGCAAGTTGCGAGCCATCGGCCCGGGATTCGTCCCGTTGGATTCGCCCCGCATCGATTCCGCCGGTATTTACTTCACCCCCGCCCTGCGCCATTTCGATCGTGGCTGGCACGAGCCCGACGTCGATTCCTACAACCAGCCCGAATACGTCTTCGGCGCCACCGCCGCGGCCGCACTCTACCGCCGCGGCATGATCGAGGACGTGTCCATCGACGGCGCTTTCTTCGATCCCGATTTCTTCGTCTACCGCGAGGATGCCGACGTCGCCTGGCGCGCGCAATTACTGGGCTGGCATTGCCTCTATACTCCCGCCGCGCTTGCCTATCACGTCCGCACCATGAATCCATGGAACCGGCGCTCGGTTCCATCCGCGCTCAACATGCATTCGGTGAAGAACCGATTCCTGATGCGGATCAAGAACGCCACCGGCGGCCTCTATCGCGGTTGCGGCCTTTCCATGACGCTGCGCGACGCGGTGGTGGTGGGCGCTTCCTTGCTGTGGGAGCCCACTTCGCTGGTGGCCTTCTGGCGCGTGCTGCGCTGCCTGCCCCGCACGCTGGCCCAAAGGAAGATCATTATGGGCCGCCGCCGCGCCTCCGACCACGCCCTGGCACGCTGGTTCCAGTGGCAACCCGCCGCCTTCCCCGTGGTCCCGGTGGTGGACCTAGCCGCGTCCTGGGATTCCAGTCCCCGCACCGCCCCACCCGCCCAGCGCGCCGATCTGCCGGCGTGAATTCTGTCGTCTTGTCAGATAGTGAGGCGTTACCGGGTGCTTAACCGATTTGGGGGAGTTGGTTCCCGGCGACCGCTCCCTCACGGTCGCAGTTCGGTAAGTAACTGCAAACACGCGGCGTCCGTAACCGAGCCGCGACCGTCAGGTCAGGGAGCGGTCGCCGGGCCTAACTGCGAAATCCCCAAATCGGTTAAGTACCCGGCGTTACTCCCGGGGCCCGCAGCCGGCCCCTTGGCCGGTTGCCCGGTTTGGCTAGTGCTTGATTGTCCGGAAGAAGATCTGGCCAATGAGGCCCGCGCGTGTCAGGCGGGGGCGTTAAAATGAGCCCGACTGGACTTTGGGCTCGCGCCTCAGTCCGAAGCGGTTCTTCGCGAAGCCGTCGCGACTTGCCCCATTAACCATCGCCGGGCAGACTTCGCGCGCCCGGAGCGGTTTCCGCGTGGCCGACGATAGGTCCGAAGGTCAGGAAGTCGGCGTGTCTTAGCGGCCTGCCGCTTCTGGTCTCGGGTCCAGCGGGCGTCCCAAGAAATGTTCTTCTGTGCAACACGAAGGGGAATTATCATGAGATATTCATGGTCACTAGATCTGGGCTCATAACGTGGATCGCGCGGGGAGAAACCGCCCTGCGCGCGCCGACGCGGAAACCGGGAGGAGGCACACGATGAACATCCTGTTGTGGGTCCTGCAGGTCCTCGCCGCGCTCCTGTACGGAGCGTCGGGCGTCATGAAGGTCTTCATGTTCGACAAGGTAAGCGAGGGGGTCCCGTCCTTTGGTGCATTGCCGCGGAAAGCCTGGACGGCCCTCGGCATCCTCGAACTCGTCTGCACGGTCGGGCTGATCGTCCCCGCCGCCCTCCACTGGCAGCCGGCGCTCACGGTGGTGGCTGCCACCGTCCTGACGATCGAGAGCCTAGTGTTCGTCTGGGTGCACGCCAAGTACCGCGAGATCACGCCCATCCTCTTAAGCGGCGCGCTGGGTCTCCTCGTGGCGTTCATAGTGTACGGCCGGATGGTCCTGCAGCCGATCTTCTGAACGGCGGGCCGTCTCCTAAAGGGTAAGTTTCGGGCCGAAATCGGGAGGTCCTGAAATCGAGGCTTCCAGCGTCTCAGAACTCTGTCCCGAAACTATTGCGCAATCCGCGATTGCGGTCCTGAGGTAGCGTCTGCGCCCAGTCCAGAAGCTCAGCCCCAAACTGACCTTGATTGCGGTCGGATTGCATCCCGTTGTACTGACGTGTCCGCCCGCTCCGCCCGGAAAACGCAACTCGGAGAGAGGCCACCGGCCGAGGGCGCGCAGTCGGACAAGGACGGCTCACGCTACTGGGTCCGGGAACCCGGCGTCCACTTGGCGGCGTCGTCTATACGGAGAGGTGCCGACGGGTCGGGAGGGCGGGAGGAATGCGCCTTGTCCCCGCAGGAGCAACGCGGCGCTTGCTCTAACGCAAACGCCCGTATCGGTGGTTCAGCCTGCCATCTATCCAAGCATTCCACGCGGCTACCGCCCCCGCGCGATAATGGAGGCAATGCAAAACATTTTGCCGGTGGCGTGTTTTTTGGCCGGGTTCCTGCTCGCCTGGCTGGTTTTGCGCGGGCGCGCCAAGGAAGCTGAAGCCAGCCTGCGGGAGCTTTCGGCCGACGCCGCCGCGCGGCACCACCGGGCTCTGGACGACGTGCTGGCGCCGGTAAAGGTGTCGCTGGAAAAGGTGGACGCGCGCATGCACGAGTTGGAAAAGGCCCGCATCGGCGCCTATGCCGCGCTGGAGGAGCAGGTGCGCGGGCTGGCCCAAACCCAGTCGCAGTTGCGAACCGAAACCGGCCGGCTGGTGGCGGCGCTGCGCACTCCGGCGGCCCGCGGCAACTGGGGCGAAGTGCAATTGCGGCGCGTGGTGGAGATGGCGGGCATGCTGGAGCACTGCGATTTCCTGACCCAGGCTGTGGTAGCCGGCGAGGAGGGCCGCATTCGTCCCGACCTCCTCGTTCGCCTTCCAGGCGGCAAGACCGTGGTGGTGGATGCCAAGACGCCGCTGGAGGCCTACCTGCGCGCCATGGAAGCTACCGGCGAGGCTGCCCGGAAGGCTCGCCTGGCCGACCACGCCCGCCAGGTGCGCGCTCACCTCAGCGCGCTGGGCCGCAAATCCTATTGGGAGCAGTTCGACTCGGCGCCGGAATTTGCCGTGCTCTTCCTGCCCGGCGAATGTTTCTTCAGCGCAGCCCTGGAGGCCGATCCGTCCCTGATCGAATTCGGCGCCGGGCAGAATATCGTGCTCGCCACACCGACCACTTTGATCGCCTTGTTGCGCGCCGTGGCCTACGGCTGGCGGCAGGAGAAGCTGGCCGAAAACGCCGCCGAAATCAGCGCCCTCGGTAAGGACCTTTATAAGCGCCTCTCGGATATGGGCGAGCATTGGGTCCGCGCCGGCAAAGGTCTGGAGCGCGCGGTGGAAGCTTACAACAGTGCCATCGGTTCCTTCGAAAGCAGGGTGATGGTGACTGCCCGCAAATTCGCCGACCTCAAAACCGCCCCGCTGGGTGTTGAGATCCCGCCACTGGAGCCGGTGGAAAAGTCCGTTCGCCGCCTCGAGGAAGCCGAACCGGAGGCATGAAAGAAGATAGCCACACATGAACACAGATAAATCCTTTTGCTGCTTACCTGCGGTTATCTGCATTCATTTGTGTTCATCTCTGGCTATGCTTCTTCTTACTGCCCGACTGGGGCGCGAATCACCTTGTAACCGGAGGGAATCTGAAACATGGAGGCGGGCGGCGCCACTGGAGTACACTTGCAGATGCAGGTGCGAACGCCAAAGCTGCCTACCGTTCGCGTGAGCACCGGCATTTGCAGCTTGGTGCTGGTCCACACTTCCCAACTCGTAATGGACGGCGGCTTGAGCGCATCGAGGACCGGGAAGATGTAACGCATGCCCTCCACTTCCAGACCCTGGATGAAGTCCTTGCCGAGGGCGACCACGTTCGGGGCATTCGGAGGGGTGGGCAGGGCCGGAATCTGGGGTACTCCGGGGATGCCCGGCAGCGGCGGCTCCGGCGGAATCCGTATATCGCTCAGGATGCGCGCCTCCATGGCCAGGTGGTCCAGAATGATCCGCTCTCCGGCGGTGGGATCGGTGATGATGGAGATCTTTCCGAGATCGACGCGCAGCTTGCCTTCGGCCGTCTGATACCGCTGGATGAGAGATTCGAGCGGGGGCGCGCCAGGCAAGGCGCCCACCGTGGTCTGAACGCATTCGGCACATGCGGCGACCACCGTTTGCTGGAATGGTACCGGATCCACGATATTACTGTACCGCAGCGGCGATGGTTCCAACAAGTCTTGTATAACGCAGCATGAGCCTGGGGAGGGGGCGCGTTTCTAACGCAGGATGAGCCTGAAGGGGGGAAGCCGCATGCTAGGGATTGATCATCAGCATGCAGAACGGGGAGCGGCTG
>JBEKZL010000074.1:0-25713 GCA_049509915.1 Bryobacteraceae bacterium | reverse complement strand
CCGGAAGCGATGATGCCGTGGGCGGCATAGCGGCTCTCGACCTCGCGAAACAGGTGGGCGTTCTGTTCCACCAGTTCGTTCTGGCTGCGCCGCAACTCGCCGATCAACTGCGCCGTTTCGATAGAGATGGCCGCGTGGGAGGCGAGGGCTTCGAGCGACTCCTCGTCGCGCGAAGTAAAGTCCCCGTGGTTCTTGTTGAGGGCCTCAAAGGCGCCGATGATCTCTCCCCGTTGATTGCGCATGGCCACGGCAAGCACGTTACGGGTACGGTAGCCGGTCTGCCCGTCAATGGCATGATAGAAGCGGGAATCGTCGTAGGCATTGCAGACATTGGCGGTGAGTCCGCTCATAACGGTGCTGCCGACCACTCCGCGGCGGGCGTCGAAACGGAGTATCTCGGGGCTGCCCAGGGCAACTTTGGACCACAGCTCGTTGCGTTCGCGATCGAGCAGAAAAATGCTGGCACGATCACACTCCAGCAGGCTGGTGGCTTCCCGGGCGACGACGTCGAGCAAGCTGGCGAGGTCGCGTTCGGAGTTCATCTTCCGGCAGATAGCCAGAATCGCTCCGAGCCTGTCCTGGACGCCCGCGGCAACCGGTCCCATGGCAAGTTAGTCTACCTCATGGAATGCCAAGTGTCCAGGAAGTTGACACCCGCGCAAACGCGGGGTTGGCGGTAGACGCGTCATCTCATTCAAAAACCGGCGCCAACTTCTAAAACAGGCGTTTGGCGCCGCACGTGCTCAAACCCCTCCGCAGCGGCTCCTTCCCCCCGGTTTCGGAGGCGGACCCCACCGGCGCCATACCGAACGCCGCCGGGTTCGGACCGGGGGGAGCAGACAGGTCACATTCCGGGCGCGGCAACCGGCGACGCGATCCAAATTGGCGATTTGGCGTGGCCCGCCAGAAGCGCCGGTAAACAACCGGGGTGTGTGGGGATGCCGTCCTGCCTCGCGACAGCGTTGACTCAAGCCGGCGGCGACAGGCGAAAACGCCTGCTCCACAAAAGCAGCCATTTGTGGAGCAGACCGCGAAAAACATCGTCGCGAGCGCAAAGAAACTTTGGGATTCCGTGGTAGATGGGGGGAATCATCCGACCTTCCGTTCCGCAAACCGAACCAATAGTACGGATAAGTCTTATGGTATCGACCGGATAATTCGTAGTGCGTACGGGAAGTTTACTTGGGACGTACTGCAAACTTTTTGTTTCAATGAGCTATTAACTTATATCAGTAACTCGACTTATGCTCAGAACATGCGCACCGTTCAGTTCCTGCTCCTCGCTTGCGCGGTTGGATCCGCGACGACTCTCACCAACAGCAACTTTGGTTCCGGCGATCCAAACGTAGTTGGAGACGCCTTATACTTTGACACGCAGTCTATCTCGGTATCCGTGAATACGTCTACCGACCAAGTGACGGCGGTGATCGATCTCGATTTCGGTGATGGCCAGTCCAGCATCGAAGGCAGCGCAGGTGCCCAGTATCTCGCTTCCTTCACGGAAAGCGGAGTACCCGGCAGATTTAATATTGGCGATCTTTTCTTCTATGACCCGGCTTCACCGACAACGCCTTCCTGCAGCAACGGCTCTGACTGTGTGACCGTGCCGACCCCGGCGAGTCTGGCTTACGGCGTGGTCCTCGATGGCGGCGGCAGCTCAGCAGCCGTCAACGCCAACTTATCGACCGGCGATCTGTACGCCATCGATGGATCCACCGTGACAACCGAAACCGCGGGTACGGCGTATGACCAGAACGACATTTATCGGCCTAGCCAAGTTGTGGACCTGACCGGCACTTCCGGCGCCACACCGGCGGAAACCGGGACAGAGTCAATTTGTACGAGCGGGCCCGGCTGCCAAACGAATGGCGCGCAATACCAGGTCACCTTAAACTTCTCGGTGCCCACCGCATTCCTCAGCCTGATGCTCAACGGGCCGATCGGCATCGAGTTTTCCGCCGCCGATTGCGGCAATGCCGTGCTTGCGGGCGTTGTCACCGCGGCGACCACAACACCGGAGCCTGGCACGCTGGGCATGATCGCGGCCGGTATCGGCATGCTCGCCTTTGGTTTGGTTAGGCGCCGTCGCAAGAAATGACGAGGGGATCTTTCAAACTCTCGTAGGACTTAACCTGCGCCCGGACTCCGGCTCTACACCGGAGACCGGGCGGGGCTGTTTTTGGTTAGGCAGTCCGGTGAGTTGACTAATCTAACTTTCGGAGTTACGGCCATATATGAAGCAACCGCTCCTAGCCCGGCAGTAGCCGGGACCAAACTCGGGAACGGTGACGGCGACGGCTCCCCTGAGAAGCCGTGACAAATATTTCACGGCTTCTGAAGGTCGCGGTTCCGACTCGCGGTTTAGTTGACCGTACCGGTGAGTCGGCCACTTATGGTTGCAGGATCACTTTCATCAAGTTGGGTTCGCGGCGATAGAGGCGGTCGAACCAGAGCGGCCCCTCGTTCAACGGAGCCACGGCGCTGATGAGGGGATCCACGCGGATTTCCCCGGTGGCGATCAGGTCGATCACTAGCGGGTACTCTCCGCTGGAGGCACACGAGCCCTGGAGACGAATCTGGCGCGAGACGACTTCCTGGAGGGGCAGGGCAATTTTGGGTGAGACGTTGCCCACCAGAACCACCGATCCGCCTTTTCGAACGCCGGAGACGGCAGTGTGAATGGGAGCCTCGGCTCCGACGCACTCGATGGCGAGATCGGCGCCGCGGCCGCCGGTGACCTCCAGTATGCGCGGCACGGCCCCCGGTCCGGCCAGAACGGTTTCGGTAGCGCCCAGTTGGAGGGCGAGCGAGAGGCGGGCTTCGTCCACGTCGACAGCCACGACGCGAGTGGCACCAGCGCGGCGCACCGCCTGGACCACCAGTAAACCGATCATCCCGGCACCGACCACTACGGCGGTATCGCCCAGGCGGACACCGCTCAAGCCGGCGCCATGCACCGCAACGGACACGGCTTCAATCAATGCCGCGCGCTCGAAGCTCAGCGTCTCCGGAAGCCGGTAGACGATGCGCCGCGGGACGGCCACGAACTCGGCAAAGGCTCCGTGGCGGCGATAGGGACCGGGCGAGACTCCCAAGACCTCGCGGTTATCGCAGAGATTGACCTCTCCGCGCAGGCAATAAAAACACCGACCGCAGAAGATCGTGGAATCGAAGGTCACCCGGTCGCCGAGTGCGAGGTCCGACACGCCGGCGCCAATTGCGGCCACCTCACCGGCGGCTTCATGACCCATCACCAGAGGCGGTATACGGCGGCCGGTGGAGCCGTCCAGGCCGTGTACGTCGCTGCCGCAGATACCGCAGGCTCGCACGCGAACCAGAATCTCGCCGGCGCCGGGTTCCGGAACCGGCATGTCGACTATCTCCAAATGTCCATAGCGGGGAAGCAGAAGGGCTTGCATCACCGCCCATGTTAGGACGGTTTGGGCAGGTGTGTCCAGGGGAGGGAGCGGAGTTCGGTATCCGCTGTCGCCGCGGCGCATCTCGTTTGACTGCGGCGGGTGCGGTTGCCTATACTGTAAGTTACGGATCTCGAATGTATATACTGTTTTTGATCGTGCATGTAGTGGTGTGCCTGTTCCTGATCATCGTAGTCTTGCTGCAAAGCGGCAAGGCCGCGGACTTGGCCGGGGCATTTGGCGGGATGGGGTCGCAGACCGCCTTTGGCCCGCGTGGTTCAGCCACACTGCTTTCCAAGGCCACGACGATTTCCGCGGCGTTATTCATGGTCACGTCGCTTTCGCTTTCCATTCTGGCCACCCGGAACGCCGGCATGGGAACGACGGTGCTGGAATCAGCGCCGATAACTGGAGCGCCCTCCAAAGGAGTGCCCGCTGTGCCGAGACCGGCGAGCGGCGGTGGCAATGCTGTGCCGCTGCCTATACCGAAGCCGGCCGCGCCAGCGCCGAAAAAGTAGGGCCCGGGAACGCGGAGGTGGCGGAATTGGCAGACGCACTAGCTTGAGGTGCTAGCGGGAGCAATCTCGTGGGGGTTCAAGTCCCCCTCTCCGCACCATAGATCATGAAAGATTTAAGGGCTCCGGAGCAATCTGGAGCCCTTCGTTTCTTGGATCACTGTCACGGTTTTTGTCACTATTCAAACCGGAGACCGACGCCTTTTGGGCGTCTCGACAGGCTTGGATACGTTGGGCCGCGTCGGCCAAATCTGACTCCGAGGTGATGTTGTAGCGATCAAACATTTCCCGCGTTCGGTGGCCCGTTATGCTCATGATTACCCTCTCAGGGACGCGTGAACGTTACAAATTTCTGACACCTGATCGTCGCAGGTCGTGAAACTGAAGCTCGGGAAGGCCGGCCCGGTCACAGGCGGAATCCCAGGCGCCACGGAGGTGGGCATTAACGACCAGCTCTTGAATTTCTAACGTTTTCTCGCCAGCGCGGACCTTGAGAGCCTTCAGAAATGTGTCCAGGATCTTGTCCACCGGTGAGCTTGGCGTTCGCCCCACCAAGTTCGCCACGGACTTTCCTGGCGTTCATCTTTGCCAGGTGGAGTTTGGCTTTCTCGTAATTATCCGATTTGGTGCTTTCGTCGACCGGTCGGCCGTCCACGTAAACGTCAGGCTGTCTGCCATTCCGTTGCCTGGCGCGCGAAGGCGCGGACCACAGCCTGATGGCCCTGAGTTGGCTGGGGAAGCGTCCAGAAAAAAAACCACGAAACGCATCATTTACCCTTGCATGCGGTACTGCTTCGTACTACCCTAACTAAACTAAGCGCTTCGGTAAATATAGCTCTCGGGAGTAGCTCTGGTGGTCAGCCCTTGGTGAGGCAAGCCGCTGGTTCAGAAGCTATCGATACTGATTATTGATGATCATCACCTCGTTCGTGAGGGTTTGAAGCAGGTGCTTGGCCGAAAGTACCGGGACATCTTCTTTGGCGAGGCGGGAACTGCCGAAGAGGCCCTGGCTCAAATCAAGGCGAAGGCCTGGCGGCTGGTGATTATGGACTTGAGTCTCCCCGGCCCTGACGGCTTTTCTGTCCTGAGGGAGATCCGCGCCCTTCGTCTTCAGGTCGTAGTGCTCGTGCTGAGTATGCACACGGAGCCACAGTACGCAGCCCGCGCCCTGCAACTCGGAGCCGCGGGCTATATCTCAAAAGGCTCCAGCAGCTCCGATCTGTTGAAGGCGGTCCGGAGTGTCCTCGAAGGCAAGCAGTATTTCGGTCAATCGACTCCTCTGGCAATTGAAAATCCGGGTTCCGCCACGTGTCCTCCGAATCTGTCGACCCAAGAACGCAAGGTCTTGCTGGCGCTTGCGGCAGGCAAGCGTGGCACCGAGATCGCTGCCGAACTGAACCTGAGCGCCAAGACAGTCGGCGCATACAAGAGGCGAGGATTCATTAAGTTGGACCTCCAAACGACGGCCGACCTGGTTCGCTATTTGAAAGACCATCTCCTGTGATCGTTCTACCAACCGAATTTTCAGACCGAAGCGTCTCCATGGCTCCCACAGCAGGAAATCGCGGCGTCATGTCCGCCCGCACAAGATTCGCGGAATATCGCTATATACGCCGGCGAAGGCCGTCCGAAGAGGTACTGGACATACCATATCATGTGAGAAAACGGCTTACATTGTCTAGCGAAGGGCGCCTCGGCCCGGTATGACAATTGTGTGCCTATCACATTGTCATGCAGCGAGATAGCTTCCTGTTCCCTGGCGATATGGTACTATTTCATACGCCTTTGTGCTTTACTTTTGTACTTTAAGATCCTAATATGGCGTTTGACAACTTGCGTACTGCATTGTCATTCAGTCGCAGGTTGGGTCCTGTCTTTCGGCCTTTTTGGTATGAGTCCCGCCAATGGGACTAAAATGGCGGAGCTTGTGTATTCAGACCCGAAACTGCCGAGTAGATAGTTTGGTCGACTGACTCGCCCGGCAACTGCGCATTCCAGCCAGGATGAGGCACTCGATCGACAGCGAGTGGGTTGGTCCCATCCTCAGGTCACATGGTTCCCCGCATCGTTACCGTGTCTTCCCCTACGCGCCCATTGGCGAAACTCGGCTAGAAACCGAGAGTTCACGCAGAAAGCGCGTTCGCCGCGGGTGAAATTGCCTAACCTCTCCTTGCAAGCCTTAGAGGAGTCTCCGTGCCATGTCTGGTAGCGTTACCAAAGAAAAAATGATTAGCGTCCGCCTTTCCGGGGTGGAATACGAAGGCCTCAAAGCGCACTTTGGCGTCTACGGTGTGCGTAACCTTTCTGAGTTCGCCCGGCTGGCCTTGCAGCGCATTGTGAACCAATCGGCCGAGCCGCAGGACGGATTTGCGGCCAAACTGGCAGAGCTGGATGAACGGGTTCGCCAGTTGGAGTCCGATTTTTCGCTCCTTTTGGATCAGGCCAAGATCCCGGAGAAGATCATGTCATGAGAATCAGAAGCCGCAGGAACACACAGCACATGCGTCCCCTTTTGCTTCTATCCCTCGCCGCTGCATGCCTGGCACAAGCGCCGCCATCGACGCCCTTGCCACCCGATGCCGGTGCCCCCAGCAGCTATGCGCTGGGTGTGGACGACCAACTCATGGTCCGCGCCCTCGATGCCGAAGAAGTCACCACCACCGTCCCGATCCGCATCGATGCAAGAGGCAATATTACTCTCCCCATGATCGGCCGCGTCCATGCCGCAGGCCTTACCACCGAACAGCTTGCCGACCTGCTCGAAGATCACCTCAAGCACTTCCTCCAGCATCCCGATGTTTCTGTGTACCTGGTCGAAACCCGCAGCCAGCCCGTGTCGGTGCTGGGCGCGGTCCAAACCCCCGGGGTACACCAGTTGGAAGGCCACAAAACTTTATTCGAAGTGATTTCCCTGGCTGGAGGGGTCCGTCAGGATGCCGGTTATTCCATCAAAATTACTCGCCGGATGGAATGGGGCCGCATCCCGCTCCCCGATGCCAAGGACGACCCCACCGGCCGCTACAGCATCGCCAGCGTAAACATTAAGAGCGTAATGGACGCCCAAAATCCCGCCGAAAACATCGAAATCAAGCCCGAAGACGTCATCACCGTCCCCAAGGGCCAACTGGTCTACGTGATCGGCACCGTCCACAAACCCGGCGGCTTTGTCCTCGGCGAAGACCAACACCTGTCGGCACTTCAAATTCTCTCCCTCGCCGAAGGCCTGGACCGCTTCGCCGATGCCCGCAAGGCCCGCATCATGCGCCCCGTCCCCGGCTCCGATACGCGCACCGAAATCCCCATCGACCTGAAAGCGCTTCTGGCCGGCAAAGTACCCGATGTCCCCCTCCAGGCCAACGACTTGCTCTTTGTTCCCCTCAGCGGCAGGAAATCCGGCGCCGCCACCGCCCTTACCAGCGTTCTTGGCGTGACTTCGGCCGTAGCGGCCGCAGCGGTTTATCACTACTGAGTTATCCATGGAAGAACACCCTCAACTGCCTGCCCGTTCCGAGCCGCGTCCAGCCTACCCGGAGCGCCTCTACCCCGAACGCCAATACCCCGACACCCCGTCCTCCGGCGACCCCGAACAGGGCGGCCTTCTCGAATACTGGCGCATCCTCCGCCGCCGCAAGGGCACCGTCATGATCATTGCCTTCGTCGGCGCGCTCATCGGCGTCCTCGTCACCCTCCCCCAAACCCCCGTCTACCAGGCTCATACTTCAATCGAGATCGTCACCCTGAACCAGGACTTCCTCAACATGCGCACGGTCGATCCCGTCGCCTCCGGCGAGGGCCAGTACTCCGAAACCTCCGACATCCAGACCCAGATCAAGATCCTCCAAAGCGAATCCCTCATCGAACGCGTCCTCACCAAACTGAAGAAACCGGAGGTTTTCTCCCAGCCCGGCGGGCGCATCTCCGCCTGGCGCAAAGCCCTCAACCTCCCCGAGCCCAGGCCCGAAGACGCCTTCGCCCAGTCCATCAGTTACGCCGCCGGCAACCTCAAGGTCCGCGCCTCCGGCCAGACCCGCATCCTCGATATCAGCGTCGATTCCACCGACCCCCGCTCCGCCGCCGCCTTCGCCAACACCCTCGCCAACGAATTCATCGATCAGAACCTCGAAACCCGCTGGAAAAGCACCGCCCGTACCAGCGAATGGCTCTCCCGCCAGCTCGACGACGTCCGCATCAAGCTCGAACGCTCCGACGACAAGCTCCAGGAATACGCCCGCGGCGCCGGCCTCATCTTCACCGATGAAAAAACCAACGTCGACGAGGACAAGCTCCGCCAGATCCAGGTCAGCCTCAGCGCCGCCCAGGCCGACCGCATCGCCAAACAGTCCCGCTACGAAACCGCCGCCACCAGCACGCCCGAGGCTCTCCCCGATATCATCAGCGACGATAACCTCCGCGATTACGGCGGCAAGCTCACCGAACTCCGCCGCCAGATCGCCGAGCTGAGCGCCACTTACACCCCCGACCACCCCAAGATCCAGCGCGTCCAGGCTCAAATTTCCACCATCGAGGCCGCCTTCGATAAAGACCGTTCCAATATCCTCAAGCGCATCAAGAACGATTACGACGAAGCCGTCCGCAAGGAAAAGCTTCTTTCCGACGACTACGCCCGCCAGGCCCACCTCGTCGGTGGCCAGGGCGAAAAGGCCGTGCAGTACAACATCCTCAAGCGCGAAGTCGATTCCAACCGCGCCGTCTACGACGCCATGCTCCAGCAGCTCAACCAGGCCTCGATCGCCTCCGCCCTCCGCGCCAGCAACGTCCGCGTCGTCGATCCCGCCAAGGTCCCCACCGCTCCCTATAAGCCCGACACAGAGCAAAGCGCCGGCCTCGGCCTCCTCGCCGGACTCTTCCTCGGCGTCGCCTTCGTCGTCATGCGCGAGCGTGCCGATCGCACCATCCAGCAGCCCGGCGATTCCACCTTCTATCTCAACATCCCCGAGCTCGGCATCATCCCCGCCGGCAGCCTCGACCAACGCCGGCGTCTCAAGCACGCCGTCGCCGGCCAGATCGCCCCCGCTTCCGATATCTCGAACCGCGTCGAGCTCGTCACCCTCCAGCACAAACAATCCATCCTCGCCGAATCCTTCCGTTCCACCCTCGTCTCCATCCTCTTCTCCGGCGAAAACGGCTCCCGCCCCCGCACCATCGTCCTCACCAGTCCCGGCCCCGCCGAAGGCAAATCCACGGTAGCCTGTAACCTCGGCATCGCCATCGCCGAAGTCGGCAACCGCGTGCTGCTCATCGATGCCGACCTGCGCCGCCCCCGCCTGCACAGTATCTTCGGAATCGAGTCTTCCCCGGGCCTCAGCGACATGCTCAAGGACCGCGCACCGGCCACATCCGCAGCCGCCCAGGCCGCCATCAGTCCCACCGCCATTCCCAACCTCTTCGTCTTAGCCAGCGGAGAAACCACCGCCGCCGCCATGACCCTCCTCTACGGCGCCCAAATGCCCGAGATGCTGAAACAGCTCCGCCAGCAGTTCGATACCATCCTCATTGACACGCCGCCCATGCTCCAGATCCCCGACGCCCGCGTCCTGGGAAGACTCACCGACCGCGTGATCCTGGTCATCCGCGCCGGCAAAACCACCCGCGATGCCGCCCAGGCCGCCTTCCAGCGTTTCCAGGAGGACGGAACGAATGTGCTGGGAACGATCTTGAATGACTGGAACCCGAAGAATGCTCCGAGCGGGTATTACGGATACTACAACGGCCATTATTACAAGGGGTATAAGAACTACTACGCTAAGCCCGGCGCCTAGCCCCGTCCAGCCAAATGCATTGCAACCTGCCGGATTCGATCCTTCGTGGCGCGGACTCTCAGTCTGCAGCGTCGGCTCTGAAGCCGACGCCTCCTCGTAGCGCCAGCCATCTTCGCCGCCGGTTTCGGTCGCGGCTCGGCTGCTCTGTGGGGCAGGCTGGAAACCTGCGGATCGATTGTCAATCGGTCAAGCCGGGCGCCAGCCCGGCCGCTCCCCCACGACCAACCCCATGATTGGACCCCTCTTCATCTTCGCTACCCGCCCCGAGGCCATCAAACTCTGCCCGGACGCCTCGCACGCCTACCAACAAATGGCGCGCCCGCACAATCCCTACGGAGACGGCCAAGCCAGCGAAAGGATTGCCGGCGTGCTCGCAAGCGGGGCCACCCAATCTGCCCGGACCCGTACGACGATCGCCGCTTCAGAGGAAACCCGGAGGCACGTAAGTTGCTCCTGATTCCCACAGAGATCAGGTCGTGGAACAACGCCTCCAAGGCAATCACCGAGACATGGGCCGCGGACTCCCTGCGCGGCCGGTTCGCGAGAGGCGCCGTCTGGTCCCTCGTCGGTGCGGTCATATCCCAGGGCGCAAGCCTGGCCGCATCCGTGATCACAGCCAGGCTGTTAGGCCGCGAGCAATTCGGCGAGTATGGCATGGTCCAAAGCACCGTGGGCATGCTCGGCATTTTCGCGGGCTTGGGGCTCGGCCTCACGGCGACCAAGTACGTCGCGCAGTTCCGGACCCGCGACCCGGAACGGGCCGGACGAATCGTCGCCCTCGGCTCAGCCGTCGCGATCGTCTCCGGCGGACTCATGGCCCTGACTCTACTAGCCGCCGCACCGGTGCTGGCCGTCAAGACCCTAAATGCACCGGCCCTGGCGGACGAACTACGAATTGCCAGCCTGCTCCTGTTCTTCAACGCCCTCAACGGTGCGCAACTAGGTGCCCTGACGGGCCTTGAGGCCTTCCAAGCCACCGCTCGAATCAACCTCCTGCGGGGCCTGATAGCAGTCCCGGTTACCGCAATTGCCGTGCTCTCCTGGGGGCTACCCGGCGCGGTCTGGGCGCTAGTGTCCATTTCGGCCGTGGCGTGCCTCTTGAGCCAGATTTCACTACGAGCCCACTGCCTGGCCCTTGGAATCCACACCCGCCTCTCGTCTGGATGGAAAGAAAGGCGAGTCCTTTGGACGTTCTCGACACCCGCATTCCTCAGCGGCGCGCTAGTCGGACCCGCACTCTGGGCGGCAAACACAATGCTGGTTAACCAACCTGGCGGCTACGGAGAAATGGGCGTGTTCAGCGCCGCTAGTCAGTGGAGGAACGCCATTGGGTTCATACCCGCAGTGCTGGCCCAGTTTGCGCTGCCCATCCTGTCGAACCTGAACGGGGAGCGCGACGCGTCGCGGTACAACAAAGCTCTTCGATGGAACCTGATCCTGACGGCGACGGCGGCTGTGGCCGTCGCTGTGCCCGTCGCGCTGGCCGCCCCACAAATCATGCGCCTCTACGGGCGCGACTTCCAACAAGGTTGGCTAGTGCTGGCCCTGTCAGCCGCCACAGCCGCGATAAGTTGCATCAACGGTGTAGTGGGAACGGCCATATTGAGCGCTGGATCAGTCTGGATCGGCTTGGCATTCAACGCCATGTGGGCTGCGGTCCTGCTTGCCGGCTGCTACTACCTAATCCCATCGAGGCTTGCCCTCGGCTTGGCCGGCTCAATGCTCGGCGCCTACATCGCTCATACCGTGTGGCAAGCGCTGTACCTGCGTCATCGGCTTCTCCAGCACCAAAAGGACCCACTACACATCACGTAGCGGAAGCCGCCGGTGCCCCCAAGACCAAGCGATCGCCTCAGGGGAGTCAGATCCACCCGCCTCCTGTCGGACTGAACGTACAACATAGCCCCTCCGGATGTTGCTCCTTGGGACACCAGCGGAATACCGGCCCACCGACTAGGGGACAATATGACTCCTGCCCCTGAAACAAACGACGCCCCGACGATCGCGATAATCGTCACCGCGTGGGCATTCCATAGCCGACATCACTGTCAACGCGCCCGCCGAAGGAAAAAGGAAGAACCGCAAATGGAGCTGTCGCTATGAGCATTATTGAGCGCGCTCGGCGCGCCGCCGTGGTCTCCACCAGACGATATCTCGCGCGACACCGCAGTGCAACTCCCTTCAGAAAAGCCATTTCAATTTGCGAGTCATTGGTTGACGGCTACCACAACCACGACTACGACCTGAAGACAAACGGGGAGTTCTGGGTCCTCTCGACTCTCGCCAGATTCCCTCTATCATGCTTCATCGATGTAGGGGCGAATATTGGGGACTGGACCTCAGCGGTCAAAAGCACGTTCCCCTCGGCGACGGTCCACTCGTTCGAGATTCACCCGCAAACGTTCGCCACTCTCTCCGAGACTATGGGAAGGCTGAGCGGCGTGAACGTCGTAAATAGCGGCTTGTCAGATCGAAGCGAAGATTTACAGTTGTACTGCTTCGGGAATCAGTCGGAGCTGACCTCAGCCATTGCGTACCCCCACGATGAACACCTTCGGCGGCAAACGGTGGCCGGGCATGCTGTCTCAGGGGACAGCTACGTCTCCCAGAAATCCATCGACCACATCGATTTTCTGAAGATCGACGTAGAAGGCATGGAGGACAAGGTGCTGCGCGGGTTCGAGGAAACGATCCGCCGTGATGCCATCGACGTGATCCAGTTCGAATACGGGCGGGTCAACATTTTGACGCACTTTCTGTTGCGCGATTTCTATGAATACCTTGAATCGCGAGGATACTCAGTGGGAAAGATTTACCCCAGGGGTGTTGACTTCCGGCCATACTCGGTCCTTGACGAAGACTTCCGGGGTCCGAATTACCTAGCTTGCCGAAAAAACAAGCCACACTATATTCTGCGATTGGGGCTCACAGGCACCGCTCCCACGCCTTCTACGCGCGGTTGGGCCACATTCGTCAGAGCCCGCCGAGGTGCCCGCATTGGCATCTGACCGCGCAGCCAAGACGCGGGCCGGCAAATGCGAAATGGGCCTGTTTTGGGGCGTCTGTCTCGCAGAACTCGACACCCTGATTTGGCGACGGCGTTAACTAAGATGAAAACAGCCATCGTATGTGACTGGTTTCTGACCCGGGACGGGGCGAAGCTCCGGGCGGGCGGGACCGAGGCGTTCGTGCAACGCTTGCTCACACTCCTGGAAAGACTTGGACTCGATGCGACCATCTTTCAGCGGGGGGACGAGCGTTTTCAGAAACGCTTCCGTGGCGCGCCGATTCTCGCCTGGCGGAATTTTCGCGAACTGCGCGAACTAACGGACAGCTTCCTAGCCCGCGGGGGCCGCGGGGCGATCTACTCGGATGTCCATGTTGTGCCAGAAAAAAGCGTGCACCCGGCGATACTAATACAGCATGGTGTTTACTGGGATGTGCCTTATCGGAGATTCCGGAATCCGCTGGTCCAAGGCGCTCTGAATTGGAAGAAAGATTGGGACCATTCCCGCCTGGCTGCGCGACTAATGAAATTATGTAAACGCATGGACCGCGTTGTCACGGTGGATACGAACTTTCAGAACTGGCTGCGCGAACGGTGCTCCTGGAATGTCATAGAAGACCGCTTTGCCCTTGAGGATAGGTTCGCGTACGTGCCGAACTGCACCTCGATTCACGATTCCGGCGGGATCGCGCAAAAACTCGCCGGTGGGCGACCAATTCAGCGCGTGCTGTTCGCGCGCCGGTTCGACGTGTTCCGAGGAACGTTCTCGTGGGGCCGCGTCGTGCGCAGGCTAGCGCCGCGGTACCCGGACGTTCAATTTGTCTTTTGCGGGCACGGTGGGGACAATGGGCTCGCGCGGGAACACGAACTCCGGGATCTTTTGGCCGGACTGCCTAACGTCGCCACTTATGAGCGCCCTTGGGAACTGATGCCAGATGAGCATTTTGCCGCCGATATAGAGGTCGTGCCGTCACTTGGAAGCGAGGGCACATCCTACTCCCTAGTCGAGGCGCTCGGGGCTGGCGCCTGTGCTATCTGCACAACCGTAGGAGGTCTGGCAAACGTCGTACTACCCACTTATAACGGACTTATGGTTCAGGCGACGGAGAGGGCAATGGAGGCAGCGGCCGTTTCGTTACTGGAGAACCCGGTCTGGACCAGGGAGCTTGCTCGACGAGGCTATGAAACCGCGCAGACCTGTTTCTCGGTCGCAGCCTGGGAGGCGCGAATGGAGAGAGTGATCATGGAAGCGTTTGCCGGGGAGTAGTGACACGACCGCACGTAGCGCCACTCCGCTCGAAGAATCTGCGCGGCCCGTGAGATTGTGGGCTGGCCCTGCATAAGTACCATTTGGGGCCCTGCCCGGGTACAGAGAGTGAACCGCAACCCCAAAGTGCTCTTCTATTCGGGTGGCTTTTCGCCCGTAGGTGGGATCGAGACGTTCCTCCACGACCTCCTGCTTGGGCTGAACGAGCGGGGTCTTCTGGCACAGTTGGTATGCTGGGGAGCTAAAGGAGAACTTCTCTCCGATTTGGAACAACGTGGGTTTCGGGTGCATCGCCAGCGCTGGCGGTGGGGCTGCCGCTGGAAATGGCCGGATCGCTTATTGCTTCTAAGGGGGATCAGAGCGGCTAGACAGGCGGATGTCGTCCTGTTTGGGAAGGTCCTTGAGACCAGAACCCAGCGGGCATTAGCGCGGGATAAGTTTCCGGAGGGTAGGCCGCGCTTCATCCTCGTAACGCCCTACCGGCCGTCAGAGATGTGGGCTGCAGGAGTCCCGCCACAAGATGTGTTGAATTGCTTCGACACAATAGTCGTACAGGGTGCAAGCTTCGAAACTGAGCTGCGCGGCTACAGTTACAGGGGCGACGTCCGGGTACTGCCCTACCTACCTCCGCTCTGCGGGGACCCAACTCCGTTTCCTTCGCCGTCCGTCACGCGAGTCGGGTACCTCGGACGGCTAGCTGCGCAAAAGAATCTAGCCTACCTTGTGCAGGCCTTTTGTGTGGCCCGCCGAAACGGCCTGGATGCCGAGCTACATATCTTTGGCGCCGGACCTGAGCGGGGGGCCTTGCAAGCGAGGGCAGAACAGATGGGCGTGTCGCACCTTGTTTGCTTTCACGGGAGCAAGGCACATCGCGAGGTACCAGCGGCGATAGACTCCTGTCACATGTTTGCCTTCACCTCTATAAGCGAGGGGCAGTGTCTGGCGGCCCTTGAGATCCTCGCACGCGGAAGACCGGTGGTCGCGACTCCCGTTGGGGCCTTCCCGGAATTCCTGAGCGACGGGCTACTAGGCACGCTGGCGGCCCCTGACCAACCGGAGGAGTTCGCGAGATCCCTCGTCACCGTCGCGCGGCAAATCAGAGAGAACACGTTCACGCCTAACGGCGTGCAGGCAGCTTACCGCAAGCGCTTCCCGCGGGAACAGGTCATCCAAGGATACGTAGACCTGATCTCAGAGTGCGAGCGACCCGAGTAAACGTCCGTGATAACCTTCTCCTTCGCTGTAATAACAGCGGCAGTGGCACTGTCGCTGTTATCGATGCGTAGCAGCCGCGGCGACGCGATGGGACTTCCTCTCGTCGCGATCGGCTCATTTATATTTCTGTACCTCGTGCAGCCAGCCCGCATGATGCAAAGCGGCGCCCTGCAGACCTTCCTTACTGAGCCACAAACCGTCAAGGGGCTCCTCGTCCCCGCGCTCATGTTGTCGTGTTACGTATGGGGCTGGGGGCGGCAACCGAACCGCCCACGCGCCACTCGCACCCCCTCCTGGAATCCACGCAGTCTCTGGACTTTCGGGCTAGGAACCACCGTCATAGGTCTGTGCCTCTACGTGACCTTTCTCTCGCGATCTGGCGGCTTAGCATATTCGTTTAGCCAACCCCACGGCCGCGCGATGGCGTGGCAAGACAACACGGCATACCTGTATTACGGACCTTGGTGGATCCTCAGCGGCTCTGCGATGATGATGTTCGCCACGTCCAAGTTCAGGGTAGCGGGCTGGAGGAAGGCCGCCTTCCTGTCGTCGTTCGCCGTCCTTCTGACCCACGCTATCCTCACCGGATCGAGGGGACCCCTGTTCTCGGCACTCGGCCTGCTCTTCGTAAGCTACTCGATTACCCGCGGCCGCGCGGTACCGCTCGCGCGGGCCTACACGATCCTTGCGGCCGTCGGTTTCGGCGTACTGCTGATGGTTGGATTTCGTAGCGTGCTCACCCTCAGCGAGGACAAGCCAGAGGCCCCGACGCTGGCCGAAGCGCTCGATCAATCGACGGACGTCAGCGAGCACGAGAGGGCGCGCGGGGAAACCGGCCAGGAATTCATCTACCACGCGGCGCTCATTGACACCGTCGATCAGACCCACAAACTCGAATTCGGACTGGGCTGGATCTATTTCCTCGCGATCAACCCGATCCCGAAGCTGCTCTGGCCAGAGAAGCACTACCCCGACACCCCGGGAGTCGCATGGCAGGATATCCGCGACAACACCGGACTGGCAGTTGCGCCCGGCGCAGCACCGGGGATCGTTGCGGATCTGTACGCCCAATTCGGTCCCGGCGAGGCGCTATTCCTGTACTGCCTCGGCAGAGCGTCCCGGAAGCTATTCGCGTCAGCGCGCCAGATGGATTCCCCCCTGGCCTTCTCCGCCTACGTCATGCTCTACGCCATTAGCCTGAACATGTTCGCGCAGGGGTTTGGCGCGATATTCGTCCCGTTTGGCTACTCAATGGCCCCAATCGTGGTCTTCACCCTCCTCTCCGGAACCGCCAGCCTAACACGATTCCGCCCGCATGGCCGGCCCAAGCCGACGGGCACAAAGACGGGGGCAGCCGCCCTGTGTTCGTAGTCGCCCAGCTTGGCGCGCGGATGCATTACGCCGTCCCGCGAATCCTCCACAACGCAGGGCTGTTGGAGAGCTTCTACACCGACCTCGTGTCGGCGAAGGGATGGCCGAAACTGGTGAGCCGGCTGGCGGCAACAGGCTCCAGAGCGGGCGCGGCAAGAAGAATGGTTGCGCGGGCCCCGGACGGAATGCCGCCGGGCATGATAACACACTGGCCGGCATTTGGCATGGAGTACTTTTTCCGCCGGCGGCGGGCCATCTCCCAAGGGGAGACAACGGCGGTGAACTTGTGGGCTGGTCGCGAATTCTGCCGCAGAATTGTAAAGCGCGGGCTGGGCAACGCGACCAGCGTCTACACATTCAACTCGGCCGGCCTGGAGCTGTTGGTGCACGCGAGGGACCGAGGCGTCTTCCGTGTCATGGAGCAGACCATCGCGCCTGCGGAAGTCGAGGACGAACTCCTTGCCGCCGAGGAGTCCGACTTCCCGGGCTGGGAGGAGGACCGGGGCAGGGACTCTTACCGGCGCGAGTTCCAGGAACGCGAGCGGGCGGAATGGGCGTCCGCGGACATTATTGTGTGCGGTTCGGAGTTCGTGCGGGAAGGGATCCGAAATTGCGGTGGCCCTGCGGATCGCTGCCGGGTGGCCTCCTACGGGTTTTCCGCGAATCAACGCCTGGAGAGCACCCACTCGGCGGGCCAGACCCTGCGGGTCCTTACAATTGGAACAGTCAATCTCCGCAAAGGTGCCCCTTATGTCCTTGGGGCTGCGAAGTCCCTCGGCGGCGCCGCGCAGTTCCGCATGGTTGGGCCAATATCAGTGACGCTTGGCGCGCTTCAGAAAATCGCCGAACACGTAGAAGTGGTGGGGCCGGTGCCCAGACCGGAGGTGGCCCAACACTATGCTTGGGCCGACGTGTTCCTTTTGCCCTCGATCTGTGAGGGCTCCGCGACGGTCTGCTACGAGGCGCTGGCGGCCGGCCTACCCGTAATCACCACGCCCAACGCGGGTAGCGTTGTTCGCGACGGAATCGAGGGCTTCATCATTCCGATTCGCGACTCCGACGCGATCGCAGACCGCCTGGACCGGCTCATTTCTGACCCCGGCCTCCTCGCGGAGATGTCCCAGAACGCCCATCTACGGGCGCAGGAATTCACGGTCCAGAAATACGGAGAACGTCTGCTTGCCGCGACTGACACTGCCACCGCCGTGCGAAACACGCACCGATAGCCTCGGACCTAGGCGCAGACTGGCGGTGATTTGGACCAATTTCGGCCCCCACCACATCGCTCGAATTCGCGCGCTCTCTGAGCGCTTCCAAGTCGAAGCCATCGAACTCGCCAGCTTCGAGCGACTCTACGGCTGGCAGAACGAGAGGGAGCTGCCGGGCATCAACGTCCACACTATCCGCCAGGGCGCATGCGAAGACCACAACCCCTACTTCGTTGCCCTCAAGCTTTGGCGGCGGCTCTCGATTCTCAGACCGGAAATCCTCCTCGTCCCCGGCTGGGCCACGCCCGCCGCGTTGTCCGCCGCTGCTTGGGGAACCCTCCATAAAGCAACCACCATTGCGATGAGCGACTCAAACGCAAACGACTATCCCCGCGGACGGGTAAGCGAGCGAATCAAACATTCGCTGGTCACGATACTATTCGACTGCGGGATCGTCGCCGGTAAGCGCGCCGCTGCCTACCTGCAACAGCTCGGCATTCCGCCAACCCGAATAGGCATCGGCTACGACGTGGTCGATAACGATTTTTTTGCCGCCACGGGAAACATCCACGCCGCGCCCACCATTCCCAACCGCCCCTACTTCCTCTTCGTCGGCCGCCTCTCACCCGAGAAGAACCTCCCCGCGTTGCTGCGGGCCTTCGATGCTTATCGCGCGTCCGGCCCCGACTGGTCTCTCGTCATAGCCGGCGACGGTCCCCTCAGCAGCCAACTGCGTGAGCAGGCAGCGCGCCAACCGTCCGCACCCGATATCATCTTCGTCGGCCACAAGACCGCGCCCGAACTGCGTTCGGTATACGCCCATGCTGCCTGCCTTGTTCTTCCCAGCCTTCGCGACTCATGGGGTCTCGTGGTCAACGAAGCGATGGCCTCCGGCCTTCCAGTCCTCGTTTCCAACCGATGCGGCTGCTCCGACGACCTAGTCAAGAACGGCGAGAACGGTTACACCTTCGATCCTGCTTCCCACCAAGAACTGCTAGACAATATGCTGCGCATCTCGAAGCTTTCCAACGCCGAGCGCGCCTCACTCGGACTGAAATCCCGCGAGATCATCGGCTTCTATTCGCCCCAACTCTGGGCGAACGAAATCCAGCGCCTCTCGGCTTCAACCTTCCCACATAAGACCACGTAACACAAGCCACCACATGCCCAAGACCCTCATTACCGGCGGAGCCGGATTCATTGGCTCGCATCTCTGCGAAGCGCTGCTTGCGCAAGGCGATCAGGTTGTCATCGTCGACAACTTCGACGCCTTCTACCCAGCTGAACTGAAACACCGCAATCTGCGCGCCGCGCGCCAGTCGCCGGGCCTCCGCCTCCATCACGTAGACATCAGAAACGCCGGGGCCCTGAACTCGGTCTTTGAGGCGGAGCGCCCCTCATCCGTCGTACACATTGCCGCCCGCGCGGGCGTAAGGGATTCGCTGTCCAATCCGGGGATCTACCTTGACGTCAACGTGAACGGCACCCTGAACGTCCTCGAAGCCATGCGTAAGAATCAGATCCGCCGGCTGGTTTTTGCTTCGTCCAGTTCTGTATACGGCGGCGTGCGAGAGACCCCCTACCAGGAGTCGCAACTCATCGTACCGATCTCGCCCTACGCCGCCTCCAAGGTCGCCGGCGAAGCGCTCTGCTCGGCCTACGCGGAGGCCTGGGGATTCAACGTCGTGTGTTGTCGTTTCTTCACCGTCTACGGGCCTCGCCAGAGGCCGGATATGGCGATCGCGAAGTTTGCGCGGTTGATGGAAGCCGGCCAGCCCATCAAAGTGTTCGGAGACGGCACCACAGCCCGCGATTACACCTTCGTCGCCGACATCGTTGGCGGCATCACAAAAGCCCTGAGCCTGAACTGTAAATACGAGGTCATAAATCTCGGCAGTATGGCGCCGATCCCTCTGAGCCGTGTAATCCAGGCGCTTTCCTCAAGCCTTGAAATCACCCCGGCGATCAACTATCTCCCCGTCCCGCCGGGCGAGCCTCTGGTCACGCTCGCCAGCACGGCAAAGGCAAACCGGCTACTGGGCTGGGAGCCCAAAACCGAGTTCGAAAGTGGAATCCATCAGTACATTGCCTGGCACAAGTCAAACCGTTCAAACGCAGTGGCCGCCTGACCCGAACGGGGCAAATTTGTCCTTACCTAAAGCAACAAATATCGTCTGCCACCTGGATTCGCGCTACGGGGGTATGAGTTCCTCCGTGCCGGCGCTAGCCGTTTCAACCGCGCAAACCGGCCGCTACAGCGTCGACCTTCTCGCGCTCTGCAAATCCGACGAGTTGGTAGACCCGGAACCGCTGAACGGGGTAAGCCTGCGATGTCTGCCGCTGAGCGGGGTTCGTGGAATTGCAGACCTCGTCCTGTACAAATCGCTTCGCCCCATCCTTCGGCAAGCCCACGTCGTTCACGTTCATGGGGTCTGGCAGCAGCACAGCGTCACGGCCTTGGCCCTAGCCGCCCAAATGGGAATACCCACGTTCGTGTCGGCGCACGGCATGCTGGAGTCCTGGGCCGTCAACAACAAGCGGCTGAAGAAAACCATCTATTCCGCGCTCGTGGAGCGCCGGCGACTCAGAAGATCGGCGTGCCTCCGGGCTCTCACCCTGACGGAAGTCGGAGATTACCGCCGATACGGGCTCACCAACCCAGCCGTGGTCATCCCGAACGGCATTTCGCCGCCAGGCGTAGCGGATCCTGGGCTCTTTCTGGACAAATTCCCCAATCTCAGAGGCCGTCGCACCGTGCTGTTCCTGAGCCGCATCCACTACAAAAAGGGCCTCGTGCCGCTTTGCCACGCATGGGCGCGCATTAGCCGCCAGTTCCCCGAGGCGACCCTGGTTATCGCCGGGCCGGACTTTGAGAATACCCTCAAGTCCCTGAAGGCGCTGATTGTCGACCTCGGCCTGGAGAATCGCGTCGTGCTGACGGGCATGATGGCCGGCGCCATCAAATGGAGCGCTCTTGCGGCCTCCGAATGCTTCACCCTGCCCTCCTTTTCCGAGGGCTTCAGCGTAGCGGTCCTTGAGGCGATGGCAATGGGGCTCCCCGTCGTCATTTCCCACCAGTGCAACTTCCCGGAAATCGTGGACCGGGGCTGCGGGTGGTTGATCCAGCCGGAAGTCGAACAAATCGCGGACGCCCTTGCCGAACTGCTAGGGGCGCCGGCCGAACGCCGGCGGGAGATCGGGGAAAACGGGCGCCGCCTGATCGCCGCGAAATACAACTGGTCGACCATCGGCCAACAGATGGCGGACGTGTATGACTGGACTCGTGGAGGCCCGAAGCCTGGGTCCACCGAAATCCTCGTTTGACCGTCTTGAATATGGGCCCCATCAGGCTGACCAGCTTCGACAATACGTGGTACAAACCAGGGCGATCAAAGTTCGTTCAAGCCGCGTGATACCTCATCGGAGCCCCGCTCGTTAAGGCTAGCCTGGTGCTGGACCTTTCGGCGCACAGCGCGAAGTTTGGGCTGGAAAGCGAGGTGCTCGGGTTCGGAGGGATCGACGCGCCCGATAATCCGCTCGCCGACGATCGCATCCATTCGCTTCCAAAGGTATTTCCGAAGCTGGGGCCTGGGCAGAGTTTCTCCGCGCGCGAATGAGCGATGAGGGCTGGCGGCTGCGAGTCCTGAAGCGCGACAAAGCAGATCTGCTACCTCGGTTCGAGTTTGAATCGGTCGTGAAGGACTGGGTTGAGACGATGGAGACGGTCTTTGCCGGTAGGCCGGCCGCCGGCCCTGATCCGGGGAACAACGATACCAAGGTTCTTGCTGGACCACAAATAGCCAGTCACCAACTATGATCATCTGTGGCTTAAACGCATTCCACGGCGATTCTTCTGCCGCCGTGCTCCACAAGGGGCATCTGAGCGCCGCCCTCGAGCAAGAACGTCTCAATCGCATCAAGCATTGGGCGGGTCTTCCAATCGAGTCGGCACAAGCGTGCCTGGGGGGAACCCAACCAGACCACATCGCTATCTCCCGCGATCCAAGAGCCCACCTCGGCGCCAAGTTCATGCGCGCCGCGGTACGCCCGACGTCCTGGGCTCGCTACGCAACCCGTGCGGGGAACAGCATCCAAATCGCTAAAACCGGTCAGCGACTCGCGGCCGCCGGCATAGGCCACTCTCGGACGCAATTCCATTTCGTCGAACACCACCGCGCCCACTTGGCCTCCGCCTTCCTCTGCTCCCCCTTCGACGAAGCCGCCGCCATCTCCATCGACGGCTTCGGCGACTTCTCCAGCGTTATGTGGGGCGTCGGCCGCGGCAACAAGATCGACGTTCGTGGCGCAGTCCACTACCCCCACTCCCTCGGCCTGTTCTACACCGCATTCACCCAGTTTCTCGGCTTCCCCAAGTACGGCGACGAGTACAAAATGATGGGCATGTCGGCTTACGGCGAGCCCCGTTTCGCCGAGAAGGCCCGAGATGTCGTCAAGACCCGAAAGGGTCAGTGCCGGCTCAACCTCGACTATTTCGTCCACCACACGAAGGGCGTCGATATGACCTGGGACGACGGCGAACCCTCCCTCGGCGCCACCTTCTCCGGCAAAATGGTCGAGACGTTCGGCCCTCCGCGCGTCCCTCGCTCCGAACTCCTCCAGCAGCACTACGACCTGGCCGCCTCGGTACAAGCCGTCCTCGAAGAAAACTATTTCGCCCTGCTGAACCATGTGCAGAAACAAACGGGCCAGAAGACGGTCTGCCTCGCCGGTGGCGTCGCTCTCAACTGCGTCGCCAACGGCATGATCTTCGAAAAAACCGATTTCCGCGACGTCTACATCCAGCCCGCCGCCCACGACGCCGGTACTTCCATCGGCGCAGCGCTCTACGTCCAACACCAGGTCCTCAACCAGCCGCGGTCCTCTGTCATGCGCCATGTCTACCACGGCCCGGAATACTCCGACACCGAGATCCAGCGCGACCTCGACAGCGCCGGAACGGTCTGGCACAAGCTACCCGAAGACTCCCTCATTGAGCGAACCGCCGCCCACATCGCCGATGGCATGATCGCCGGCTGGTTCCAGGGGCGCATGGAATTCGGCCCCCGGGCTCTTGGCAATCGCAGCATCCTCGCCGACCCCCGTCGCAAGGACATGAAGGACACCCTCAATAGCCGAATCAAGTTCCGAGAACCGTTCCGCCCCTTCTGCCCCTCCATCCTGTCGGAATCCACCGGCGACTACTTCGAAAACAGCTACCCATCACCCTTCATGGTCACGGCCTACAAGATCAGGCCCGGCCAGCGCGGCCGCATTCCCGCCGTCACCCACGGCGACGGCACCGGCCGCCTCCAAACCGTCGAGAAGGACGTCAACCCCCTCTACTGGAAACTCATCCGCAAGTTCGGCGACATCACGGGTGTGCCCGTCCTCCTCAACACCTCGTTCAACGAGAACGAACCCATCGTTAACACCCCTGCCCAGGCCATCGACTGCTTCCTCCGCACCAAGATGGACGTCCTCGCCATCGGCTCCTACTTCCTTCTCAAATCCGAAAACCAGCACCTGGCCGAAAATCGCGCCGCCTTCGCCAACGCAACCTAATACGTCCTCATCTGTGTTTATCTGTGTTCATCTGTGGCCATCGTTTCTCCGGTGTTGACCGGTCGCTCGCACTCACCCCAGCCCCGGAAGCCGGTACGTCACCCTCGGCCTCTGCGGGCACCTCTTCGCCGCCCAGCATGCCAGCGCCACCGCGAACACCAGGTCGTCATGCTCCCCTTGCCGCCACGCTCCATACTGCTCGTTGCCGGCCGCGGTCACTTTCATGCGCATGTCCGCCATCTCTTTTTTCAGCGCGTCTACGTGCTGCAACCGCTTGGCAATCTTCAGCTCGCCGTACTCGAACAGCACCTGCAAGCCTGCCATCAGGTCCCGCTTCGGCACATAATCGTATCCCGCTTCCGACCTTTCCGTCTGGCCGCCCGTGACCATCACCGCCCGCATTCCGCACTTCAGCCCTGCCTCCCGCAGGTGGTCCACCACCGGCCGCCCCACTCCCGTCGCGTCCGCCGCCAGCTCGCAATCCCCGTGTCGCGCCACCGCCTCCATCAGCCGCACCACCCAGTCTTCGATCTCCGGATATTTCATCCCCAGCGGCAATCGCTCCAGCCGCCGCAGCCGCAACCCGATCTCTTTCCGGTGCGCCCAGGCCGCCGGGTCCCATTCGCCCACCAGTTCCACCCGTTCCACCACCGCCGTAGCCGATGGATCCCGCGCCTGCCCCAGGTCGACCCCCACAAAATACTCGCTCCCCAGCCCCAGCCCCCCTTTTCAAAATCGAAAAACAACAACCAGGAAAACCAGCCACAGATGCACACAGATGCACACAGATAAAGAAAACAAACACCTTAATCTGGCAACGCCGCGTTCATCCGTGTTTGCCCGAGCCTCCTTTCCTTATCTGTGTTCATCTGTGTTCATCTGTGGCCGGTATTTTTTTCTTAGAGACTTTCCCGCGCCACACCTTAATCTGGCAACGCCATCTCTGTCTTTCCCCTCTTCTTATCCGTGTTCATCTGTGTTCATCTGTGGCTTATATTTTTTTCTTGGAGATTTCCCCCCCGCCCCCGCCACCAAACAGATTGGACAACGACGATCCCCTCACCGAACGCGTTCTGGGCGCAGTCTTCGAGGTCGCCAACACCTTAGGCGCAGGCTTCCTCGAAAAAGTCTATGAACGGGCACTGCTCAAAGAGCTGACCGACCAAGGCCTCCACGCCGCCTCGCAAGTCCCGTTCTCAGTTCTCTACAAAGGCCACAACGTAGGTGATTACCTCGCTGACCTCGTCGTCGAAAGCACTCTACTGGTCGAACTGAAGTGTGTCGACGCCTTGACCGGCCAGCACATAGCGCAATGCCTGAACTACCTGAAAGCGTCCAGCCTGACCCGCTGCCTCCTGGTCAACTTCCAAAAACCCAAAGTCGAATGGAAACGACTAATTCTCTGATCTATGGCTCTTATCTGTGTTCATCTGTGGCTAAAGTTTTAATTCCTCGAACTCATCGCTCATGGCCCGCTCCACCAGGTCCCCATCGAACACCCCGCCCACGGCGTCACTGAACTCGCAGCAATACTCCTGCCGGAACCATCGGTCCCCCATGGCCCTCCTCTCCTCTCTCAAGAAACCCTCCGAAATCCGCGGGCACTCCGCCGCCGTCGCCTTCACCCGCTCCCACTCCGTGCCGCCATGCTCCCACGCCTCCCAGAAAAATCCCCGCTTCCCGCACGGCGTGCTCATCAGCCACAGCTTTCCACCGCTCACTGCCAGCATCGGCCGTACCGCCAGGTACGCCTCGTCCCTCACCCTCGAAGCCTCGTCCACCAGCAGCAGCGACACCGCCGAAAATCCCCGTACCGTCGCTTCCGTCCCCGGCAGCCCCACTATCCGCGAGCCGTTCGGAAATACCAGCGAAATCTCGTTGTCGCCGTCCCCTTTCGGCTTTATCCCCAGCCGCCGCGCGAATCCCGCTGCTTTTCGTACGAATTCCCCGCTCTGTCGCGACGTCGGGTTCACCACAATCGTCAGGCTGCCTCGCTCCTGCCAGGCTTGGCGTACAGCCTTCGCCGCCGTCACCGTCGATTTGCCCCACTGCCGCGTGCAATTCAGAATCCCGCGCCGCGCCTCCGTGTCCAAAACCCGAGACTGCAGCGCATCCGGCTCGAATCCCAGCCTCTCCCGAACCCAATCCGAAACTTTGTGGGGCAGGTTGGTAACCTGCGGCCCGGTTGCCAACCGGCCCTTTTTCCCGCGTCCATCCAATTCCAAATCCGTAAACCACACCCCCACCCTAGCAGACGCCCCCGAAAAATCGCCCCCAAGAAATATAGCCACAGATAAACACAGATGAACACAGATAAAAGAAACCAAATCACTTACGTCTTCTATGATTTATCTGTGTTTATCTGTGTTCAT
>JBEKZL010000073.1:0-26255 GCA_049509915.1 Bryobacteraceae bacterium | reverse complement strand
CTGTTCAAACCGATGGCGTGGACGGTGGCCTTCGCCCTGCTCGGCGCGCTGTTGTTTTCGATGCTGCTGGCGCCGGTGCTATCGAGCTTCCTGTTCCGCCGCGAGGTGCGCGAATGGCACAACCCGGTCATGATTCTCTTTACCAACACCTACCGGCACGCGTTGCGTTTCGCCATTCGCGCGCGCTGGTTGACGGTGGGGGTTGCCCTTCTGTGCGTGGCCGCCAGCGCGTACCTGATCGGCAGCGGCATCATCGGTTCGGAATTTCTGCCGCACCTGGATGAAGGCGCCATCTGGGCGCGCGGCACACTGGCGCCCTCGACCGGGCCCACCGAGGGCAATCGGCTGATGACCCAGGCGCGGGACATGTTCGCCTCGTTTCCGGAGGTTACCCAAGTGGTATCGCAGGTGGGCAGGCCGGACGACGGCACCGACACCACCGGCTTTTTCAATACCGAGTACTTCGTGGATCTGAAGCCCAAGGCGGGATGGCGCCCGGTCTTTCATGAGAATAAAGACGCCCTGATCGCGGCCCTGGACCGCGAAGTAGAAAAACTGCCGGGCGTGCTGTGGAACTTCTCCCAGCCCATCTCCGACAACATGGAGGAGGCCGTCAGCGGGGTGAAGGGCGAGTTGGCGATCAAGATCTACGGCGAGGACCTGCGCACGCTCGAAGCCAAGGGCGACGAGATTCTGAACGTGATGCGCAACGTCAAGGGAGTGGAGGATCTGGGCATGTTCCGCGTGATCGGCCAGCCCAACCTGAATTACACCGTGGACCGGGTGGCGGCGGCGCGCTACGGAATCAACGTGGCCGACGTGCAGGACGCCATCCAGACGGCGGTGGGCGGCAATGCGCTCACCCAGGTGCTGCAGGGCGAGATGCGCTTCGACCTGGTGGCCCGCTACCTGCCTCGCTATCGCGATACCCGCGAGGCCATCGACCAGATACGCCTGCTGGCGCCCTCGGGCGAACGAGTTTCCCTGGCCCAGCTCTGCACGGTACAAACCCTGGACGGCGCTTCGGAAATCTACCGCGAAGCCAACCAGCGCTACGTGGCCCTGAAGTACAGCGTGCGGGGACGCGACCTCGGCAGCACGGTGGAAGAGGCCATCGCCAAGGTGAAGAAGAGCGTTAAGCTGCCCGAAGGATACAAGGTGGATTGGGCGGGCGAATATGCCAGCCAGCAGCGTTCGCAGAAGCGGCTCATGATTGTGCTGCCGATCACCATCGTGGTCATCTTCATTATTCTCTACACCATGTTCGGCTCCTTCAAATGGTCGACGCTGATGCTGGCCAATATGGCGATGGCGCCGCTGGGGGGCCTGCTGGCGCTGCTGGTCACCCATACCCACATGTCGGTATCCTCCGGAGTGGGTTTTCTGGCCCTGTTCGGCGTGTGCGTGCAAACCGGCGTGATCATGCTCGAATACATCAACCAGTTGCGCGCCCGCGGCAATACCATCATCGACGCCGCGGTGGAGGGAGCCGTGCTTCGCTTGCGCCCCATCATGATGACGACTCTGGTGGCGACGCTCGGCCTGCTGCCGGCCGCAACTTCCCACGCCATCGGCTCGGATTCGCAGCGCCCCTTCGCCATCGTGATCGTGGGCGGACTGATGGTGGCGATGGCGATGAACATCTTCCTGCTGCCGACGCTCTATGTCTGGGCAGCGGGCGAGAACGACAAGTTGCCGGCGCCGGAATCCACGGAAGAGATCTGAGGAAGAGCGCTCGGCAAGGTACACCGTTTCGGAAGTTCGGCAACGTATTCGAGGGCAACCGCTCCCTTACGGTCGAGGCTCGTTTATAAGCCCCGCCGAAAAGTTCTTGCTCCGCGGCGGCTAGACTTGCGCGGCCGCGGCGTTTCCCGTATTGTGATGAACATGGAAGTACACTTCACGCCCGAGCAGGAGACGCAGCTTTCCCAACTCGCCACCCACGCCGGCACCGACGCCGAGCGACTGGTGAAGGACGCCGCCTTGCGCCTGCTTCAGGAAGAGGAGCGTTTTCGCGCCGCCGTGCGGGAAGGCATCGCACAGGCCGACCGCGGCGAGTTCATTGAAGAAGAAGAAATGGACGCCCGCCTAGAGCAGATGTTGCGCTCATAGACATGCGCATCCGTTGGACGCCGGCCGCCGCAGCCGACTTGCAGAGCATTAGCGATTACCTCAAAGAGCACCATCCTAGCTACCGCGACCCCACCATGCGCAGCTGTACGGGACTATTCGCGAGTTGAAACAATGGCCGGGGCGCGGCCGTCCCGGACGCGAGGAAGGAACCCGCGAGATCTTGTTTCCTCCAACGCCCTATGTGGCTGTTTCGCGTGAGAGAGCAGACCATCGAAGTCATGCGGATTTATCACGCTGCACAGGACCAACCTTCCGGGTAAATGCATATCATAGTCGGGTGCCTGGTTGTGTCTACCCAGTCCGCGCACGCCTTTTGTGCACCATGGCCGCGCTTTGGGCCGTGCCCGGAAGACTGGATGAGGCGGGCGTTCGGTGCTTTGTGGGCAGAGGCATCAATGGCCTCCTATTCGCCTAATTGCTTGATCTTCCGTTGCCTAACCTAATAGTATCCTCCCGACCTGCCGATATGTAAAACATGGGCCAACGGCATGAGCCGCGTTTCGTAGCCGATCAACCCGTCGTCGTTACGGTACTCGGAAATCATGGGATCGAGCACACGGGCGAGATTCGGGATGACTCCGGACTAGGTTTGGCCATTCGACATGCCCGGCGCAGTGCCTCCGAGTGTCAGGCCCCAGAATCGTGGGCTTAAGAACCTGCATGATGCGATTGTGCCGGGGGGCATTCCTCATTGCTGCGGGTCTACCACTGCTGGCCATCGGGCAACAGCTTACGCCGGCAGAGGTATACGCACGCGTTTCCCCATCCGTCTTCTCGGTTCTGGTATTCGACGCAAATGGTAGATTGGCTGTGACTGGAAGCGCGGTTGTCGTTGCGCATGGCCGAGCGGTCACAAACAAGCATGTAGTGGATGGCGGGGCGTTGATTCGGCTAGGGCGCGGCGCTGCGGAGTGGGAGGCAGAGGTCTCCGCCGTAGATGACACGCATGACCTGGCTGTGTTGACGGTGAACGGCTCAGCGCCCCCCCGGTGCTCATGCGTAGATCTGATGCGATTGTTGTTGGCGAGTACGTATATGCGATAGGTGCCCCAGAAGGTCTGGAATTGACATTGACTGAGGGACTGATTTCTGGAGTTCGGCTTTTCGGCGGAAATCGGATGATTCAGACGTCGGCAGCTATTTCACCTGGCTCGAGCGGTGGCGGCCTCTTCGATCGCTCAGGGCGGCTGGTGGGCATCACAACTTCCTTCGTGGAACACGCACAGAACCTGAACTTCGCAATCCCAACGGAGTCAGTGATGCATCTTGCGACGATTTTAGAGCCGCCGCCATCGAGTGCGGCCGACGCAGATTCTTCTCGAAGCCCGTGCGCTCAACATTTAGACGCATATGAGGGCATTACTCGGGGCGATCCACGGTCCAACTTGGTTGCCGCTATGGGTGGGCCGTCGACATCGTCGCGGGGCTTACGCGAGTGGGGCGCCAAATATCGTTATGAATACCCGGAATGCGGAACAGGCTACGAGTTCACGGCTGATGCGCGAGGCTGGGTCGTCTCGAAAAGGATATACGTCGTCCCGACAGCAAGCAGCCAGTGCAAAGAAATAATCGGCAAAATCAGACGCATACCGATTGGGGCCCCCTGGACAACTGCCATTGTGATCTTAGGATCTTCGAGCGCCGCCACCGACACGCCAGATGGCGGGACCACGTACGGCTTTGCCTTTCCCGAATGTGAATTTACGGAGTTCGTAGATACCAGCGGTTCAGGCGAAATCGTCAGTAAGCGTCCGTATCGGTAATCAGCGCTGTGCCGCCTCACACGGCTCATGTCAACCGCTGCTAAGTCCAAGCCGGCGCTGTGTCGGTTTTGTCGTGGAGGCGCAGCAGCGCGGCTGCTTCCTCCGAGGACCGTGAACCCCTGTGATTGGAAAGCCTGCCGAAATGCACGAAGCCCTGCTGATAGACCTGGCAGGCAACGTCGTGAAATCGACAGCTTGTAAGTTGCTGCTACAATTCGGACTAATGTCCCACTGGAATCGTCGGCAGTTCCTCGCGCGCTCGGGCGTGGGACTCGGTGTTGCGCTCGACCGAAGCGCCTCGGGTGCCGGCTCATCCGCCGCTCCCATCGATTTTCGCTACGCGCCTTTGTCCGGACAAACGGCCTTCTGCTTTCCCGACGACCCGGCGAAGAGCCTGGTGGGCGAGCGCGGCGAACTGCGCTACGGCTTCGCGCGCGGCCGCTTCGAGACCGTGATCGGATTTTCACTGACCGGCGTCGAGCCGGACGTGGTCTCATGGCAGGAACTCGAATCGCCCGCCGTTCCCATCGTCCATACCCGAATCGACCGCGCCGAGGCGTTTCTGCACCTGACCGCCTTCGCCACCAACCGTACAGCGGAGGGACGTGTTGATAACGTGATGGTGGAGATTCGCCCGCGCACGCGGCGCACGGTTCACGCGGCGCCGGTCGTTGCGGTGCGGTCGCGCCGCGCGGTGAAGAGCGAAGGAACAGCCGTCTACCTGGATGGTGGGTTGCTCTTCGCCAGCGACCAGCCGTGTGCGGGGCTCTCCGATACGGGCGTCGAATGGGTGCTGGAGGGGAAGCGGGACGCAGCCGGCGCGGATCGGCCGCTGCGCCAGTTTTTCCGCTTCCCTCAACAGGGGCAGCCTCTCGAAAAGATCGCCGCCGGCCTGGCCGAGCCGGACGCGCTGCTGGCCGAAGCCCGGGAGTTCTGGCGCGCGTGGCGGCCCTTCGCCGACCCCGTCGAATGGCGGGTGCCGGGCCGCTACGACGAGTTTCTGTCGGCGTGCGCGCGCAACCTGCTGCAAGCCCGCGAGAGGAAAAATGGCCGGCTCACGTTCCAGGTGGGTCCCACGGTTTACCGCGGCCTGTGGGTGGTGGACGGGAACTTCATTCTTGAGGCGGCGCGATACCTGGGCTACGACCGGGAAGCGCAGCAGGGCCTCGAAACTACCTGGGCGCTGCAGGAAAAAGACGGCGGCATCTTTGCCGGCGCCGGCCGCGCGCACTGGAAGGACACCGCCATCGCCATGTTCACCCTGGTGCGGCAGGCCGAGCTGAGCCAGGACTGGACCTACTTCCGCTCCATGCAGGCGAACCTGCTGCGCGGGGTGGAGTTCCTGCGCGGATTGTGCGCCAAAGCCGCCCAGGAGGGCAGCGCGGCCGGCCGTTATGGCTTGCTCCCAAAGGGCATGGGCGATGGCGGATTGGGCGGGCTGCGGGAAGAGTTCACCAACACGGTGTGGGCGCTGGCAGGGCTGCAAGCGGTGGAAAGGGCCGCCGCCGGATTGAAGCTTTCGGGCTTCGAACCGGTTGCCCGCTTTCACCGAGAGCTCGATCGCGCGTTCCGGGCCGCGGCCAGCCAGGAGATGCGCCGCCACCCCGCAGGCTTCGATTACCTGCCCATGCTGATGAAAAACGACCCGCAATGGAACGCGGCCGACCCATGGGACCGCCCGCAGCCGCAGGTGGCGCAGTGGGCCATGTCGCACGCCATCTACCCCGGCCTGGTGTTCGATAAAGACGACCCGGTGGTGAAGGGCCACATCGCCCTGATGCAGGCGTGTACCCAGGAAGACATGCCGGCCGAAACCGGATGGCTGCCGCACGAGGGCACCTGGAACTATGCGGCGGCGTTCGTGGCCCACGTGTATCTCTGGGCCGGGATGGAAGATTGGGCGCGGACTACGTTCGCCGGCTTCCTGAACCATGCTACGCCGCTGTATTGCTGGCGGGAGGAACAGCCGCTCCGAGGGTCGCTCGCGGCCAGCTATGTGGGCGACATGCCGCACAACTGGGCCAGCGCGGAATGCGTGCTCTATCTGCGCCACATGCTGGCGCTCGAAGACGGTCAATCGCTGCGGCTGCTGGCGGGCATCGGCGAAGCGGAGCTGGCGGCGGGCGAGCTATTCGCGATTTCGGGATCGCCCACCCGTTTTGGCCGCATCTCGATCCGGCTGGAACCACTCGGCCGGAAACGCGGATGGCAGCTCCACTTCGAACGGGAACCGGGGCCCGATCCCGCCTCCATCGTCCTGCCGCGGGGGATGGCGCCGGTTGATCCCGCGCAGCGCAAGTGGAGTGCAACCTGGGCGGTCTGATGGCGGCCGCATTCGCGGGCCACCGCCAAACGGGACGCCTTTGCCGGCGCGGGGCGGCTAAATAGACCGTTTCGGAAGTTCGGTAATGTATTCGAGGGCGACCGCTCCCTCGCGGTCGCGGGTCGGACCGAGTCGCGACTCTATTGCAGGAGGATACTGGAAGCATGAGAATCGCCACGAGCCGGGGCCTGTTGAGCCTCGCCGCTTCCATTGCTGCCCTGTCAGGGGCGTGGGTTGTTTCGGCGCAGAGTCCGGGCGACGCCCTGGAACGCGGATTCCAGAACCCTCCCGACAGCGCGAAGCCGCGAGTCTGGTGGCACTGGATGAACGGCAACATCGCCAAGGAGGGCATCCAGGCGGATATGGAATGGATGAAGCGCGTGGGCATCGGCGGGGTCCAGAATTTCGACGCGGCGCTGAGTACGCCGCAAGTAGTCGAGAAGCGGCTTGTCTATATGACTCCCGAGTGGAAAGACGCGTTTCGCTTCGCGGCGAATCTGGCCGACCGCCTGGGCTTGGAGATGGCTATTGCGGGATCGCCGGGCTGGAGCGAAAGCGGGGGTCCGTGGGTACCGCCCGCGCAGGCGATGAAAAAATTCGTTTGGAGCGAGACCCACGTGCGGGGAGGCGAACCCTTCCGAGGCGTTCTTCCCAAACCGCCTTCCAGCACCGGTCCGTTCCAGAACATCGGGGGCCGCGGCGCCCCAGGAGCGACGGCCCCGCCGCCGGAATTTTACGCCGACAGCGCGGTGGTCGCCTATCCGGCGCCCGAAGGCGGCGTGCCGATGGCAGGGTTGCAGCCGAAGGTGACGTCTAGCGGGGGTCAGTTCGATCTAGGTTCGATGACCGATGGCGACCTTGCGAAGACTACGATGCTGCCCGCGGCCCCGCCGAACAAGAAGGCCTGGGTTCAATTCGAATTTGCCAAGCCGCAGACATTTCGCGGGCTCACCATCGTGGCCGGCGGCGGCAGAGGCGTTGCCGACCCGGTGCTGGAGGCCAGTGTCGATGGCCAGGAGTTTCGGGTCGTCGCCGTCGTTCCCAATAGCCGTGCTCCCCAGCGCACCATTGCATTTCCGGCTACGATCGCCAGGTTTTTTCGAGTGACCTTCCGGACGCCAGCGCCGTCGACGGCAAACGCCGCGCCGCTTGCCGCGGCCGGCGAAATACCGATCGCGGAGCTGGTGCTGCACACCGAGACCCCCGTTCATCGATTTGAAGACAAGGCAGCTTTCGGTCTCGGCACCGGGCTTCTCGATTCCTGCACCCCACCCGTGGCTGCCGGAGGCGCCACTCCAAAAGCCGGCGTCATCGACCTGACCTCCAAAATGCGCGCCGACGGGTCGCTCGACTGGACACCGCCGCCGGGCCGCTGGATCGTCGTGCGGCTGGGGTATTCGCTCCTTGGCATCACCAATCATCCGGCCTCGCCCGAGGCTACCGGGCTCGAGGTGGACAAACTGAATCCCGCCTATGTGAAGAACTATTTCGACAACTACCTGGATCAGTACAAAGACGCCACCGGCGGACTGATGGGCGCGCGCGGTCTCGGATTTGTGGTGACCGACAGTTGGGAGGCCGGCCCGCAGAACTGGACCGACGATATGTTCGCCGAGTTCCGCCAGCGCCGCGGCTACGACATGCATCCCTGGCTGCCGGTTCTGACCGGTCATGTGGTGGAGAGTTCCGAAGCGAGCGACCGCTTCCTATACGATTTCCGGCGGACGCTAGCCGACCTGGTGGCCGAGAATCACTACGATCAACTCACTACTTTGCTGCATGCCAGAGGCATGGGCCGCTACAGCGAGTCGCACGAGAGTGGACGCGCGTTCATCGGCGACGGCATGGAGGTCAAACGCACGGCGGATGTCCCGATGAGTGCCATGTGGACGCAATTGCCGGGCGTGAACGCGGAACAGTACGGCTACAACGCCGATATCCGGGAATCGGCTTCGGTGGCGCACATCTATGGTCAGAACCTGGTAGCGGCGGAATCGATGACGGCCAGCCGCGGCGCATGGTCGTGGTCGCCGGAAACCTTAAAGCCTACCGCCGATAAGGAACTGGCCATGGGGCTGAACTGCTTCGTCATCCACACCTCGGTACACCAGCCGGTGAACGATAAAATCCCGGGCCTTGGCCTGGGCCCGTATGGACAATGGTTCACGCGGCACGAGACTTGGGCGGAAGTGGCCAAGCCGTGGGTATCGTACCTGGCGCGCAGTTCCTATATGCTCCAACAGGGCAAGTTTGTGGCCGACATAGCCTACTACTACGGGGAGGATTCCAACGTCACGGCGCTATTCGCAACCCATTCACCCGACGTGCCGGCCGGCTATAACTTCGACTACATCAACAGCGACGCGTTGCTCCATCGCCTGTCGGTGGAGGGCGGGCGGCTAACGACTCCCAGCGGCATGAGCTACCGCATGCTGGCTCTCGACGCCAACGCGCGGCACATGGCGTTGCCGGTGCTGCGCAAGATCCGCGACCTGGTGAACGCTGGCGCAGTGGTGGTGGGACCCAAGCCCGCGGACACGCCCAGCCTAAGCGACGACCTGGCCGAGTTCCGGGCCATCGCCGACGAGGTCTGGGGGCCCGACACGGGCGAGCACGCATTCGGCAAGGGCAGAGTCTACGCCAACCAGACCTTGGGGGACGCTTTGGCCGCCATCGAGGCGGGGCCGGACTTCGCGTACACCAAACCGGGGAGCGACACGAACCTGCTGTTCGTGCATCGTAAGCTGGCGGACGGCGAAATCTACTGGGTGGACAACCGCAACCCACGCGCGGAATCCTTGGATGCCACTTTCCGCGTCGCAGGCAAAGCGGCGGAACTATGGCACGCCGATACGGGTGCGACGGAACCCGCCTCGTATCGAATCGAGGGCGATCGCACGACCGTGCCGCTCGACCTGGAACCTTTTGGGGCGGTGTTTGTGGTGTTTCGCAAAGCGTCCGCCACGCCATCGCGAACCTTGCCGCGGCAAACGGAAACTCCTCTGGGCGCGCTGGACGGAGCCTGGGAGGTCGCCTTCCAGGCGGATCGGGGAGCTCCGGCAAAGATTGCTCTGGAGAAGCTCGGTTCATGGAGCGAGAGCGCCGATACCGGAGTGAAGTATTTCTCCGGCACGGCGACCTACACCAAGACCTTCGAGGCGCCAGCCGGCTGGTTCCAGTCCGGCGCGCGGCTGTGGCTGGACTTGGGTGAGGTGAAGAACATCGCGGAGGTGTCCGTCAACGGTGAGCCGCTGGGCGTGGTTTGGAAGGCGCCGTTTCGGGCTGAACTGACAGGCGCACTGAAGCCGGGCGCAAACGCCGTGGAAATCAAGGTAACCAACCTTTGGGTCAATCGGCTTATCGGCGATCAACTGTCCGGCGCCGCGAAGAAGTACACCTACACGACGCAGCCATTCTATCGGGCCGATTCGCCGCTGCTACCCTCCGGGCTTCTGGGGCCGGTCGCGGTGGTGCGGACAGAGAGCCGGCAGTAACGCTCTGCCGCTGCCCAGCGCGCACCGCCGCGGCCGGGTGGCGCCCGGTGATGTCTCCCACTTGCTATAACGTAATAAGTTAGGACCGGAATGCGACCGGGAGCCGCGCACTCACATCCAGGAGTCATTCGATGACCCAGCCCGCATACCCGGCGGCGAGGGCGGCGGCTGCCCGAATCCGTGCTCATTTCACACGACACCTCCTCGCGTCTTCGGCTCACCGGGGCATGAAAACGGCGCCGGCTCCCGGCATCGCGGCGATCGAGGCAATCATCGATGCGGCTTTCTGGGCCAGCCTCCGGCGCGAGGAGGGCTATATGCCCCGCATCTCGCTCGCCCTTGTTGCGCCGGAAACTGTCAAAGGGCCCCTCATGTTCGAGCGGCGGCTACCGCTCTTAGCGCAGCCCCTGACGCGGCTAGCGCCCGCCGTGGAGCGCCCTGGCATTCACCTCGGCGTCTGGCGGGACGGCCGGCAGTTCTTCGTTTGGGGCGCCACTCGCAACCTGCCTGCCTCTTGCCTCGTGCTGGAAGTGGTCGCGCCCGGTCTGCTGGTTGTCAAGCACAGCCGCGGCGACGAATCCGAAAAGTTCGTGAATGTAGCCGTATTGCAAGGCGACGAGATCAAAATAATCGACGAACAGTCCGCGCACCTGCCGGACTGCCCGGACCTGCTGACCTCGCTGCTTGGGTTCGATACCCAGCACGCGTCCAGCGGATCGGTGAGCGCGCTTATCCATCTTGCGGTTTCGATGCGTGCCCACGGCCGCGGTGGCTCGCTGCTAGTGGTGCCCTCGAAAACGGAGTTGTGGCGGGAATCGGTGGTGCAGCCGGTCTTGTACGCGGTGGCGCCACCGTTCTCCGCGCTTGCCGAGGTGATGCAGAACCGCGATGGCGAGAATCCGGACGGCCGCTGGTTGGATGCGCTCCGGCGCGCGGTTGACGGTGTCGCCGGTTTGACCGCGGTGGATGGCGCGACCGTGATCACGGACCAGTATGAGGTGCTCGGATTCGGCACTAAGATCGTGCGCCGCCATGGGTCGCCGCAGGTCGCCGAGGTGATCATGACGGAGCCGATCGAAGGTGCCCGTGCCGAGGTGGTCGAGCCGGCACAACTCGGAGGCACGCGTCATCTTTCGGCGGCGCAGTTTGTACGCGACCAGCGCGACGCGGTGGCGCTGGTTGCCTCTCAGGATGGCCGGTTCACGGTCTTCGCCTGGTCACCCTGCGAAAACATGGTCCACGCGCACCGTATCGAGACTCTCCTTCTGTAGCACGCGAGCACGCACGTGCGGTCGTCGCCACACCCGGGTGTGCATTATTTGCTAGCCTCTTGAATTATGGGATTTAGACCCTCCGTGGCGATACTGCCGGCTCTGGTGGCCGATCGCTCCCACTCTGCCCTGCGCATGCTCCTGTTTGTGTTGGTCGCGTCGTGCGTGCTTCCCGCAGCGCCGCCGACGACGGCTGAGCGGCTCCAAACCCTTGCGCAATCGATTACTTTCGGCTGGGCAAAATCGCACCCACTCGTTGCGACATCTCTAGGCCTGAGCGACGAAGACGGCCAGCTCGACACCCCGTCTGAAGCCGAGAATGTTCGCGACCTGGCGATGATCCGCGGCTGGGAGAACGAGCTCGCATCGATACCGCTCGATGGCGCTTCGCTCACGGACGTGGACGACGCCAAACTGCTCCGTGCACTGCTGGTCAGCTATGAGCGACAGTACCTTGTCTACAAGACCTACGAAAAGGACCCATCCGGGCCCTCACTGGCAGTCATGGGCGCGATCTACACGCAGTTCCTCCACCTGCCAATTGCGGGTACCGGGGGTGCAACCAAGGCCGACGTCGGCACCGCGTGGCAGAAGATCACCGAACGCCTCGCCGGCGCGGCCGCGTACATCGCGGCGGGCAACGCGCTGGTCACTCGCCCAGGCCATCTTTATGGTGTCACGGGAGCGGAGCAGCTCGCCGGGGCGCCGAGCCTACTTGGCGGCCCGTTGACGGACGCCGCGAGGGAGCAATTGCCGGCTGATCGCTTCGCGGCGTTCGTCAAGGCGCGGGACACGGCGCTGGCCGCGATGGAACAGACGAAGAAGTACATCGACGAGCATGCGGCATCGTGGCCCGAGAACTACGTAATTGGACGCGCCGCTTATGATGCGATGCTCCGCGACGAGCAGCTGCTGCCGTTCAACTCCGACGACATTGAGCGCATGGCGCGCGACGAACTCGCCCACGGATGGGCCGTACAGATGTGGGTGGAAGGACTCGCGGCCGAGCGTGGTACGCCGATCGGGCCGGGGAGCGGCGGGGGCCTCGCCCCCGGGGGTGCCGCGCTCATCGACTACTATCGCGCGCGTATTGCGCAACTGCGGGATTTCGTCTCGCAGCATTACGTAGTCGACGTGCCGGAGTGGCTCGGGGAGATGGCCATAGTCGAGACGCCGAAGTTTCTGCAGCCGGTGTCGCCGGGCGCTTCCATGAATCCGCCGCTGTTGTTCAGCAAAGGTACAGCCGGCTTCTATTTCATAACACCTCCGACATCGCTTGCGGAGGCGGCGAAGAAGCTGGATGCCAATCAGGACTTCGACAGCGATCGCATCCTCTCGACGGGCGCGCACGAAGCGATGCCGGGCCACTTCTTGCAGTTGTCGATCGCGCGCCGCCACCCGGACTTCGTCCGCAAGATCCAGGCAAGCGGTGAATTCATGGAAGGCTGGGCGTTCTACGGCGAAGAACTCTTCGTGCAACTTGGTCTCTACCGCGACGATCTCGACGGGCGTTACTTTACGGCGCAATGGGAACGCGTGCGTGGCGCCCGAGCCATCGTCGATCCGGAGCTGGCAAGCGGGGCTTGGAGCGTGGACCAAGCGGTTCAATTCTTCGCGCACGAGACCGGCTTCTCGGTGGAGCAGGCGAAAGCGGCCATCGCCGCAATCGCCCTTGGACCAGGTTACTTTATTGCCTATACGGCGGGTCGCGCACAGATAGAAGAACTGCTGGCAGAGTACCGGGCTAAGGCGGGAGCCGGCGCATCGCTGCGCGACTTCCACGATCGGCTCCTCTGCTACGGGTCGACGCCTATCTCCGTTATGGGTCCGGAACTGCTCGCGGATCTTGCGAAGCCGCTCGCTGAGGTCCGCGCCAATGCCGCTTACTGACGCGCTGGCCATCGACGGACCTGGGCGCATGCCGTTTTTACGAAGCTGCACCTTCGAATGTCCTGCTCCAGAGTGCCGGTCCGTTCGTTGTAGTGCGCGGCATGCCAGGCGCCGCTGGCAAAATCGTTCTTGGCCACGACGACTAGAAGCCTGCTCTACACCACTTCCAGGGCTGCCTGCAACATGGCCCTCGTGTAGGCCACGCTGTACGCAATTCCGGCGGGGCCCCCGCCGCCGGGATAGTAGCCGGGTTGGCCGCCGGGCGCGATGCGGTCCCGGTCGGTGTCGAGCGCGCGGGGATGCTCGGGGTAAATCGTCCCGGTGTACTTGTTCCGCACGAGAGCCTTCATCACGCCAAACAGGTCGCCCATGCCCGCGTCAATGAACACTTCCTGGTATTTCTCATAGGGCTTGACTACCAGCACGTTGCGGTAGTGGCAATGGTTGATGCGCTTGCGGCTGGCGAAGTAATCGGCCACCTGCACCGGGTCCTCACCCATCTCACGAGTGACGCCGCAATCGAAGGTGATGCCGTTGGCGGGGCTGTTGACGATTTCGATAAGGTGCTTCCAGCCCGCCGCGGTTCCCATGATCTGCTGGGAGCCGCGGCTGATGGGCGCCGGGGGATCGTTGGGATGGAGCGCCATCCGCACTCCCGCCTTCTCGGCCACCGGAATCACAGCCTTCAAGAAATAAGTGATATTGGCCCACATTTCCTGCAGGTTATGGGCGCCTTCATCGGCCAGCGGCGGCAGGTCCTTGAACTTTACTTTCCTGGCGTTGGGAAAGGCCGACAGGGTTTCGGGCGTGATCTGGCCGCTGGCGTCGCGATAAATCGGCTGCAGCACGCGGCCGTTGTCGTCGATCAGTAATTCGAGTGCGTAGTCGAAGCCGGTGTAGCCCGCCCCAGCCCGGCCGACTGTCTCGTAGTAACCCTCGATGGCGCGGTGCGCGAAGAAATTGTACTCGACCACAGGCAGACCGGCCTTGCCGGCGGCCTCAATGGAGGCGATGAACGGCTCCATGTCCTTGGCCCGGCTTTCTTTGCCATAAATGACGCCGGCCGGGAGGTTGATCATCGCGTTGTAGGCCACCAGGCCGGCGTCCCTAGCAATCCGGATTGCGCTGCGTATACTCTCTTCGGTCCAGTTCCCCACCGGTACGTAGGTCAGGTGAGTCACGCCAAGCTGCCGGATGCGCCGATAGGCAGCCAAGAGATTGAGGTCAAAGCCGCCGCCGTCCCCGGGTGCCAGGCAGATCTTGGGCGTGCCTGGACCCTCCTCAATCGGCCACGTTCGCGGAGGGGGCACGCCGGCCGCACCCGGGACCAATCCCGCTAAGGCGACGCTTCCAACCCCTTGCGTCATTCTTCTTCGCGAAAAACGGGATTCCATGAAAATCTCCACATGAAAACTGAGTGGGGCGAAGCGGTAGCTTGGATGCAGCGAACTCCTGGCTGGCAAGCTCATTCTCCCCGGTTTCATCCTTCGCGTCAACGGGCCTTAGAGTTCGGCCGACAGACCAAATCAGCTCCCCATCGACCAGGCGGCACCGGGCTACGTTGGGCAGTGCCTCCAGCCCCTTGAGGGTTCGGGTGAGCCGATTCAGCGGCCCATCCGCACCGGGGGACAGTCCGCTACATTTCCGGATTATCGAGCGGCTGTGTCAAGAGCGAAGTGGGATTACGGCGAAATCCGGCGAATCAGCGCCCCTGTTAGCCGGCGGTCCGTGGTGTCGGCGGCGCAGCCGCCGGTGCGATTGGACCCATCCACTGAATCTCGTTACCGAAATTGGCGTTCATCTTGTATTTTCTCTGGACCGAGGCAATGGTCTCGCCGTCTATGTCGATCTTGGTGAGATCGTAGTTGCCCAGTCCAACGGCGTGGCAGTATTGCAGGTACCCGACCCAGGTTGCGTCCACGCCCATGGTTTCCAGCGCCACCCGGTCCGCTGCCACGTAGTCCTGGGACGCGATGGCAATGCGCGATGGAACGGCGGTGCCGCGAATCGGCCCGTCGCCTTCCATGCCCTCGTAGCCGTCTAACACCGCCACGCCCCAGTTCGGTGCCAGCCGCTGCGCCACCAGCATGAGGTTGTAGTTATGCTGTTGATAGCCTCTGACGTGCACCTTGCGTTTGTCGCTCCACTGCGGCGTTTCCTTGGCCGGACTGTGCACCGGCGAACCCATCACCATATTCTTCACTGCGGCGGTGACAATCATAGACTCGTGGGTCTTGGGTATGGCGGCGCAGATGACGAACGCCTCCGGATCGACCAGCCGTGCGGCGATGCGTGCCGGCGTGACGTGGACATTGCTATCGATGGTTGGCATTACCACGTATTTGCCTTCCTCGTTCAGATCGACCAGGCTCACCTTTTGCGACCGGTGCTCGGACACGATCTGGTTGTACTTGAAGTTCTCATAGGCGGCGGAGGTGCTTTTGGATGCCGCTTCAGCGATCACCACCGGCCCTTTGAACCGGCCGTGGAGGTAATCCAGAATTCCACGGATCGTGTCCGGATTGGTCGAAGCCAGGGCCACATCGACGCTCGTCAGGTTCGGTTTGATGAGCACGTATTGTTTGCGTTTTAGCGCCGGCCGGAGTTCGGCATCCAGAGCTGCGAGTGCGTCGTGGACCATCTTCCGCCGGTCCTCGCCGCGGATCAGGCTAACCGTGGAGCGATAGCTCACCGGACTGATCGCCTGGACCGGCAGCGGCAGTGCGGGAGTTGGGATCTGTTGGGCGTTCAACCTGGCAGCACTGGGGCCGATTATGGTGCCGGCACCCACAAAACCCAGAAAACTACGACGTGAGGACGAGTTTCGCATATGTCAATACCCCGCTTAAGTGCAGCATATTCCTACACCATGTGCATTGTCAAAGAAGGGAAAAGTTATTCCGGCTATCCAGAAGCCTGATCGTCACGATTCGCAGATGGCCGATCGGCTACATCGCCGGTGTGCACGGAATCGCGGCCACGGAAAACTTCATCGCCTACGCGGTGCGGTTCGGGGTTGTCCTCCGGCAATCGCCCGCGCAGTGCTCCAGGGCACCGCGCGGCGCTGTATTGCTCTGGTCAACGGAGCCGCGACGACGCCGATCGTCAGCTTTCAGTACTTCGTGGGCGTGCTTGAGGAAGTCTCTCGCCTGACCACCAGCGATGGCTACTGGACCCACCTGCAATCGCGTGTTGTGAGCATAGAAAAGCAATGAGCCCAGCGGGCGGATTGGCCCCAAACCCGAAAGGAGATGACGCCCCCCTGCCGGGGCGGACAGCAGCACCCCTTAAACAGTGATGCTGACCGCAGCCAAAACTTCCGACGCACCCCGACGTAGTAAATGGACACCAAAACAGAGACCGCGCGTTAAAACGGCACGTCGTCGTCGGTGATGCCTTGGTGGAACTCTTCAGCCGGAGCGGCGGCGGGTTGGGGACGCGGCTGCGCCGAGCGGGGCATGGAGACGGGACGGTCGAAATCGCCGGGCTGGTCGGGTGCCTCGCCGCGGCTGCCGCCGCCGAGCAGCATCACGTTGTTCGCTTCGCAGATGATCTCGGTCATGTAGTGCTTCTGACCGTCCTTGTCGTAGCTGCGGGTCTCGATACGGCCTTCCAGGAAGACCTGTTTACCCTTCAAGAGGTAGTTGGCAATATTCTCCGTCTTCCACACTACGATATTGTGCCAGTCGGTAATGTCTTTCCATTCGCCGGTCTGGGAATCCTTCGTCCGTCGACCGGTGGCCAGAGAAAACTTCGAAACCGAAATTCCGCTCGTCGTGAACTTGGTCTCGGCATCCTTGCCGAGATTTCCAACAAGAATGACTTTATTGACGCTTCGAGCCATAATACCCTGCACTGTAACACAGCCGGTCCTCAGGGAGCTTACGAGTTCTGGCCGATGGCGGCTTATACTTGTATTTCACCTATATGCCCGTTTCCCGCCGCGAATTTTTCATGGGCAGCCTGGCGCTGCCGGTGCTGGCCGCCAAGAAACCGAAGGTGGCGCCCGAAAAGCCCAGCGTCCTGCTGATCGTGGTGGACGATCTGCCAAGCTGGCTGACGGGCTGTTACGGGAATAAAGAGATTCTCACGCCCAACATCGACCAGTTGGCCCGCACCGGTACTCGCTTCCTCAACCATTTTGTTGCCGTTCCCGAAGCGGAGGCGAATTTCCGTACGCTCATCACCGGCCGCACACCCATGCAAATCGGCCCGTCCGGAACGCTCGCGCCCGACGATATCACTCTCGAAAAAATGCTGGCTGGAGGAGGTTACGCCTGCCATTCCACCTCCCGCCAACCGCTCGCCGATGTCACCGCCGAGGCCCTCGGACTTCTGGACGCGTTCGACGGCAAGCAAACTTTCTGGATGGTCCGCTATGGCGATTTGCGGCCGCCCTATGAAGGCATTCCGGCCAAGTTCCTGGACCTCTACGCCAACCGCCGGTTCGAAAACTATACCGTCGAACCGGTCGCGCCTAACGCCACTGGCGACAAGGAGTTGCTGGCCAACCGTCTGCTCAGCCGGCGCAGAGCGGCAGCCGCCATCTCGGCCGTGGATGACGCGGTCGGCACCCTCATCCGCAAGATCTATCAGAAGCAGGCCGTAGACCATGTTCTGGTGATCCTGACGGCAACTTGCGGCTCCCTGTTCGGAGCTCATGGCCTTTGGGGAGCTGGAGACGCCTCCGACCCGCCCAACATGTTCGAGGAGTCCGTTCGTGTACCCCTGATCTGGAGTTGGCCGGGGAGGGTGCCCGCCGAAGGCGTTCAGGTGGAATTGGTTAGCACCTACGACCTGGTTCCGTCGGTGGCGGATATCGCTGAAATCGAGCTCCCAAAACGTAACCTCTGCGGGCGCAGCTACGTGCCGCTTGCCACCGGTAAGTTGTTGACGCGCAAGGAGTCTTGGCGCCAAGCCGTATGCGCGCGCGAGCGCGACACCGAGATGGCCCGCGTCGAGCGCTATAAGCTGATCCTGCGCAACCAGGGCAAGGGGCCGAACGAATTATACGATTATGCGACCGATCCGGGCGAACACACTAACCTGGCCGACAACGACCAGTACGTCTCGATCAGAGGCGCCCTCGCCGATGAGATTCAGAAGTGGAAGGTGAATTATTCGGGGTAGGGGGGTGGAGCGGACGCCGACGGGCCCGCTCCCAGGTCTTCGCTACTGCTTGCACTTGGCCAGCGAGTGGCCGTTGTCTTTGTAGCACTGCCCGTAGGCATTGAGGTCCTTCGACCCCATCTTGACGTGGCAATCCACGCACTTCTTGCTTTCCTTCTTGGCATACTCCGGCTTGCCGTAGGTTGCCGTGCCGCAGAACAAAAAGCCCAGGCCCAGGATGGCGGAGGGAACTGCCAGTTTCCATGCGCGCATAGTTTCTCCTTGTTGAAGATTCTCCCAGGAATAAAATACTCCTGAGTCTGAATCTTACCCTACGATCATAACACCTACGATGTGGATAAATACCACAAAAATGGACTGAAAAAACAAAATTCTAGCGGTAATTGGGGCACTACGCGCAACAATGGCCGCGCTAGAGATTCGCATTGGGTTCAACGCTGCGCCAGAGATACCAACTCGCCACGGTGCAGTAAGGACGCCAGCGCCGAGCTAGTTCTTCCATTTCCGCGGCGCGCGGCAACTCGTTCAATCCATACGCCTTGCGAATTGCGCTGCGGATGGCGAGATCGCCCGTCGGCAGAATGTCCGGGCGGCGCAGGGCGAAGATCAGGAACATATGAACGGTCCAGGCGCCAATCCCCCTGACCCTGGTCAGCCGGTCGATGACCTCTTGATCGGAGAGTTGGGCCAACTCCTCGAAAACCACCGCTCCGTCTCGCGTATGCCGAGCTAAGTCACGGATATATTTGGTTTTTTGCGTGGATAGCCCGAGCGACCGCATACGGGCGGGACGAAGCTTCAGGATGCTCGCCGGCGTCAGCGGATCGCCCGCGGCCTTCACCAGCCTTGCGAAGATGACGCTGGCTACCCTCCCGCTGAGCTGCTGATAGACGATGGATTTTACCAGTGTGGCGAAATCCGGGTCGCGGAATTCGATACCATAGTCACCAACGCGGTCGATGATGGCCGCCAGAACCGGGTCGGACTTCTTGAGGTGGCAAATGGCTTGCTTCATTCAGACCTGCTTGATACGGATCTGCCTGATACAGAGATGTCTCGTTCTGAAACACAGGCGCTCCACGCTGCGTCTTAATTTTACCGGCATGCGAATCGCGAAACTCCTCACCCTGATAGCCGCTCTGGCGCCGCTGGGGGCACAGCAGCAGAAGCCGCCAGACGAAGACCTGCCGTCGATTAATGTGGACGTCAACGTGGTGAACGTGCTGGCGTCGGTGCGCGACAAGCACGGCACCCTGATACCCAACCTCGAAAAGAACGATTTTACTATCCTCGAGGACGGCAAGCCACAGAGCATCAAGTACTTCACCCGGGAAACCGACCTCCCGCTGACGATCGGGATGCTGGTCGATACCAGTGGCAGCCAGGTCAACCTGATCGGTATTGAACACAACGCCGCTTCCCAGTTCTTTTCCCAGGTGCTGCACAAGAAAGACGAAGCGTTCCTGATTATGTTCGGCGAAGAGGCCGAATTGCTGCAGGACTATACCAACTCCGCGCGGCTGCTTAACGACGCCCTCAACCAGTTGCGGCCTAGCTCCGGAGTGGGTGGAATCGGGCCCGGTCCCGTTCCCACTGCCGGTGGCCCGCGCGGCACGATTCTTTACGATGCCGTTTACCTGGCTGCCACCGATAAGCTTCGCACCGAAGTGGGCCGCAAGGTGATCGTGGTGATTACAGACGGGGTGGATGAGGGCAGCCGCCTGAACATCAACCAGGCGGTGGAGGCGGCGCAGAAAGCTGATGCCGTAATCTATAGCATTGAATATCTCGACCCGTATTTCTACTCCCGAATGGGGCCGTTCGGAGGTATGGGTATGGGTGGGGGGGGAGACTCCGCCCTGCACAAGCTTTCCGACGACACCGGCGGCCACGTCTACCGGGTGGACCGCAGTCATTCTCTGGAAGAGGTCTTTCACCAACTCCAGGAGGAAATGCGCACCCAATACTCGATCGGATACACGCCCAGCAACGACGTCAAAGACGGGTCTTACCGCAAACTCGAAATCAAGCTTTCCGGCAAGGATCTGAAGGCGCAGGCCCGCAAGGGATATTACGCTATCAAACCGGAAACCCGCTGACCTGCCGGTCCCGCTCGGCGAAATAGCGTTCCAGGGCTTCGCGCAAGGTCGGCATGGGCCCCAGCCCGGTCCGCTCCATTTTACCGTTCGATAGCGCCGAATATTTCGGGCGCCGCGCCGCTGTGCGGTACTCGCGCTCATTGGTGGCAAGGAGCATCGGTTGGCGTTTGGCCACGTCGAAGATGGTGCGGGCAAATTGATACCAGGAAATCGGCGCGCCACCGCCCACGTGAAAGATCCCAGTTTGTCCGCGTTCCATCAGTTCCACGGCGCGCATCGCCAGCAAGGGGGCGTACGTGGGCGATGCGACATGATCTTCCACGACGCGGATGGGTTGGCCGGCATCGGCCAGCCGTATCATCAACTCGACAAAGTTCCCCCTGGCGGTTTGAAGGCCGCTGGGTCCGAAGACCCCGGAAGTCCTCACAATTAAGGCGTGGTCCAGATAGGCGCGCGCATAGAATTCTCCGGCCAGTTTGGACACGGCATAGGCGCTCAGCGGATGGGGGGGATCGTCCTCGGCGTAAGGGTGCCGATGATGGCCATCGAAAACGTAGTCGGTGGAGAATTGAACCAGGCGCGCATCCATCTGGCGGCAGACCAGCGCCAGATTCCTCACCGCCAGAGCGTTTACCAGGAAGGCGGCTTGGGGTTCTTTCTCGGCTACGTCCACCTGGTTGTAAGCAGCGGCATTAAAAACCACTTGGGCATCGAGTTGAGTTAGCGCCTTTTCCACCGCCGAAGCGTCGGTAATATCCACCTGCTGGCGGTCCCAGGCGGTCACGCCATATTGCCTGGCTTTTAATTCGCGGACCAATTCGACTCCCAATTGGCCGGTAGCTCCAAAAACCGCGGCTCTTCGATTCATAAGAAACCTCAGAATAACGCATGCGTGGATTGGTGGCGGGAAATCCGCGAAGACTTGCACCGTTGGGCTCTCCAACCCCCTCTGTCGCGCCCACAAGGCTGCGAGAAACATGCGGAGTAGCGGGTCATCGGCGTAAGCGTACCGGGTCGGTGACGGGAGCGGGGGCTTCCGAGGAAAACTCCTCCAGCGATCGCGCCAGACTGGTCAGGCTGTCCAGAATCTGGTCGAGTTCCACGCCCACATAAAAACCTGTTCCGGCCGCCTGGCAGTACACCGATTCACCCAGGACCATTGCATTTTCCAGTTGAATTTTCAATGCTTTGCCGACTTCGATCGGCTGCGTTACCTGCAGTCCCAGGCCACGACCGGAAACATCCTGAACGACTGCGTCCAGAAGCTTGCCGCAGTGGTCGAGGATCGTTACCACCACCGGTTGTTGAGGTTTGAGTCTGGGCTCGCGTCGCCGTTCCATGCAATAGTTATCGGCACATCGCCAGGGGAACTATAGGGCGAACATTGCCGCTACCGGCCAGGTTGCCGATTTCCCATGGTCCTACAGGGACATTACCAGCGATTGTGCAGCAACAGTGCCGCCAACGAAACCACCAGAACACCCATGGCGACCAGGATCGCCGTGCGGCGGCCCCTGTTGAACCAGGACGGCGCTTTCTCGGGATCCGCCACCGGCAGCAGTGAGCGGTACAGGCGCCGGTTGGCGGAACCCGGGAGGCCCCGGACGGCCTTGGCGATCGCTTTCCTTCCACGCCTGTCGGCGATCAGGATGGTAGCCGAATTCGAACTGTTGGTGGACGCCAGGAGCTTCTGGCGAAGCGGGGCAGGAACCTCATCCACCGACCGGTATACCAAATCCGCGGCGCCGGAGGCGATCCGCACCACCGAAGTCTGGTAGAGACCATTGGCGCCGGCATTGGCAAGGCCGCAATAGGGGCAGCGAACATCGCGTTCGTCAATCGTTTTTCGGCATCGGTGGCAAGTCATGAAGCGACCATTTTCGGCGCTTTGGGCCGTTTGACCCCCGCGGCTTCGTCACCGACATTATCCAACACTACCTGGATGAATCCCAATGCCGCTTTGGATAACGCTTTATCCCTCCGGTAGATTAATCCCAGCCGCCGCACCATCGGATCGGGTGCCAGTGAAATCGTGATCGCCGAACCGGCGGCCACCTCCTCCCGGCTGTTGGAAACGCCCACAAAAGCCACTCCCAGTCCCGCCAGCACGAAGCGCTTCATCATCTCGGTGGAATCCAGTTCCATCGAAATGCGCAGACGGTCCTCGACCGGTTCCAGCCATTGATTCAGCCGGGTTCGGGTCTTGCCATGCTTGGGAAGCAACAGGAAGCTCTCCACCACGTCGGCCGGCGTAACCGAAACGTGCTCGGCCAGAGGGTGGCCGGCGGGCACCAGCAGGCGGATTTCGTCGTGGTGGACGTTGACCACCTGCAGCCGCTTCTCTTCCACAGGCAGTTGCGTCAGGCCGAAATCGGCCGAATTGTCGAGCACCGCTTCCACCACGTGGGCCGCGTAGGAACGGTCCACCTGGAGTTGCACGGCGGGAAACAGGCGGCGGTACTCGGAGAAAACTTTGGGGAGTACGTAGATGCAGGTGGCTTCGTTGGCGGCGATTACCAGTTCGCCGCGCGGGTTGGCTTCGAGCTCGGCGATGGCGTCCTGTGCGCGCCGCCGGAAGTCCAGCATCTGTTCGGCGTACTCGGCGAAAATGCGGCCCGCGGTGGTGAGCGAAATGCGGCTGCCAAAACGCTCAAAAAGCTCCGTCCGCAATTCCTGCTCGAGTTGACGAACCTGAGCGCTGATCGCGGGTTGGGTGCGATAGCAGGTCTGGGCGGCCTTCGAAAAACTCTTCAAGCGAACGATCTCAAGAAACGTATGGAGTTGATCGAAGTCCATAAAGTCCCAGCCGCCACGTTGGAAATGGCACAAATCCCAGGAGAGCCCGCCCGCTCGACGGGCCTTCTTCCGATTCTACAGTGCCGCTTCGGCAAAGTATTGTGAATGGGAGGGATAGAAATAATGAATTTCCCCCGCATCACACGGCTTTGGTAAGTATTGTAACAGAGGCCGGGTGGTGCGGTTGAGACGGTGGGCTTTGACATTCGCAAGCCGCTCGCCACGACAGGGCGGGCGGGACCGCCGCACAATCATCTGGCGACAACCATAAGCAGACTCCGTAGAATGCGAAAAAAGCCCGGCGCGCCGAAAACGGTGGGCCGGGCTTTCAGCATTTCAGGACGCCTGGCGAGAAGCGTTTACCGATTGGTCCGCGTCCGCGCGCGTGGGCGCACGTGCGCCGCGAACTGTTCGGCTTTGGCCTTACGTGCCGGCGGCCGGGATCTCCAGTTTCCGTACCAGGGGCGCGGCTTGCTGGCGCGAGCTGGAGTAGCAAGCCGGCGGCTTCTTTCAGTGCCTTGACGAACTCTTACGCATCCGCCGAAAAGCCTTACTCGAGCCGCGTTGGGGTTGTGATAATGTTGAGCCGTGAACGTTCTACTGGTAGACGACGACGCTGAGCTCGGCTCCCTGATGACCGAGTTCCTCAAGCGTGAAGGGTTCACCGTGGAATGCGAACTGGAGGGCCAGAAGGGCCTGGAGCGGGCCGCCAGCGGCGCCGTCGACCTGGTGGTTTTGGACGTGATGCTGCCCGGCATGGACGGCTTCGAGATCCTGCGCCGACTGCGCCAGCGCAGCAAAGTGCCGGTGATTATGTTGACCGCGCGCAGCGAGGACGTGGACCGCATCATCGGCCTGGAACTGGGCGCCGACGACTACCTGCCCAAGCCCTTCAACCCGCGCGAACTGGCGGCGCGCATTCGCGCCATTCTGCGCCGCTATGAACCCCGTCCGGCGGCCTCCGGCGGACGCCTGGAGGTGAACGGCATCGCCCTCGACACGGGCACGCGCGAAGTAGTGGCGCACGGTAAGACGGTGGAGTTGACCACCTTCGAGTTCGACATCCTGGAAATGTTGATGCGCTCGGCGGGGCGGGTGCTTTCGCGCGACGCCCTGATGGAGAATTTCTATAGCCGGAAAGCAACGCCTTTCGACCGGTCGATTGACATGCACATCAGCCACCTGCGCAAAAAACTCGAGCACGGCGATACGCTCATCAAGACCATCCGCGGAGTGGGCTACCAGTTTACGCGTACGCCTCAGGACGCCGCGGCCGAATGAACTCGCTGTTCGCCAGAATCCTGCTGTGGTTTTGGTGCACGCTGGCGATTACGCTGGTGGGTTCGGCATTCCTGTCGGCGCTCAACGCCAGCCGCAATCCGCGCCTGCTCACCTTTCAGCTCGAAGAGGCGCGGGCGGCCTACGAAAGCGGGGGCCGGCCCGCGCTGCAGGCTTTTATGGACACCCTGGGGCGGATTTACGACGCCAAGGCAATGCTCACCGACGAGACCGGGCGCGATCTGCTGACCAATCAGGATCGTTCCGGCTTGATCCGCCGCGCCGGCCATCATCCGATACTCACGCTCCTTGGGGATTCGGCTCCGGAGATTCCCCGCGCCGCCGACGACGGCCGCTACTGGTTCTTCATCGTGCCGCACCCTAAAGTCGGCTCCTGGTTCCTGACCCCCGACCACCTGTTTTTCTTTGTGGCGGCGGTGATGTTGTGCTACTGGTTCGCCCTGCACCTGACCAGCCCGGTTCGCGCCCTGCAGAAAGCCGTGGAACGGTTCGGGCGCGGCGACCTGAGCGCGCGGGTGGGGTCGACCCGGCGGGACGAATTGGGGCAGTTGGCCCGCACCTTCGACCGCATGGCGGAGCGCACCGAAACCCTGCTGGCCGCCGAGCGCCGCCTGCTGCTCGACATCTCCCACGAGTTGCGTTCGCCGCTGGCCAGGCTGGGAGTCGCCATCGAGCTGGCCCGATCCGGCGACGATCTGGAATCACACCTCAATCGGATCCAAAAGGAATCCGACCGGCTGAACTCGCTGGTGGGCGAACTGCTGCAGGTGACCCGCGCGGAGGGCGACCCCAGCTTGCTGCGCCGTGAGCCGGTGCGCCTGGACGAACTGCTGGCGGTGGTAGTGGAGGACGCGGGAATCGAAACCGCCGCGCACGGCTGCCGCCTACGCTACACCACGCGCATTCCGGCGACGCTCGACGGCGACCCCGAGCTGCTGCGTCGCGCGCTCGAAAACGTGATCCGCAACGCCATTCGCTACGCGCCGCGCGATTCCGACGTGGAAGTGTCGCTCGAAACCGCCAATGGCTCGGTGGTGGCGCGAGTCCGCGACTACGGACCGGGCGTGCCGGAGGAATCGGTGCGGCGCCTGTTCGACGCCTTTTACCGGGTGGGAGCCGACCGCAGCCGCAACTCCGGGGGCATCGGCCTGGGCCTGTCCATCGCCCGCCGCGCCATCGAACTCCATCGCGGCACCATCACCGCCCGCAACGCGCATCCCGGGCTGGAAGTGGAGATGCGGCTGCCGGCGATTTCAAACGGGAAGATGCAAGCGACTGGCTGATGGCGGCGAAACGCCAATCGCCCCAGCAGAGGCCCATTTGCGGACCAGCCAATCGCGCCAGTCCGCGGCGACGGCTATCCATTCGCACGCCGCTTGCGTTCAGAATCCTCAGCGAGGAGATCCGCCAGGAGGGACTCCGTGACGCGGAAATTAGTTTCAGCCAGGCGCTTCAATGCGGCACGCAAGTCTAAGAGCTTACGGATGGAGGCGGCTCGGAGTACACCGAGGGTTCCCACGTTCGGAATGCCGCGGCGGTTTGCTTCGGCGCGGCCGGCGGCATCGTCAATCAGCAACAGCACGTCAGGTTCTTGCTGGGCGAGTAGAATCGCCGCCCGCTCACCCAAATCGATCTTATGCAAAGCCAGGTCGTCAAGGACCGTTCGGCCCTGGCGGATGCGAAGCCATTCCGGAGGTGCCTCGATCCACCGCAGCACCTCGGGCGGGGCATGGCCGTCCTTCAGTTCGGCGAGGACTTCCGGCGGAATCGCTATCTTGTCATATAACCCGGGAAGAATCGAAATCTGGCCGATGAGCAGAAGATAATTGATACGTGACGTGTCGGCGACGACGACCGTCATTTCGAAAACGCGATTGCCGTATCGCTATCGGTGAGGACCTGCTCGATGGCATCGGGAAGAAGTACGCCGCGTGCTTTGAGAAATCCATCCATCTCATAACGAGATCGAATCCCCAGCATCTGTCGGGCTTGATAGACGGTCAACCTGCCGGAACGTACACCCTCGGCGGCGAGTGCCTCGGCCGCCGCTCTAGCGA
>JBEKZL010000072.1:0-26256 GCA_049509915.1 Bryobacteraceae bacterium | reverse complement strand
TTGGCGGTGCCATCGGCGGCAATCATGATATTGGCGGGCTTGATGTCGCGATGGACGATGCCTTTCTGGTGGGCGTAATCGAGGGCCGCGGCGGTCTGGCCGAGGATGGCGAACATGCGCGCGGGCGGGAGAGGTTCCGGAGCGCTCAGCAATCGATCGAGGGTGGGGCCGTCCACGAATTCCATGGCGATGTAGGCCAGGTCGCCCTGCTGTTCCACGTCGTAGACGGTGACGATGCCGGGGTGGGAAAGGATGCCGGCCGAGCGCGCTTCACGGAACAGACGTTCGCGTAGGCGGGCCTGCTCGTCCGGCGTCCGCGCGCCGGTCAGTTGAATGGTCTTGATGGCCACCGGGCGGCCGATGTTGGGATCGATGGCATGGTAGACCACGCCCATGGCGCCACGGCCCAACTCCCTGACGATTTTGTAGCGCCCGATGCGATCCATTACTGTCTACAGATAGCACAGCCAGCGGAGAAAGGATGGGCGAGTTTGGTGTGCGGTATTTTACAATGGTCAATTAATGGCCAAGCCGGCAGAAAAACGCGATCCGCACGGCGGCCGGGCCCGCTGGACTCGGGTTTCCCTGCGGGCGCAGGGTGTCGCGGTACTCACGTTTCCGATCGCGGCACTGTTCGTGGCGTTGTTTTCGGTGTACTGGGCGGATGAGAACGGACGGTATGCGGAAGCGCTGGTGAGCCACTCCTACGACGTCCGGGTGGCTGTACTGCGGCTGCGCGGCGCGCTGGCGGACGGAGAGAACGCGGCCGATGCCTATGCGGCGACCCACCAGGAGACGTATCGCGCGGCGTACGCGGCATCGCGCGCGGAAGCCGGCCGGGCCATGGCGGATCTGAAAGCGCTTCTGGGGGAGAACGACGCCGACGCCGCCGGGATTCGCCGGCTGACGTCGCAGGCGCTGTCTCTATTCGCGCAACGCGTGGCGGGAGGCGGGTCGGGCAGCCAGATTCGGGTGGTGGGCGACGTCGAGGCCCGGCTGGCGAGGCTGGCCGACGCCGAGGAGCGGATATCGGCCGCCGCCAGAGCCGCGCGCGACGAGACGCGCCGGCGCCAGTTCCGGATCGTAGTGGTTTGCGGCGTTTGCGGGCCAATGGGAGCGCTCTTCATCCACCTGTTACTGGCCGGGCGCGTGTTGCGGCGGATGCGCGCGCTGGAAGAGAACGCGCGGCGGCTGGCGCACGGCTTGCCGCTGGAGGGACTGCCACGCGGAAGCGACGAAATCGCCGACCTGGCGCGGCGCCTGGAGGAAGCTTCGCACCTGCTGCGCAGCCGCGAAAAAGAGACGCGCGACAGCGAAAGCCGGTACCGCGAATTCTTCGATCAGGCTCCGATTCCTTACGAGGAAACCGATCGCGAGGGGGTGGTGCGGCGTTTCAATCAGGCCGTGAGCAACCTGCTGAAGACGGCTCCGGAGCAATTGTTGGGCTATCGCGGGTGGGATTTCGTGGCTCCCGATCAACAGGAGAGTTTCCGCGCCGCCATGCTCGAACGGATCGCGAGCGGAGAAGAAGGCGGCAACTTCAACTGCGACCTATTGCTGGAGGACGGCACCCGCATCGGGGTGGAAATCCGGGAGACGTTCATCCGCGACGATAACGGGCGGGTAACCGCGGTGCTGCGCTCGCTGACCGACGTCACCGAGCGGAACATCGCGGCCATGGCGGCGCGCAAGGTGGAGCAATACGCCCTGGAATTGCGCAATCGCAATGAGCAGTTGGGCCACGCTCTGGAAGCGGCGCGCAACGCGGTGGCCGCCAAGGGACGGTTCCTGGCCGGCGTCTCTCACGAACTGCGCACGCCGCTGAACGCCATCATCGGTTTCGCCGAAATCCTCTACGACGGCAGGGTGGGAGAGGTTTCCGAAGACCACAAGGAGTGTCTGAGCGACATTCTGGTGAGCGCGCGCCACCTACTCCAGCTCATCAACGACATTCTGGATCTGGCCAAGGTGGAGGCCGGCAAGATGGAATTCCGGCCGGAGGTTTCGAAGATCACTCTGCTGGTGGAGGAAGTGCGCGACGTGATTCGGCCGCTGGCGGAAAAAGGCGGGCAGCAGTTGGTGCTGGACGTAATTCCGGGGCTGACGGCATTTCTCGATCCGGGGCGATTCAAACAGGTTTTATACAACTACCTTTCGAACGCCGTCAAGTTCACTCCCGCCGGGGGCGTGGTCACGGTGCGAGTGGGGATGGAAGGCGGCGACGCCTTTCGGCTGGAGGTGGAAGACACCGGGATCGGCATTCCGCCCGAGGAAGTGGCTCGGCTGTTCCAGGAGTTTCAGCAACTCCCCAACAGTAAGAAAGCGGGCCAAGGCACGGGGCTGGGCCTGGCGTTGACGCGGCACATCGTGGAGGCCCAGGGTGGAACCGTCGCCGTGCGCAGCACACCGGGCAAAGGGAGCGTATTCTCTGCAATATTCCCGTTACATTATCGTTCGACAGGGATAACTACAGCCGCTTAGTAATCGTATCCAGCGGGCGCGGCCTAAGCTAGAATAAACTCAACATGCCTGGCGAGCCGATATTGGTTGTCGACGATACTCCGGTAAACCTGAAACTCACCCGTATACTGCTCGTCAACGAGGGATACAAGGTGATGACCGCGACTACGGCGGAAGAGGCGCTGGAGCTCCTGAAGAGTTTTCATCCCTACCTGGTGCTGACCGATATCCAACTTCCAGGGATGGACGGCCTGGAGTTGACGCGGCGCATCCGCAAGGATCCGAACCTGAAAGACCTGGTGGTGGTGGCGCTGACGGCTTTCGCCATGAAGGGCGACGAGCAGAAGGCCATCGACGCCGGTTGCGACGGTTACATCACCAAGCCCATCGATACGCGCACGATGGGCAGCCGCCTGCGGGAGTACCTGAAGCGGCGCAACGAAGCCGCGGCAGCGCCGCCGGCGGGTGAAGTGGCGGCCATTCCCGAAGCGGACATGCAAGCGCTGCGGCGCGTTTTTCTGGCCGAGGGCCGGGACAAATCGCGCCAACTGCTGCTCGACCTGGACGGTCATTTTAGCGCCAACGACGCCGCCAAACTGGTTCACCAGTGGGTGGGAACCGGGGGCCTGCTGGGCTACACGGCCATCAGCCGGCTGGCGCGGGAAGCGGAAGCGATTCTGCTGGACCGGCCGCTGGACAATGCCCAGTTGCGGGAATCGCTTACCGCCCTGGCACTGGCTTTTTCCAGCCCCCGCGAGGCGCGCGATTTGCCGATTCCGGAGTCCGTCTCGCAGGCGCTTAGCGGGAAGCGGATCACGGCTGTAGGCTTGCCGGCCGCCGAGGAGGAGCGTCTGGGCATCGCATTGGATCGCGCCCACGGAACGGTGACGTTTTTCGAAGCGGGTTCGGATCCCATCGCCGAAGACGCACTAGCGGCCGACATGGCGGTGATCTTCGTGGCGCCGGAAGTAAATACGGACGCATGGCTGGAGGCGAGCGCGCCGGTATGGAAGCGGATGCCGGTGGTGCTGGTGGGAACCCGGGATCACCTGTTGGCGTTGGACCAGAAGGTGCAATCGCTGGCACGGGAATTTCTGATGGACGCCTGGCAGCCGGAGGAAGCGCTGGTGAGGTTGAGCCTGGCGCAGCTCGCGAAGCCGGCCGGGGGCGTACGCCCGATGTCGTTCTCTCCCATGGGGACTGGCGCGCGGGCTCGGGTGATCATTGCCGACGACGACCCCACGGTGCGGGCGCTGGTCAGTACCACGCTGAAGAACTTCGGTTTCGATATCGAGACCGTGCCGGACGGCACGACGGCGCTCGAAACCATCCGCCGCCTCAAACCCGATATGGCGGTATTGGACGTAAGCATGCCGGGGATGGACGGTTACGAAGTGCTGGCGGCGTTGCGCAAGGAATCCCTACCCGTGCGCGTGATGCTGCTGACGGCGCGGCAGCAAGAAAGCGACGTCATTCGCGGTTTTTCGTTGGGAGCCGACGACTACGTGGTGAAGCCGTTCAGCCCGATGGAACTGGTTGCCCGTCTGAAACGACTCGCTTCGCGATGACCGCCGTTCTCCGCATCGTCTCCGCCCTGCTGGGCTTGTACGCGCTGTGGGTGGCGGGGATGTTCGGCGTGTCGCTGGCTCGAGCCGCGAAATCGCGGACGCGGAAACGGCGTGTGGCCGAGATCGAGCCGCAGATTCGCCAGTTGCTGATCGAGAACATCGCGGGCAGCGACAACGCGGAGCAGATTCGGAAGCTGATGGAGCTGGACCGCGCCGCCGCCGGCCGGGTGCTGACGGAATTTGAAGGTAAGGTGGCCGGCGCCGCCCGCGACCGTTTGTGCGAAGCCGCGATCAGCCTGGGGCTGGTGCAGGGCTGGGTTCAGGACACGCGTTCGCGCGATCCGATAGAGCGGCGCAGAGCGTTCAAGGGCCTGGCGTTTGTGACTTCGTTCGAGCCGTGCCGGCGGCTGAGCGGTGACATTCCCCTGCGGGCGCTGGACGACGCCGACAGGGAGGTGCGGGTGGCCGCGGCTCGCGCCGTGCTGCATTCGGGGGTTCCGGAACAGGTCGAACGGGTTTTCGCCATAGCGATGGAGAACAACCTGCTCTCGCGCATCCGGCTCACCGAGGAATTGCGCCGCCGGGCGCTGCCGCTCTGCGAGGGCGCGATTCCCCGGGAGCTGAACGGACAAGACCCGGAGCGGACGCTGGTGGCGCTGCAGTTGCTGGTTGCCTGGGAGCGTGCCCTGCCCTTCGAAGACCTGCACCGTTTGCTGGAGCACCAGGACGCGCGCATCCGGGCGAGCGCTTTGGGCCTGGCGCCGCTGCTTCCGCCTTCGGCGGATCACGAAGCGGGCATCCTCGATTCCCTCCGCGACACCGCCCACGCGGAAGTGTTCTGTGCCGCCGCCGGTGCCGCGGCGCGGATGAAACTGGCCAATGCCATTCCGCTGCTGGCTCGCGGCATGCGGCTGGGGACCGCCGAGGAAATGCGGGCGGCGGCCGCGGCACTGGCCGAGTTGCCTCCCACGGGACTGAGCGCGTTGAGCGATCTGGCGTCCAGCGAAAACGAAGCCACGGCCGCGGCGGCCGCCGAAGCGCTGGAACGGTTCGAACACGGGGCGAGGCTCGGATGAACCCGGCGGCGGACTGGGCAGCCACCGTCCTGACCGCGGCGGCATTAGTGCTGACACTGGCCGGGGTGGCGGCTTTTGGGGTACTCCTTAAGGGCTGTCTGGTGCTGCGGCGGTTGCGGCGGCGCAATCCGGACGAGAGCGGCAATGTGCTGCTGAAATCCCCGCTGGTGCCGGCGGTGTCGGTGCTGGCGGTCTGCCGCGACGCGTCGCCGGACGCGCGGGCTTTTGTGCGCCGGTTGCTGTGCCTGGATTTCGGCCGTTCGGAAACGGTGCTGGTGCTGGAGAACCCTGGCGAGGCGGGGCGGGAGGCGTGGTCTAGCGAATTTCGCCTGCGGCGCTCCTCGCGCGTGGGGGGAACGCTCGCGTCCGCCAAGGTTCGCGCCGTCTATCAATCTCTCGATCCGGTACGGATGGTGGTAGTGGAAACCGAAGTCGGGAGGCGGTCGGAGTCGTGGAACGCGGCGGCGAATGCGGCCCAGTCGCCCCTGCTGGCGGTGTTCGACCCAGCCAGCGAGTTCCCGCAGGATGCGCTGCTCACCCTTATCCGGCCCATGCTGGAGGATCCGGCCGGCACGGTGGCGGTTTGCGGAGGCGCCCCGGGCCCGCTTGGCGAATCCTGGGCGGCTCGTTTTTGGGGGTTGGAAGAAATCCGGATCTGGCTGGGACGCGCCGCAGCAGCCGCGGGCTGGGACCGGCTGGGGCCGTTTCCAGGCAGTGCGTTGCTGGTGCGCAAGGATGCGATCGAGGAGGCCGGCGGCTTTCGCGACGGTTCGCTCGATACAGTCCTGGCGGTGCGGAAGCGCCGGCCGGCCGCCGGCAAACCGGCGCACGTGGCGCTGGTGCCGGATCCGGTCGCCTACTGCCGCTCACCGCGGAGCGTGGCGGAACTGCATCGCACGATCGGCCGCGATCAGCACGCGCTGGCGCGCGCGGTGCGCATGGAGGGGTTGGGCGGGATGGGGTGGGTTCTGCCGGGTTTAGTGGGTTGGAGGCTGCTGTTGCCGGTGATCGAAACCGGTGCCTATCTGGTGTTGGCGGCGGCGGTGTTCACGGGTCACGCCAGCGGCACGTCGATCGGGCTGGTGTTTATGGCCACTTTGGGGACGGGAGCGCTGGTATCGATGGCGGCCGTGGTGCTGCGGGAACTGGCTCAGTATGAAGCGTCGGATCCGAGCGAACTGGTGAAGCTATTTGCCGCGGCTATGCTGGAAGGCTTGGGATACCGGCAACTGCGGAATCTGTGGCTGATCGCGGACTTCTTTGGAAAAGGAGATATAACCGCGGGTGCTTAACCGATCTATGGAAATCCGTACCGCAAACCGCTCCGTGACGGTCCCGGCTCGGTAAGCGGCTGAAAACACGCGGCACCCGTAACCGAGCTGCGACCGGGTAAACCGGGTGACACTCACCATGAAAGGCCGGCTACCATTGGTACGAATGCCTTGTCTGATTGATGTCGATGCGGCGAGCTTCGACACACTGCCCTGTTGTGGGATTAAGAGCCCCATTCATCCTGGGCGCCGGCAGAAGCGCTGCTGGCTGGAAGCGAACGCCGGATTCGGTCTGCGGGCTAGGATGCTTCTTGCCTTGGACGGACAACCGAGCGGGTACATTGAATACGTTCCCGGCGAGTTCGCATGGCGCGGCGTTGAGGCCGGCGGCTTCATGTTTATCCACTGCGTTTGGATCTTCTTCAGGAAGCACCAGCGAAATGGCTGGGGGAGTATCATGCTTGAGGCCTGCTTGGATGATGCGCGAAAGGCCGGCATGCGCGGCGCCGCTGTAATGGTCCGGGACGGGCCATGGCTGGCCGACCGCCGCCTATTCCTGACAAACGGTTTCGAACTCGTCGATACCGCACCGCCGGACTACCAATTGCTTGTCCGGAAATTCGACAGGGGCGCGGTCAACCCGATTTTCAAGAAAGGTTGGGATCGGAAACTCGAGCAGTACAGCCGGGGCCTGACCATCATCCAATCAAGTCAGTGCCCGCACATTGCCAAATTCGCGGCTGAAATCGCCGAGACGGCGGAGACTGAGTACGGTATTCGGCCCACGGTGGTCGATCTCGAATCGTGGAGCGACGCCCAGAATGCGCCAACTCCATACGCGGTTTTTGCGCTGATTCACAACGGCCGGTTGCAAGCCGATCACCAGATCAGCCGCACCCGTTTCCGTAACATAATGAGCCATTGCATAGGGGGCGGTCCCGTCAGGGTGGGCGAGCGCCAATCCTAAAGGTCCAGGAACCGCTTGGCCGTCTCGACTGGTCGATGACACCCTGGCGGAGGGACTGCAACGAACCCACGCGGAGGCTGTTCGGCTGAGAGAGAAGCTTCACTTCGTGTAGCCGCGCTCCCTGTGGGAGGCTCAGCCAGAGGCGGCTCGCAGCCAGATGGAGGAATTGCGCAAGCCTGCGTTCACCAGTTGTAGTGAGCCGTGTAGCCCAGGTTCTTTCCTCATCCGGCTGCAGGGTTACTTCGTATTCGACGGTCCGGCTATCCACTTGGCGATGGGTGGGGGATTCCTGCGTGATGACGCCGTTCGTCCAGCGGTAAAGCCGCTCCACCACGCGAACGGTCGCGGCCTCTTTCTTGTGGTTCCGCAGTGTGCCGAGGCTGCCCATCTGATTTCCTCACAGCACCTCCGGGAGTGATTGCCCGGGAACGGACTCTCCCAACAGGTGCATCCTGACCTCACCCAGCTTTCCACCCAAACAGAAAACTATGTGAGAATGCCAGCAGCTATGAGTCTCCTGCGCACCCTGATCCTCCGCCCGCTTCTGCGCGATCCGCTGCGTACGGTACTGACAATTCTGGCGGTGGCGCTGGGAGTCGCGGTGGTGATCGCCATCGAATTGGCCGGCGATGCCGCTACCGGATCGTTTCAATCGTCGCTCGAAACCCTGGCCGGCAAGACCGACCTCGAAATCTACGCCAATGGCGGCGTGGACGAAGACTGGATTGGCCGGCTCAGCGGGTTGCCTTTCGAGGCGCGATTTTCGCCCGTGATGGAGGCCCGGGCGCTGGTTAAGGGGGCCGGTACGTTCCCGCTTTACGGGGTGGACGCGGTCGGCGGCGGGAGGGCCGGCACGGTTTTCGAGCGCAAGCCCCCGGCTGATGGCGTGGTGGTGTCACGTGCCATGGCCGAGCGGACCAACCTGGCCGCTGGCGGTGTGCTCGAAGCCGCCGTCCAGGGCCGCCTGCACCGTTTCCCGGTGACGGCCGTGGTGGATGCGGGAGCCGCCGAGTTTGCCGCCCTGGACATCGCCGATTTCGAGCGCCTGACCAGGCGTTACGGCAAACTCGACCGGATCGAGGTCACCGTGGCCCCGGCGGAGAGTCCGGAAGCGGTAGAGGAGGCCGTGCGCCGTCTGTTGCCAACCGGATATTTCGTCGAGAGGCCGGGCGCGCGCGCCGGCGAGAACCAGCGCATGTTGAGCGCCTTTCGACTGAATTTGCGCGTGCTGAGCTACATCTCGCTGGTGGTGGGAGCGTTCCTGATCTACAACACCATTGCGGTGAGCGTGGTGCGGCGGCGCGGCGAGATCGGAATTCTGCGCGCCATCGGCGCGAGCCGTGCCACGGTAGTGGGCATGTTCCTGGCGGAGGCGGCACTACTGGGACTGGCGGGAGCGGCGTTGGGGATCGCGTTCGGTCACGGCCTGGCAAAACTGGTCTTGGGCATGATCGCGCAGACGGTGAACGCGATCTACACCACCAGCCGCCCGGCGCCCATCGCGCTCGCCTGGGGGGAAATCCGGCTGGGACTCGCCATCGGATTGACCGTGGCGATCGCTTCGGCGCTGGCGCCCGCGCTGGAAACGTTGAACGTGACTCCCACCGAAGCCATGAGCCGAGGAGCCCACGAGCACCGCGTTCGTTTGCGCTGGCGCGTGTGGCTTGGCGCGGCGGGGGCCATGGCGGCGGTGTCTTTCGGGCTGGCGCGCCTGGGGCCCTGGCGTGGGTTTCCGGCGGCCGGTTATGCGGCGGCCTTTGTCTCCATCGCCGCCGCCGCGCTGGCCGCGCCGGCGCTTGTCCTGGGGGTGGAACGGGCCATCCGCCGGCTGCTCGCCGCGCGCATGGAAACGCTGCTGGCCGCACGAAGCCTGACCGCCTCGCTGGCCCGAACTTCGGTGATCGTGGCGGCTCTCGCCACAGCCATCGCCATGATGGTGAGCGTCGGCATCATGGTAGGCAGTTTTCGCGAAACCGTGGTGGCCTGGCTCGACCTCCGTCTGCGCGCCGACTTGTTCGTTTCGCCCGCCAGCCGCGGCGGCGCCGACGATTACACCCCGCTCGCCGCTGCCGCCGGGGACCTGCTGCGCAACACCCCGGGCGTGGCCGCGGTCGATCTGTTCCACGGCTTGGCGATTCACTATCGCGGCGAGCGGGCCTTACTGGGCGGCAGCGACGCCGGCGTGTCGCGGCGCTACGGACGTCTGCGTTTCCTGGCTGGCCAGGATCGGGATGCGGTCCTGGCCAGCCTGCCCGGCCGCAACATCGCCATCGTCAGTGAGCCGTTCGCCAACAAGCACGGTATCGGCGCCGACGGGCGACTCACGTTGGCTCTGGGCGGCCAGGCTGTTGTCTTCCGGGTGGCCGGAGTTTTCTACGACTACGGTAGCAGCCAGGGTCTGATTCTCATCGATCGCACCACTTTGCTCCACTACCTTCCCGGCCAGCCCGCCACTAACGCTTCCGTCTATCTGGTGCCCGGCGCCAACCGGGAAGCGGTCCGACAGGAGATGGAGCGCCGCCTCGCCGCGTTTGATGTCACCATCGTGCCCACCGAGCGGTTGCGCGACCGCTCGGTAGAGGTCTTCGACCGTACCTTCGCCATCACCTGGGCGCTCGAAGCCGTAGCCGTTGTAGTGGCCATGCTGGGGGCGGCCAACTCATTGCTGGCGCTGGTGTTGGACCGGCGGCGCGAGTTCGGCTTATTGCGCTACCTGGGTGCATCGACCGGCCAGATTCGCGGGATGATCCTGGCCGAGGCCGCGCTCGTCGGCATGTTTGCCTCGCTGCTCGGCATGGCGCTGGGATTGGCCCTCTCGCTGCTGCTGATCTTCGTTGTCAACCGGCAAAGTTTCGGGTGGACCATTCAGTTTCACCCGCCCGGTGTGCCGCTGGCGGGAGCCCTGGCCATCGTCTGGCTGGTCACAACGCTGGCTTCCTTGTATCCGGCCCGGGTGGCTTCCGGACTGCGCCCGGCCGATGCCATCCACGAGGAGTAGGATCGGCCTGGCCCGGCAAAATCTTGCCGCCGTGCCAGCTACTTGTCGCCAGTTTTCCAGAAAGTCATTGATTTCAAGCGTCTTACCACTTGGCCCGACGCCTGCCTACGCTAACGAAGATGCTCAACCCCGTGGCCGCGCAATTGGAGCGATACATGGACCTGCTCAGCGTGCGGCAAAGCCTGGTGACGTCCAATATCGCTAATGTCGATACCCCGGGCTACCAGACTAAGGACATCGATTTTGCGGACGAACTACGCCGCGCTTCCGGATCGCCCGAAATTCTGGAAGCCGGGGGACTGGTCACCAAGAACGACGGCAATAACGTGAGCCTGGACCGTGAGTCGCGTCTGCTGGCGGAGAACTCTTTGCGCTTTCAGGCGGCTGAGAGCCTGCTGCGCGCGCAAATCCAGCAGGTGCGTTCCGCCATCAAAGAGGGTCAAGGCTCATGAGTCTGTTTTCCGCCTTGTCGGTTAGCGCGTCCGGCATGTCCGCGCAGCGGACTCGGGCCGAACTGCTGGTGGAAAACCTGGCTAATGCCGAGACCACGCGAACGCCCGAAGGAGGTCCGTATCGCCGCAAGGACGCGGTTTTCGAGAGCAATACGGTCGCTTCGCCCTTCGCTTCGGTCCTGTTCCAACAGTCTGAAGGCTCCCTTGACGAGACTTCCGCCAACGGGGTCAGGGTGGCCCAGATCGTCACCGATACGCGGGATCCCGAACGTCGGTATCTGCCCGGACATCCCGATGCCGACGCGGAGGGCTATGTCGCGTTTCCGCGCATGAATCCGGCCGAAGACATGGTAGACCTGATGAGCGCGTCCCGAGGTTACGAGGCGAATGTGGCCGCCATCGGCGCGGTGAAAGATATGATCCAGCGCTCGATCGACCTGTTGCGTTGAAGGAGGAGACTGTGCGGGAAGAACTTCTATGATTACCCCAATTCCTCCCATCGTTCCGCCCTTGCCAGTGGAGTTACCGGCGGTGGCCACCTCCGCCACATCCGGCGCGTTTGCCGGCGTCTTTTCCCAGGCGGTAAACGGCGTCGAAGCTCTCAACCAGAACGCCTCGGCGTCAGTGGCGAGCTATCTGAACGGCGAGGGCGAGGAATTGCACAGCGCCGTGATGGCTACCAACCAGGCGGAATTGGCCTTCGACCTGTTCTTGCAAGTTCGAAACAAGGTAATCAATGCGTACCAGGAAGTCATGAAAATGCAGATTTAAGGTATTGCCGGCTGGCAAGTGAGGCCGTCGGCCCCTCACGTTTTCCCCGCCCTGTGCCGATGGTTACTTTGTCGCAGGGCGCGGCGCGAGAAATCCGACTTCGATGAAAAAGTTACTGGCCAACCTTTCCCTTCGGCAGCGTCTGACCATTGCCACGGTGGCTGCGCTGGCGGCAATCGGCTTGTGGGCGCTGGTACACCGGCAGCACGAGTCCGATTTCAAGCCCCTGTATACGTCGCTGCCGCCGGAGGACGCCGCCGCCATTGTGCAGAAGTTGCGCGAGGCCGGCGTGGACTACCGTTTGCCGGAGTCCGGGGGCAGTGTGCTGGTGCCCTCCGCCAAACTGGCCGAGTTGCGGCTCACCATGGCGGCCGAGGGGTTGCCGAAGACTGGCAGGATCGGCTTCGAGCTCTTCGACAAAGCCAACCTGGGCGCCACCGAATTCGCCGAACACGTCAACTACCGAAGGGCCGTGGAAGGGGAACTGGAACGGTCCGTCATGTCCCTGGCGGAGGTCGAGCAGGCCCGCGTACACATCACTTTTCCCAAGGACTCCGTGTTTGTCGAGGAGCAACAGCCGGCCAAAGCCAGCGTGCTGGTCAAGTTGCGCTCTGGCATGCACCTGAATCCGCGCAATGTGCTGGCCATCGATCATCTGATCGCCAGCGCGGTGGAAGGATTGACGCCGGATCAGGTCTCGGTAATCGACATGCATGGCAACCTCCTGGGCCACCCCCGCAAGCCGGACGACCCGGACGGGGCGGAGGGCCGCGAGGAGGCGCTGGAGTATCGCCGCAAAGCCGAGCTGGACCTGCTCTCCAAAGTCAATGCCACGCTGGAGCCGCTGCTGGGAGCGGATCGCTTTCGCGCCGGAGTTTCCCTGGAGTTCGATCTGTCGGCTGCCGAGCAGAGCGAGGAGTTGTTCGACCCGGCACGTTCGGTGATGCTCAGTTCCCAACGCAGCGAAGACGTTTCCGGCACCCCTACGGTGAGCGGAGTTCCGGGAACGGCCTCCAATCTGCCACGGCCCACGTCGCGTCCCGCCAACGGTAGCACGCGGGTTTCGCGCGTCACCGAAAACATCACCTACCAATCCAGCCGCACGGTCAAGAAGACCCGCCAGCCGTCGGGTTCGGTTCGCCGGCTTTCGGTGGCGGTGCTGGTGGATCAGGATGTTTCCTGGGTGAGGGGCAAGAATGGCTATCAGCGGGTGCTGGTGCCGCCCTCCGCTGATAAACTGAAGGTGATTCACGACGTGGTGGCCGGCGTCGCCGGCTTCAGCCAGGAGCGCGGCGACCAGATCGTCGTCGACACCCTGGCTTTTGAATCCACCCTCCAGCGAGAGCCGCCACCGGAGCCGGTGGAGCGGCCGTCCAAAGCCCCTCAGAAAGTGCCCTTCGTAATCTCGTTGCCGCAGGATCGCAAGGTTCTGTGGATCGCGGTGGGTGTGGGTTTGGCCGTAATCCTGGCTATGGCGATCGGGTTGGTACAGTTGCTCGGCCGCCGTCAGAAGCATGCCAAAGCAACCGCGAGCACACCGGCCTCCATTGAGGGGGGCGCTCCGTCCGCCCTGGAGCCGGGCACCCCCGATCCCAATAACCAACTCGAGGCCAAACTGGCCGAGCGCGACGCCCTGCAGAAAAAGATGGACGCGAAGGTAATGGAATCACTCAAACTGACGCCGGTCATCACGAAGAAAGCCGAGATCCTGGCCAAACACCTCCGCGAAAAGATCGAAATTCAGCCCGAGATCAGCGTACAAATTTTGAGGAGCTGGATCCGCGAGGAGGAGAGGTAAACCCTTTCTGCGAGACTTGCCATGATCTTGAACGCCTCCGCAACCAAGGCCGAGAACGAAAAACCAAGCAGCCTGCGCAAGGCGGCGATGCTCATGATCGTCCTAGGCGAGCAGGCCAGCGCCGCTCTGCTGCCGCAGCTTTCCGACGACGACGTACAGAAGCTGACCAAAGAAATCGCCAAAGTAACCGCCATTTCGGCCGAACAGGCGGAGGGAGTCCTCAACGAGTTCCATCACCTTTCCACGGCCGGCGATTACGTGGCGCGCGGCGGCCTGGAGGTGGCGCGGAAGCTGCTTCTCAACGCCTTCACCCCGGATGTGGCTAAGCGCATGATGGAGCGCCTGACCAAAGCGCTGGGCGCCGAAGCCGTCTCGTTTGACGCCATCCAGAAAACCGACCCGCAGCAACTGGCCAAATTCATTCATAACGAGCATCCCCAGACCATTGCTCTGGTGCTTTGCCACCTCAACGTGCCGCAGGCCGCCGCCCTGCTCATGTCTCTGCCGCCGGGCATGCGCGCCGACGTGGCCCAGCGGATGGCCAGCCTCGACCAGATCTCGCCGGACATCATCACCAAGATCGCCGGTGTCATCGGACAGAAGCTCCAGGCTTTGGGAGAGGTGAGCCGCGAATCCTACGGCGGAGTGCGCGCCGTCGCCGAAATTCTCAATCGTATCGATTCCATTACCAGCCGCGGCATAATCGAGAGTATCGAACAGCAGGATAACAACGTCGCGCAAACCATCCGGCACCTGATGTTCGTCTTCGAGGATCTGCTGCTGATCGATCAGTTGGGCCTCAAGGAGGTGCTGGCCAAGGTAGACCGCAAGCTGTTGACGGTGGCACTGAAGGGCACCAGCGAGCAACTGCGGAATCACATGTTGGGTTGCATGTCGCAGCGTGGCGCGGACATGCTGCGAGAGGATATGGATGCGCTCGGTCCCATCAAGATCAAGGAAGTCGAAGCTTCGCAACAGCAGATCATAGCCGTCGTGCGGCAACTCGAATCGGACGGCGTATTGAGCCTCAAGGGCGCGGTGGGAGAGCAATATGTGGTCTAGCCTCCCGTTGCGGCTGGATTCCGACGCCGCGCCATCCGCGCCACGGGGCCCGGACGGGCTGGATGCCCTCTGTCCCGGCCTGAGACACGGCGTCGATGCGCGGTACTGCGGAAAGCGATGCATCCATGCGAGCTAAGGTGCTGGCTACCGGCATCGGCGAGGTCTCACCCCTGGCCTGGCGCGACATGGCCGCGGTGGACGAGCCCGCTGCGCGAGCGCCCGCCGAAGCAACACCCGCAGAAGTGACCCACAGTGAACCGGATCCGGAGCTCGCCAGGCAAACGGAGGAACGGGTACGCCAGGCGCACGATGATGGGTTTGTCGAAGGCCGGGAGCAGGGAAGGGAGCAGGGAAGGGAGCAGGGCCGCAACCAGGCCGCGCAACAAGTGCAGCCGGTGATGGAACGGCTCACGCGCAGCATCGAGGATCTGGCCGGCTTGCGCAGCCGCTTGCGGCACGACGCCGAAGCCGATCTGGTAACGCTGGCGTTGGCCGTGGCGCGGCGGGTGTTGCGGCGCGAGCTGTCGGTGGATGCGGAAGCCATTCGCGGGGTGGCGATGGCCGCTCTGGAAAAGCTGGACGGGCAGGAGATCAGCCGGGTCCGCGTGCATCCGGCGCACGCCACCGAGGTGAGCGCCTGCCTGCGGCGTACCAGTTCCGGCGGAGCGGTCGAGGTGGTTCCGGACGCGGCGCGGGAACTGGGCTCTGTCGTGTTTGAAACCGAACGCGGGAGCCTGGACGCCTCCGTCGATACGCAACTCGAAGAGATCGAGCGGGGCTTGGCCGACCGCCTCCGGAGGCAGGGCTGATGGAGCGGATTTCGCTCGCCGGATATGGCCAGGATCTGGAGCGCCTGAATGCGATGCGATGGACCGGCACGGTGACCGAAGTCGTCGGCATGCTGATCGAGTCACGCGGCCCGCGGGCGGGTATCGGCGACTTCTGCGAGATCGAGATCGGCGCCGGCCGGCGGGTGCGTACGCAGGTGATCGGCTTTCGGGACGGCCGGGTTCTATCCATGCCGCTGGAGGAAACCGACGGCCTTCAGTTGGGCTGCACCGTGGTGGCGCGCGCCGAACAGGCCCGCGTTTCCGTCGGCTCCGCCCTGCTGGGACGGGTCATCGACGGTTTCGGCAAGCCCATCGATGGCGGGCCGCCGGTTGCCGCGGCGGATACCTACAGCTTGTATGGCACCCCCGGCAATCCGCTGGACCGCGAGCACATTTCCCAGCCGCTGGTCACCGGTATACGAGCCATCGATAGCCTTCTGCCTTGCGGCAAAGGGCAGCGCATCGGAATTTTCGGCGGCAGCGGAGTGGGCAAGAGCACGCTGCTGGGCGCCATGTCGCGCCAGAACTCGGCGGACGTCACCGTGATCGGGATGATCGGCGAGCGCAACCGCGAAGTGCGCGGCTTTCTCGAGAACGAACTCGGGCCGGAAGGCCGCAAACGATCGGTGGTGGTGTGTGCCACCAGCGAGCGTCCGGCCCCGCTGCGCGTCCGCGCCTGTTTCGTAGCGTTGGCCGTGGCCGAATATTTCCGCGACCAGGGGGCCAGCGTGCTGCTGGTAATGGACTCGGTGACGCGGTTGGCGATGGCGCAACGCGAGATCGGCCTGGCGGCCGGCGAACCACCCAGCCAGAAGGGATATACGCCTTCGGTTTTTCAGCTTCTGCCCAAGGTACTGGAGCGCGCCGGCAATTTTCACCGCGGCTCGATTACCGGCTTCTTCACCGTGCTGGTGGAGGGTGACGATTTCAATGAGCCGATCTGCGACGCGGTCCGCGCGATTCTGGACGGCCACATCATTCTGTCGCGCAAGCTGGCGGCGCAGGGCCACTACCCGGCCATCGACGTGCTGGAATCGGTCAGCCGTCTCACCGGCGCGCTGGCTTCGCCGGCGCAGAAGCAGGCTGCGGGCAAGGTGCGCGCGGCGCTGGCGGCATATCGCGACGCCGAGGACCTGATCCAACTCGGCGCCTATGCAGCCGGCTCGAACCCGGTCCTCGATGCCAGTGTCCAGCAGCGTCCTGCCCTGCTCGATTTCCTGCGGCAGGACCACGCCACCCATGCCGCCCTTCCGGAAACGCTGCACGGCCTGGAAGAGCTGGCGAACCGTTTGGATGGCGCCGCGAAACTGCCCGTCGGAGCGCGAAAATCGTGAAATCCTTCGAATTTAGGCTGGCCCGCGTGCTGGAATGGCGGCAAACCGAGTTGGAACTCGCCGACGGCCGCTTCCGCCGCCAACTGGGAACACTGGCGGAACTTGATCGCGAGCGCGCGCTGCTGGCCGAACAGCGGTCCGCCGCCGAGGCCGAGGTTCGTGCCGATCCCAATCTGAACGGTAGCGATCTGGCTGCGCTGGGGGCCTTCCGGGAGTACGTGGACGCGCGCCGCCAACAACTCGCCAAGCGGTGCGCCGAAGAAGGGCGAAAGCTGGCCGAGCTCGAAGCCGTGTTACTCGAAGCGCGGCGGCGGTGCCGCCTGCTGGAGCGGTTGAGGCAGCATCGCCGGGTTGAATGGATACATGCCAGCAACGCGGAGATCGAGCAGACCGCCGCGGAGAATTATCTGGCCCAGTGGACCGAACGCCGCCGGGCGGAAAGCCGGACCCGGTAGATCTCGATAGCGGCGGCGATTTTTCGCCGATGTTTTCGGCCTCCATCAGGCTTTGAGAGCCCGCATTTTGCGGCGGCGCTTCGCTCGAGCGAATAGACGAAGATATTTGTATCCAGAATGTACCGCTCATTCAATTCGTTCCTGCCGAAGTGTCGGCCTGCATCGACGTGTTCGAAGCGGCTCAATCAGCGCATCGAATCCCTGGCCGTCTCCCGCGCTCCGGGCGAATTGCGCCAGCCATTCGCGGAATGCCTCGTTCAGCCTTCTGCGCTACTCGCGTGCAATAGCCCGTGCCCGCTCGATCAGATCCTCGTCGGCGCTCAGGGTAATGTTCTCAATGCGACTTTACTTAAGGTCGGTCCTGTGCGCCGTGTAAGACTTCAACCGTCCGCTACCGCTCGTTGACGCGGTAGACGGCGACATAGGGGAGGGGAAGGGAGGGGGAGCGAGATTTCTCGGGTGCCTTCTTCGGCTCCCGGTCGGCCACGGTTGGGCGCTTGTCTCGATGGGCGAAATAGTCTCGTACAGCTTCCGCATGGCGGGCTGCCGGTAATGCGGATAATGCTCTATAGTTCTACTGTGTCATTAAAGACAACAGTATAGTTCTACTGGGGTGCGCGACATGAAAGTGAAAGATTGATCGGTTCCCTTGCGGTGTTGCGCAATTCTTGGCGTCTATATACGCTAAGAATAGGAAGCCCTGTGCCCAAATCGTCGATCTGTTTCATGCGCGCCAGCACCTCTGGGCTCTGGCGCGCCGCCTTCACCCCAACGACACCGCCGCCCAGAAACAGTGGATGCTGTTCGGACCGAGCGTCGCTGCCGTTCGTGCGCAGGTAACGCGAGGAAACGCTCATCACGCAGCATGAATGCGGCGGGAAACGCCTGGGCCGCTGTTTCCTGCTTTTGTAGAACAAGAGTGAGAAACTTCATGCGTGAGTCGACGTTCGGGAAGAAGCGTTCGAACGCGTTCTCAAAGGAATAGATCGCCTCCACTACCGCTGTTCGAACAGCAGCCGCCTCAAGCCGGTAGCACCCTCCAAAGCGTACAGGCCAGCAGGCAGCAAGACCGCAACGCGACCCTAAGGCGGCGTTAAATCTGTACAAAACGTATTGACGGGTGTATGTTTTAGGGGCTGTCAGGAAATAAGTAAAACAACTTTACCGTGCTTTGTTTTATACTGTGGTTGGTGTATGACAAACGGCCTGATATTCTGCATCCACGAGCCTGACCTGGTTTCTCAGGTGGTTATTCGTCGGATGCGCAAGGCAGGAATCTGGGGCACGAGCTTCCACACCCTACGTCACACTCACGCGTCGATTTTGCTTTCCCGCGGCGTGGCCGTCTGCGCGGCGGCGGCGCGCCTGCGCATAGCCTCCGCGAGCTTCCGGCGGGTGGCCAGGGACATCTTGCGCCTGGGCGCGGCAGGGGTGCCGGAATTGGCTCTAGCGGGCGGCGGTTGCGCAGGGGCGAAGTTCGCGAGGGCTTGGCGCGCGCGGGTTATTTCCAATCGCGGAGCGCGGCGGCCATCTCATCGCGGCGCCCGTTGGTGATGTGGGCGTAGACCATGGTGTTTCGAATGTCGGCGTGGCCGATCCAATCCTGTACCTGTTCGACGTGAAAGCCCTTCTAGAGTAGGTGTGTGGCGCACGAGTGCTTGAGCACGTGGAAGTGGCACAGCGCGCGCGGCAGCTTGGCGGCGCGGCCGTACTTCTTCATGAGCACGTCGAGCATCTTCCGGCCGATGGGACGGCGGCGGCGCGACGGGAAGATGGCGCCCGGTTCGCTGCCCCGGATGCGCAGCCAGGCGCGCAACGTGCGGACTTCCTCGCGGCATAGGTGGTGATCGCCGGAATTTGAGTGCTTCAATCGATGGATGAACAATCGATCCGCTTTGGCGTTGTAGTCGCGCATCTCCAGCATGCCGACCTCGGAGGCGCGCAGGCCGGCGTGATACGCGATGCGGAAGATGGCGCGATCCCGCGACGAGTCGATTACTTTGAACAGGCGCTCGAGTTCTTCGGTCTGGAGAAACACGGGCGCGGATTTCCTGCGGGCGCGGCGCTTCGTCGGCGCGAGCGGCGGCCAGGGAGTGGCGGGAAAGGGAACGAGATTTTGAGCTGGCAAGGAGGCCTCAATTGGCAAAGGACTTGTTCTGTCCAATTGTGGGCGTCCTTTCGGCTGTAACGTATTGATTCCAGGTAGAAGCATGGTGTCGGTTTTGGTGTGTACTGTCCAATTGCGGCGTTTTCGAGCTGGTTTCATAGGACTTAGCCGCTGCCGGTTGTATCGCCCGGGGACCGAAAATGTTACTTATTGTTACACTTTCCGGCTCCCGGATTCGGGCGCGAAAGGCGGCCGGATCAAGGCGTCAGTTCTGCCTGGAGTACGCCCCCTGGGGCCGGCGCGGATCCCGGCGGGGCACGCGCCGGTTGCACGCGCCGGGGCGTGCACCCAAAAGCACCCGGCGACCGTGACGGGACTGGCCAGCCGGTGCCTCTCGGGCGAGGCGCGCCCGATTCGGTGCGGATGCGAAGTCTGGCCGCCGGTCGCGCGCCCGCACAGCACCGCCACGTCGCGAATGCCGCGCCGCGAGTCTCCGCCCGCGCCATGCGCCGAGCCTTCGGCGGCGCTCAAAGTAGAGCCCTGCGACAGCGGGAACGTTCGCCTGGTAGTCGCGCTCATAATCGGACCGCCAAAGGTTCCATCTGCGTTCCGTGTGTCCACGATCCGGCAGGGAGTCACGCGCCTCGGGGTCACTGGACGGGGCCATCGATCATGCTGTCCCAAACATCAGCGGCGCTCTGATCGTCCGAGGGCAGGGCTCAGTACTTACTTTCTTTCTTCGGGGACTTCCTGCAGTCGGCTAGAAGTTAGCTGAGGCTTCCCCGCCGCGCGGACGCCAGCGGTGATGCTGCCAGTCGCAGATTGCGAGACCATCACCCTTCTTGCCGATCAGCAGCAGCGCCGCATGGTCGGGACCGAGCGTGCGTCTGAATTCCCTGCCGCTGGCAGCGTCCTCGAACGCACACGATCCCCCCTGCGATTCCGACGTCAGCACGTACAACGTGGGGTGTGGGGGAAGCGGTTCGAAAGCGCCGGCGGCCGGTCGACGGGTACCAATTAGGTCCTTCGTGATCGCCGGAACCCGGATTTCTCGCCCTAACCATTTGAGGACGACTTTCACACATGCGATCCCCCGCTCAGATTTTGCTGCCGGCTGCGCTGCTGGCTTTCGCGCTTCCAGTTTTGGCTCAGGATGTGGTCACAATAACGGCGGACAGCGGCGCAGGCAGTCTGCGCGCCGTGATCGCCGCCGCGAATCCCGGCGACACAGTCACGTTCCGCATTCCCACCAGTGATCCAGACTACAACTCGAGCACGGGTGTGTACACGATTACGCTGACGTCCGGCGAGATCCCGGTCAGCCAAAACCTGACCATTCAGGGGCCTGGCGCTAATCTGCTGACCATCAGCGGCAACAACGCGTCGCGCATTTTCTTTATCAATCCCGGAGTCCCGGGCGCGACCGCGGGCCCGCCCTCCGCCTCGCTTACGGTGAGCATCAGCGGCGTGACGCTGACTAATGGCCTCGCGCAGGGCGGAAACGGCGCGCCGGGCTACTACACCAGTTACAGCGGGGGCAACACCGGCGCAGGCGGCGGCGGGGGAGGTGCTGGGATGGGCGGCGCCATTTTCGTGAACAACGCGAGTCTGGCGCTGAACAATGTTTCGTTTGCAAGTAACCATGCAACTGGCGGCAATGGCGGGAGTTCGAACAGCTCGATTGTCGGAGGTGGCGGCGGAGGAGGTATCGGCGGATCCGGAGGTCAGAACAGCGACCAGCAGGCGGGAGGGCCTGGCGGGAACCTCGGCGGCAGTTTGGGCCAGTCGCCAGCGGGCGAAGGCAGCGGCGGCAATGGCGGGGTTAGCGGGTCGGGAAGCGCAGGCGGTTTCGGCGGCGGCGGAGGAGGCGCCGGCCAAGGCTTCAACAGTGGGGGCGTGGGTGGTTTCGGCGGGGGCGGTGGTGGATCGGGGTGGCTGTATTCTGGCGACGGTTTTCCAACCGGCGGGAGCAGCCCCCTTGCCGCTTCAGGCGGAACTCTCGGCGGGAACGGAGGCCAAGGCTCTTATTTTGACGGCGGCGGCGGCGGCGGCGGAGCGGGACTGGGTGGCGCGATCTTCGTGCGCGCCGGTTCTCTGGCGGTTACAGGCGTCTCGTTCGCAGCGGGCATCGCGACGGGCGGCAGCAGCGGCGACTTTGCGTCGAGCGGCCAAGGCAAAGGCGGAGCGATTTTTGTCAACACCGGGGTGAGCGCATCTATCGATGCAGCGACGACCTTCAGTAATAACGCCGCGGGAAATGCCGGCTGTGGCAGCGGCAGCGAAAGCACCGATAACAGCGACGTCTATGGGGCGGTGGGCGGTTATATCTTCAACGACACCGCCGCTCACCTGGCATTCCTGAATCAGCCAGGCACCACCACCGTCAACACGGCGATTGCTCCAGCCCTTCAAGTGAATGTCACCGATGGCTGCAATAATCCCCTCTCGGGCATCAGCGTTACCCTGTCGCTTTCCTCGGGTCCGGCTGGAGCGACGTTCACACCAATCACTGTCGCTTCCGGCGCGAACGGTATCGCAACGTTCAACGACGTATCGCTGAGCGTTCAGGGACCGGGGTATGTGCTGCAGGCGAGCACAGCTGGTGTGTCGCCTGTAACAACGAATTCGTTCCTGGTGTATGCCCCGCTCGGCGTATGTACGGCCGCGCCCTCCGGTGTGACGGCGTGGTGGAAAGGAGATGGCGACGCAACGGACGTCACCGGCGTTTACAACGGAACCATCGGAGGTGACGTCAGCTTCGCCCCGGGTGAGGTTGCGCAGGCCTTTTCCTTCGACGGCAGCAGCACTCCGTATGTCGCGTTGCCGAGCGCCGCTTTCGCATTCCCTAACCCAAACCCGTTCAGCTTCGAGTTCTGGTTTGAGACAGCGTCATCCAGCACTCAATTCATACTTGGCCAACAGGAAGCACCCCCCCATCAGGCGCCAAGCGTCTCGAAGCTGTCCGGGATCTTCATCAGCGGGGGCAGGCTGAGGGCAAACATGTTCGCACAGAGTGCGCTATTGACGCCCAATTCTGTCGATGACGGCAATTTCCATCATGTTGCCGTGACCTACGACGGTACGACAGAGATCCTCTATCTGGATGGAGCACAAGCGGCAAGCAGTGCCTTCACCGAGGCAAACTATGGCACGCCGCCCTACTACTATCAGCTCGGAACTGGTGTTGTCAGTAGCCAGTGGTTTACCTTTAACGGCCTTATCGATGAACCGACTCTGTATTCGGTCGCGCTGACTCCGAACCAGGTGCTTAGTCTGTTTGCCGCGGGCAAGTATGGCAAGTGCGATCCGGGCATCTCGCTCCTTCCCTCTTCGCTGAACTTTACCGACGTCGGCGTGGATCAGAGCGCCACCCTGACATCGGTGGTCTCCAATCCCGGCAATGCGCCACTGGTGATTTCGGCAATCGGTACCGATAACGGCGATGCCAACTTCAAGCTGCTGAGCGGCAACCCCGGCGATTGCGCCGCCGGCACGCCAGTGGCGCCCACAGGTTCGTGCAACGTTCGCGTTTCCTTCTCGCCGCAGTCGCTGGCTCTCCTCACCGGTTCGATCAACATCGTCGACAACTCGGTGAACAACGGAGGCATCCACAGCGTCCCGCTCTCCGGCACCGGCGTGGCCGGATACATCCTAACCACTAACGTCAGCCCGAGCGCGGGCGGCGCGGTGACGGTGAACACGGCGGCGACGAATGGGTCCTACGCACCGGCCACGCCCGTTTCCATCACGGCGGTTCCCAATATGGGCTACGTATTCTCGTACTGGAGCGGCCCGGTGGCCAGTGTCAACAGCGCCACAACCACCGTCACCATAAGCGCGAGCGAGAGCGTCACGGCGAACTTCGTGCCCGCCAGCGACCAGGTGGCGCCGCCTGCGGCGAATACGACCGGCTTCGGCAGTGTACCGGTTTGCCCCCCGGGCAGGGTTTCGGCCGCATGCACGGGGGCCTTGAACCTGAGCTTCCAGGTGAATGCTCCGGTCACGTTTGGAACGGTAAAAGTGGTTACGCAAGGGGTGGCGAGTCTGGATTTCAACCTCGGCAGCACGAACACCTGCACGGGCACGCTGGATAACGGCGGCACTTGCACGGTGAGCGTGAACTTCACGCCGCTGGCGCCGGGGCTGCGCATGGGCGCGGTCGAGCTGTTCGATTCCAGCAGCAATCCGCTGAGTACGGTCTTGATCGAGGGCACCGGCACGGGACCGGCCGCAGCCTTCCTGCCCGCGGTTCAAACCACGCTGGCCGCCACGGGGACTTGTGGCGTAGCCGTGGATGCAGCGGGCGATTTGTTCGTCTCCGAGTGCAACCAGGTAATCGAGATTCCGGCTGGCGGCGGCTCCCCGAAGATCATTGCCCAGTCGCCGACGGTTCAGCACGCGGACGGTCTGGCAGTGGACGGGGCGGGCGATGTCTTCGTCGCCGATCAGACACTTCAGGCACTAATCGAGTTCCCGACGGGTGGCGGCAGCCCGGTCACGATTGCCAGTGGTCTGAGCTATCCAGTTGGGGTGACGGTAAACGGGGCGGGCGATGTATTCATCGCGAACTCGGCGGTCAACGGCAGCCCCAGTGTGCTGAAGGTTCCGGCCGGGGGAGGCACGCCCATTCCGATTGGCGCGGGGTGGCAAGGCCCCGGGGGCATTGCCGTGGATGGGACAGGCAATGTGTTTGTCGCGGATACGCAGATCGGAGTGGTGGAGCTTCCGGCCGGCGGCACCCAGACCACCATCTACGCCGCCGTCAACGGCCGCTCACCTGAGAGCGTCGCCGTGGACGCGGCCGGAGATGTGTTGATCCTGGACGAGGGCCTCGGCGAGGTGATTGAGCTTGCCGGCAGCGCGCAGACGGTGCTTGCCGGCAGCGTCCAGGGAGAGCAAATCGCGCTGGACGCGTTGGGCGATGTCTTCGTTGCGGGTAACGGGATTATCGAGCTGGCCCGCTCCCAGCCGCCCTCGCTCACCTTCCCAAATACGCCGCTGGACACCGCAAGCAGTCCGCAGTCGGTGACGGTACAGAACATCGGCAACGCGCAGTTGAGGGCCGTCACGCCCGGCGTCACCATCGGCACGAATTTCAAACAAGTGCCCGGCGCGGGCACGCCGCCCGACTGCAGCGCGAGCTTCGCGCTCGCCGCCGGCGCAAGCTGCAACCTGAGCATCAGCTTCGCGCCGACGGCACCCGGAGCTCAGCGGAGCACCGCCGCGCTCACCGACAATGCGCTGAACGCAGCCAGCGTCACGCAAACCATCGTGCTTTCCGGCACGGCCGGCCAGTATTCGACCAATACGAGCGTGTCCGTGCTGGGCGGGCTTACCTACGGGCAGACGGTGAGCTTCCAGGCCACGGTTTCGGCGGCCGCGACGCCCACCGGGACGGTCGCATTCACGGCGGATAGCAAGCCCGCGGGCTCGGGCGTAGCTCTGAGCGGCGGAATCGGTACGCTGAGCAATCAAATGCTGCCCGCCGGCAGCCACACCGTCGGCGCGTCGTACACGCCGTCCAACGCGGCGTACCTGGCCAGCTCGGGAAGCACGCCGGTGCATATCGCGCAGGCGACGGTTCAGGTGGCGCTTAGCACTACTTCGGTCACCGCGGCATCGCCAGGCGCGAGGGTCACGCTGACGGCAACACTGACGCCGCAGTATGGCGGAACGTTCTCCAGCCCGGTGAGCTTTTATGACGGCTCCACGCTGCTAGGCACGGGGCCGGTGAGCGGCGTAACCTCGGTACTCAACACGTCCGCCCTGGCGGCCGGCGCCCACACGTTCCACGCTGTCTATTCCGGTGATCCGAACTTCCAGACCGGGACCTCGGCGGTCACCACCACCATCAACCTGGCCTCGATGCAGATGTCGGTGGCTCCGACCACGCTGACCTATCCGGGCACCGTCGGCTGGCTGGTCATCGTGAAGGGCAGCGCCGGCACGCCGACCGGCAGCGTGATCCTCTACGACGGCACGACGAAGCTGGCTACCACGCCGCTGATCGTTGACGGCGCCACCGCTGGCCTCGTGCTGCCTCAGCTGAACGCAGGCGTGCATTCGCTAACGGCGGTTTATGGCGGCAATACGACTTACGCGACCGCGGGGTCGGCCGCACAGAACGTGACGGTGAACCCCGAGCCGGTAAGCATCGGCCTTGGCTGCGGCGGGACGAGTTTCCCCTACGGCACATCCATCACGTGCAAGGCGACCGTGGCCGGAATCCAGCCGGCACAGGGAACGCTGGTGTGGACCGTTGACGGCACACCGCAGAACGCGACGCTCGGCACCAGCGGCTCGGCAAGCATCGTTCTGAACGGACTGGCGGTAAGCAAGCACACCGTCACGGCCAGCTTCGCGGCGCAGGGCAACTTCGCCGCGGCAGCGACCCAGACCGACACGTTCACCATTTCCCCCGCGGTCACCGCGACAACGCTCGGGGCCGGCAGCACGAAGCTGTCAGCGCCCGGCCCTGTCAACCTGACCGCGACGGCGACATCCACTACGGCCGGCGCGCCGTCAACGGGCAAGATTACGTTCTATGAGGGAAACACCGCCATCGGCAGCGGGCCGGTGAGCGCTTCCGGCGTAGCGATGCTGACCACCAGCACGCTGCAGAAGGGGACGTACTCCTTCACGGCGATCTACGGCGCCACCACCGATTTCGCCGCCGCCACCTCGAAGGCGGTGACGGTAACTGTGGAATGAGCCGCTCCGGCACCCGGGCAGCGTTCGGAGGTGCACCCGGCGAATCCAGAAGGCGCGCCCGATCGGTGCGGGTGCGAAGTCTGGACGCCGGTCCCGCGCCCGCACAGCACCGCCTGGTCGCGAACGGCGCAGCGCGGGTCGCCGCCACGCAATGCGCCGCGCGTTCGGCGATGCTCAAAGTAAGCATCGCGCTGCGGCGCCCGCGGAGGGCCCAGGGGTTGTCGCGTTCCACAAGCGCATCCTTTTGGCACAGTGCCATCCATCAAAAAGAGAGATTCAGCAAGTCTTCAATCTCCTGCGGATGGTGTCGCACGTAATCAAATCTGCTGAAGAGCGCGTCCCACAAATCCTGCGGTTTTTCGAAGAACCAACTGTGAGTGACATACTTGCGCGTGT
>JBEKZL010000071.1:0-26279 GCA_049509915.1 Bryobacteraceae bacterium | reverse complement strand
GGCCGTCGAACTCAGTCGCGGCACACTTTATGGGGCAAAGTAGGTAGATTTGTTACCGCAATTCTGCCGACACATAGCTACGCCGCCGCCTGAAAAATCTGACTACTACCACGGGCTGCTAGTGCTGCGACTGCGCCAATCGCGCTCGCGCGGCCTGCAGGTTATGCCGCGCCGTCTCCAGGTTCGGATCGAGGCGGAGCGCGGTTTCGAACTCGGGCACAGCTTCGCGGAAGCGGCCGAGACGGGCCAGCACAACGCCGAGATCGCTGTGCAGCGCCGCGTCGTCCTGCCGGAAATCCAATGACTCGCGAAGGTGCGCGGCCGCGGCTTCGAGACTTCCCTCGCCGGCGCTTTGATCGCCCCACAGGCGCAGCACTTCGCCCAGATGCTGCCGGGCTCCCGGGTCTTCCGGATTGACCGCGAGCACCTGTCGAAACTCCGCCGCCGCCTGCTCCCAGCGCTGTTGTTCGGCGAGGCCGCTGGCCAGGTTGTAGCGGGCGTTGGTATAGCGCGGATTCGCCTGGAGCGCGCGTTCGAAGAATCGGACCGCATCGTCCACATTTCCCGCCGTCAGCAGCGCCGCGCCGAGCGTGTTCAGCGCCATCGGATGGCCCGGCCGCGCGGTGGCCGCGCCACGCAGGTAAGGGAGGGCGTCCGCGTTGGCCCCACGCGCCAGTAGGAGCGCGCCCAGGTTGAACTGGGAAGTGAAGTCACCCGGATACTTTTGCAGGCGTTGGAGCATGATGGCTTCCTGCAGCTCCGTGCGGCGGTCCCGGGCGCCGCGGGGCAGAACCTGCAGCCAGAGGTGCGCCATCTCGTCGGTGGCCTGATTCCCGCCCCGCACGCGCCGCGGAGGCTGATTGGGATTGCGCGGATTGGCGGCCGAATTATCGTAATGGTAACGCATGGAAACCACCGTTCCCTTGGGCAGAAATATGGGTTCTTTGTAGCGGTATACGGCCTGCCAGTTCGGGTCCCAATCCGGAATGCGGATGAGCCACCGGCGAGTCCCCCCGGGCAATGTGACATAGCCTTCCAACAGGCGTCCCAGGTAGTGCGCGTGCGGGTAGACTGCGAGCACATCCATGTTCATCGGCACCACAAAGTCGTCGCTCACCGAAAAGTCCGCATCGCCCGGGGGAATATCCAGCGCGCCGTCGTGCTCGAGCTGCACTAACATCGGGTACTTGGTGGCGGGCTCATTCGTGAAGTACAGCCCGATGGAGGGCAGCACCAGTTCGGGCTTGCCGGTCGGCTGCATGTGGACATTCAGGACGAGATCCGCGCCGGGATCGACGCGCCAAGCCATGCCGGCGGGTTCGACCCAGGGGGTGCCACCCGGTTTCCAGAACAGAAAATGACTGTCGGGATCGAAGGTGTCCGATTCGATGCTCAGGTCCATGCCGGGAAAACCGGCGCCAGGGGCTTTTTCCTGCACGCGCGCGGAACGGCTGCGGTCGATGAGCACGTTGGCATGATGCACGGCGTGTTGATTGCCTGGCCGGACTTCGATCGCCTTCACCCAGCGCGTGCCTCCCAGCCTGAGCGGCAGCACGAAATTCCAGTATTGGTCCGGACCGTCGGCGGGTAGACGATATGGGGCGGTGGCTTCGATTACCAGGTTCGGCTCGCCAAGCTGCCAGCCGGGAACGAACTTTGGAAGCGGAGGAGCGTCGGCCGGCGAACCCGCTGGCGCGCCCAGCCGCACCCACTCCTCGATGGTCCGGATCTGTTCGTCCGTCAGGCGCCGCTCTTCTTGAAAATCTCCGTAGCCCGGTTCGGGCAGCCACGGCGGCATGTATCGCCGCTTCACCAGCGCGGCGATCTGCTGGCCACGCTTGCGGATGTCCGCGTAAGTGAGCAGCGGGAACGGGCCCGGCTCCCCGGGACGATGGCACGGCGCGCAAGAGCGATAGACAATAGGGGCGATGTGCTTGTAAAAAGTCGGAGACTCGCCCCACGCGGGCAGGCTCCCCGCGGTCAGTAGCAATGTTGGGAGAACGGCGTTTCGCACTTGCCCGGACTACCATAGTAATCATTAACCAAACCAGCACCAGCCTGCAAGGCCGCAGCGTTGGCGGGCTGGTATACTAGCCTCATCCGGAACGTCCAAGCGAGAAAACACGCGTGGCTGCCACTCGGCGCCGCACTGTTGCTCGGCTGTTTTCCGCTGGGCCGCGCCGAGCAGCCCTGCGCCGGCTGCCACCCCGCCGAGACCGCCGTGTTCGTACGATCTCCGATGGGTCGATCTATCGGCCTCCCCTCGGTTCTGGCGGAAGGCAGCATCGTCCACAAACTCTCGGGGAGCACCATTACCATTCACCGGCGCGGCCCGCTGATGGAGCACCGGTTGGAGCGCCGCGGCGTGGTTGCCGAATATCCGGCAGCGTATTCGGTGGGAGCCGGGATGGTTGGATACAGCTACATGGTTCGGCTGGGCCAATACCTGTTTCAGTCGCCGGCTACTTACTACACGCAGACGAAAAGCTGGGACCTGACGCCGGGCTACGAAACCGAATCGCATCTCGACTTCACGCACCCGATCGTTAGCGGCTGCCTTTTCTGCCACACAGGTTCGGTAAACCTCATAGGGGGAACCGGGAACCGGTTCGGAGATCCCCCCTTTACGCCGATCTCTTGCGAGCGGTGCCACGGTTCGACAGCGGCGCACCTCGCCAAACCCGCCCCCGGCTCCATCGTGAATCCCGCTAAATTAGCCCCGAGCCGGCGGGACAGCGTGTGCGAGCAATGCCACCTGGAAGGCGAAGTGAGGATACTCAATCCCAGCCGCGATTGGTGGGATTTCCAGGCGGGCCAGGCGACCGAGAGCGTCTTTGCGACCTACCTGCGCACTGCCGATCCCGGCACGCTGCGCGCGGTCAGCCAGAGCGAACTGCTGGCCAAGAGCCAGTGCGCCAGACAAAGCGGCGGGCGCCTGTGGTGCAGCACTTGCCACAATCCGCACGCCAACGAGCAAAACCGGACGCAGGCCGTCCGGCAGGTGTGCCTTACCTGCCATAGCGACCTCTTCGCCGCGGGAGGGCATCCGTCAGCGGCCGAATGCGTGAGCTGTCACATGCCCAGACTGCGGCCAACCAACGTGCCCCATTCCGCCGTAACGGACCATAGCATTCCGCGCACACCGCGCGGGCAACGGCCGGAAGCGAGCGGGGCCGATCGCGAGCTGAAGGCTTGGCGGGAGCCAGACGCCGGCCTGCGGCGCCGCGACCTGGGCCTGGCGTATTTCGATCTGGCGGCCAAGCAGAAATCTGCGGCGGATCTCCGGCAGGCGTACGAGATCCTTTCCAAATTGCCTCTGCGGGAGAGGCAGGATCCCGTGGTGGAGGCGGACCTCGGGTCGGTCTTGTTGCAACAAGACTATCCGAGCCTGGCCATCCGCATGTTCGCGCGGGCGTCGGCACAGGAATCCGCTAACGCGCGATACGCATATTGCCTCGGAGCGGCGCTCGGACGTGCGGGTGACATGGAGCAGGCCGTGAAGGAGCTAAGGCGAAGCATCGATCTGGACCCGTCTCAACCCGACGCTTATCTGGAGTTAGCCCAACTGTATAAGAAAGCCGGCCTCGACGCGGAGAGCCGTAGTGCGCTTCGAGAGTATCTGCGCTTTATGCCCCAGAATATCCGGCTACGATTGCCGGATTGAGAGCGCCCGATCCCGAACCCTACTGCCCCGGCTCTTTCTTCAGTTCCTCCGACCTGAGCAGCAGCTTCTTGCCTTCCTCGGCCCGCCCGGATTGGATCAGCGTTCGGCCCAAAAGATAGTACGCCGAAGAGTTCCGCGGGTCCAATTGCAAAGCGCGCCGCAACATGGCCTCAGCAGTGGTCAAATCCTCGGTCTTGAAATAGGCCTTGCCCAACAGGATGTATGGTCCGCTGTAGGTCGGATCCAGCCACACGGCCCGCTCGAGAAGTGGAATGGCGTGGTCCCAGTCCTCGCGGCGCGCGTAGGCGTCGCCCAGCCGGTAGTAGGCCATGGCAAAATTGGGATTGATGGCGATCTCGCGGTTTAGCTCGTCGATGGCGTGGTCGATCTGCGCCCGATAGATGGCGATCTCGCCCAGCATGAAATGGGCTCCGGGGAGTTTGGGATCGAGCGCCAACGCCGCCTCCAGTTCGCTTACGGCGTCGTCTTCGTACTCCTGCCGCATCAGCATCGGAGCCGTGAACAGGCGGGCTGCGCTGGAATCCGGCTCCACTCCGAATATGGCGGCAAAGGCAGCTCGGCCCTTAGAGATCTGGCGCGCCTGCAGATAGCTGTTTCCCAGCATGTAGAGCAGCTCGTTGCCGCCGGCGCCGGCGTCCCGCGCCTTTTCCAGCCATGGGATGGCTGCAGCGATGTGGCCGGCCAGGTATTCGCTTTGGCCGATCATCAGGAGGGCCTCCCGGTAGGTGGGGCTCTTCTCAGGCAAAGCTGGAAGTGCCCCTTTGAGCATCCTGGCTGCCGAGATATAGTCGTGCAGCCGGTAGTCGATCAGCCCGCGCAGGTAGGCGTTTTCGGGCAGGGTTGGATCCGAGCTCGCCAGCGCCTCGCGGGCTTCCTTCAGTTTTCCGGTCTCGAGCAGCGCTTTGGCGCGAGCCGTGTCCGTTTCCGGAGGCTGGAAGAACAGCAGCGAGATCAGGATGTGGCTCAGCATCACTTACCCGGCGGCTGAGGCTCGCGGGCTCGTTGGAACGTACGTTCGAGGAGATTGCGGGCTCGCGAATTTTCGGGATCGACGGAGAGCACGTGGCGGAGAGCGGCCTCGGCGTCGCTCAGGTTGCCACGGTTGAGATACGCTTCGCCGAGGAGCAGGTAGGGGCCCAATTGATTCGGATTCAGCCAGATCGAGCGCTCCAGCGAAATGATGGCGTCTTCCCAGGCACCCAGTCTGCACTGGGCCTCACCGAGCCGGTAGAAGCTCATGGGAAAGCTCGGATTGATCTCGATCTCCCGATGGAATTCCTCGCTGGCGCGGGCCGCATCGCCATGAGCCATGGCCAGCTCTCCCAGAATGAAGTGCGCCTGCGAAAGATGCGCGTCCATCTCCAGCGCGCGCCGTGCCTCCCGTTCGGCTTCCGGCAACAGTTGTTGGCGGAGCATCATTTCCGCCGTCAGGGAATGCGCGGCCGCCGAGTCCGGTTTCACTTGAAAGAGCGACGAGAATGCCTGCAGCGCCTGATCATCCTGCCGCATCTTCAGGCAGGCATTGCCCAGCATGAACTCGGCCGTGAGCGCGCGCGGACCGCCGGCCGCGGCCTTCACAAACCAAGGGATCGCTTCCGCGAATTGCTTTTCGAGGTAGAGGCTTTCTCCGATCATGAGCGCCGACTCTTGATATTCCGCGCCACCCGGCGCTTCAGTCTTCAGGGCCTCGCCGAATTGTTGCACGGCGTCGCTGTAGCGATGCTCGCGGTAGGCCTCGACGCCGGCCTTGTGCGCGCTCACCTGGAAAAAAAGCAGAAGCAGAGGCCACATAATGAGTTTATTTTAGGCGTTTGGGTGGCTGATTGTACCGCCCACAATAAGACCGGCCGGCAGAGCGTTTGCTCGGCCGGCCGGTCCCAATAAGAGTGGCCCGGTGGGTAAGTTTAGAACTTAACGTTTGCGGAGAGCTGCAACGTCCGCATCCCGGTGCCGTTATTGCCGCCGAAGGCTATGCCGGTGATCTGGCCGACGTTGGGAGCCGTGACATCGCCATTTGGGCCACCGAGGTTGGTGTGGTTGAAGAAGTTTCGCGAATCCATGCGAAGACCCAGCAAAACTTTCTCGGTAATATGGAACTGCTTCTGCATCGAGAAGTCGAAGTTGATGAAATGCGGACCGATCAGCGTATCGATCGGATAGTTACCGAAGGTGGAGCTTGCCGGGTACAAATATGGTCCGGACGTACAGACTTGGTTAGGGCAACCCTCGATCCATTGGTTGCGGTTCTGGGTCGACGGATACACAGCTCCGCTTCCAATCATGGGGCGATTGTTGGGGCCCGTGCTCGGTTTCACAACTCCCGCTGCCGAGCCATAGTTGTCGATGGTTGGCGAGAAGGGAATGCCACTGTAATAGGTCGTGACGGCACTGAGGGTCCAGCCGCCCAAAACCGCGTCCATAGGCTTACTGGCGCTGGACCCGAAATGCTTGCCGTGCCCATACGGGACATCGAAGTTTTGCGCAATCGTCAATTGGTTGTGGGGCATCAGGCTGCTATTCCCATAGCCCCCAGCCCCATTCTGCGGACCGTAGATAAAGTAATAATTCGTGTCGTAGGTTCCGTCCCAGCTCATCAGCTTCTGGTAGGTGTAGTTTCCCTGCACGGTCCAGCCGGACAAAGCTTGTACCGTGAAGGTGGACTGGAAGGAGTTGTATTGTTGGTTGGTGCAGTTGCAATAGTAGTTGAGGCCCTGCGTCCAACCGTACTTCGTGAAGTACGGCTGTGTCGACGTATCGGAGCTTGAATTCCATTCGGCCTCGTTCGGATTGATATTATTACTGCCGCCCAGCCAGCCGTGGCGGGTAACATTACCCACGTAACTGGCGGTGACCGCGATCTTGTTTGTTAGCTGCCGCTGCACCGTGACGTTGTACTGGTAGATTACCGGCATGGTCATGGTAGCAGGCCGAAACTTGACGGTGATCCCGTTGGGGAGCGGGAACGTTCCGTTGGAGCTCACCGTGACGGCGGGGGGAGCCGTCGGGCCATTGGCGAGAGTAAACACGTCGTTGAACGTCTGATTGGATGGGTTGACGAGTGACTGCTCGGACAGCACCGGGGGGTTCTGCGTCACATTGTGCCCAAACGTGGAGCCGAAAGTCCCCAGATTGTACGACCAGCCATAACCCGCGCGAACGACGGTCTTCTTATCGAGCTGGTAAGCCAGGCCGATCCTTGGCGCAAAATTGTGCCAGTTCATGGTTTGAATGCCATGCATGGAAACCCCGCCCACGCCGAAAACGTACATCAAGCCATTGGACAAATCCAGTGTGGCGCCGTTCCCGGCGGCGTTTACGCTCTCCGGGAACACCATTTCCCAGCGCAGGCCCAGCGTGGCGGTTAGCTTGGGTGTCACCCGCCATGTATCCTGTCCGTACCAGAAGAGGCGTGGCTGGCGCTCCTGGGCGTTGGTGCTGGAGCTGACATACCGCTGAAGTTGGTTCACGCCCCCGAGCAGGAACGAGGCCAGGCCCAGACCGTCGACCGCGCTCCCGCCGGGTGAGTTGACCAGGCCGGTGTAGTTGCCGTTGAAGGTCAACTCGCCAGCCCGGTGGCTGTCGCTGGGAACACGCAAGTTCATGGCATAACGGAGATCGGCGCCGAATTTGAAGCTGTGGTTGCCATGGATCTTGGTCACGTTATCGACGAACTGAATCTGCCGCTCGCTTTGCGTCAACGGGCAATTGCATTGGTTGACGCCGAGAGCGTATCCCAACTTAATGTCGTTAACACCCGCGTTCTGGATGTCAAAGTAGGGCATGCCGGAGGTATATGTCTGGTCCAGGTTCAAACCCGGAATGCCCGCCGCAGTGGCTGGGTCCGTGCCATAGCCGTTAGGGACGTCGGACACGTGATACCGCATATAGCCCAACCGGAATTCATTAATCAATGTCGGACTGATCGTGTCGGTCCAACCCGTGGCAAGGCTCTGGTTCAGGGCGTTGGAGTCACCCGCGTAGTTGCCGAAGTTGGGGCCGCCGGCCTCCAAGCCGAAAGCGCCCGGGGCCTGCTCGGTGTAGGCGGCGTAGCTGTAACGGCCGAAAATAGAGTTCTTCTGGTTCAGGTAATAATCCCAGCGGGTGTTCCAGAGGTTGCCGGTTATCGCAACGTCACCGCTGGCGTCGTAGTTGTTGGCGTAGGCGATACCGGTCGAATTGGTATTAGGCAAGGGCCAATAGGCCATGATCGCAGTCGCCTGCGGGGCTATCCGGCTGCTTGGGATGATGTTACCCGGGAACGCGATACGGCCCACGCCGGTGGTCTGATTGCCGCTGGCCGGGTCATAGATCTGGTAGTTTGGACTGGCGGCCAGCCAGTCACCCAGGTTCCCCGTACGGTCTTGGGCGGTGGGAACCGAAGTCAGAACCGACCCGCCTTGCGCCTGCCGGTTCAATTGCGTATCGGCAAAGAAGAACAACTTGTCCTTAATTACTCTGCCGCCGATGGATCCGCCAAACTGATTCTGCCGGTACACCGGGTTGGCGTTGGTAAACGGGTTTCTGGCGAAGTCCTGAAAGCCCGGAGTATTCACTTGCAGGTATTCAAAAGCATCCCCATGAAAAGTGTTGGTGCCGGATTTGGTCGAATAGCTCGCAATGCCCGCGCCCGTGTACGAGAACTCGGCGTCGAAGTTCTGGTTGGCTTGCTTCACCTCCGAGACCGAATCGAAGGTCGGATTCACCACAATAATCCCCAGGATAGGATCCTGGTTCGTGGTTCCGTCTAACTCGTACCCCATGGCGTCGAAATACTGGCCGTTCACCATCATCTGCACGCTGCCCTGCGGGTTTTCATCGGAAGCATGCGCCCAGCCAAACGGCACGGTTCCGGGGTTCAACAACTCGAAGGCCTGGAGATTGCGACCGACGCTGGGCAGTTCTTCGATCTGGTGGGAGTCAAAAGTCTGGGCAACGTCGGCGCGGTCAACCTGCAGCAACGGCGCGGCGGCCGATACGTCCACCTCCTGGCTGACATTACCGACCACAAGGGTCGCGTCGAAGCGGGCCGAGAAGTCCACCTGCACGGCGATTTGGTTCGAGACGGCCCGCTGAAACCCGGTCGCCTCAATTGAAACTTGGTATGTGCCGGGGATCAGTTGGCCTTTGTTGTAGTTGCCCGACTCGTTGGTGGTTACCTCGGACTTGGTACCCTTGTTGACTTCGGTGATCGTGACCTTGGCACCGTTCACCGCCGCACCGGTCGGGTCCGTGACGGTTCCGAAGATGCTGCCAAAAACCTGTTGTGCGTTGAGCGTTCCGCTAAGGCAGAACAGAGCCATACAACCGCATATGGCGAACGAAGCCAAACTGCGCAGACTGAGCATTCCTCTCCCCCCCCCCCTCGGTGAAGCAAAACTAACTAGGTTGACGAAACCCTACCCCCGGCTTACCCTCGCAGGACCCGCGACTTCGCTCATGCAGACCAGACAAATCCGCAATTTGCAGGCGGCGCTAGGGAAAGGTTAATGCAAGTGATATAAAAATACTAGTTCAAAATTTCAAGGCATTTATGGCAAAGTTAGTTTTCGTACATTGAGTGGGCAACCCGAACGATAGATTCTTATGAATGATCGGCAAACCGCGATTCACCGCAGGCACTTCATCCGGTCGCTATGCGCGGCCGTTCCCGTGTTTTCCCTCGACCAACTCGTGCTGGGGTTGCCCCTGGGCGCGCGGTTCGTGAATGTGGCCCGCGAGGCGGGCTTGCAGGCCAGGACCATCTTCGGCGGCGAGCGAAAAAACAAATTCCTGATGGAGACCACCGGCTGCGGCTGCGCGTTCTTCGATTACGACAACGATGGCTGGCTGGATATATTCCTGGTGAACGGCACGCGCTTCGAGGCCGATTGGAAGGCGGCTGAGGCTCCCGTGAGCCGGTTATACAGGAACAACCGCGACGGTACATTCACCGACGTTACAATCCAAGCGGGTATCGGCCGCACGGGTTGGGGCCAGGGTTGCTGCGTGGGCGATTATAACAACGACGGCCATGACGACCTGTTCGTCACCTATTGGGGCAATTGCGCACTGTGGCGCAACCAGGGCAACGGCAAGTTTACGGATGTGGCGGGAACGGCTGGGGTCACCACGGATCCCGGCAACGGGGATCACCGCTGGAACACCGGTTGCGCCTTTGTGGATTATGACAAGGACGGCCATCTTGACTTGTTCCTGGCGAACTACATCGATTTCGACCCGAAAACCGCACCCCTTCCGGAATCCGGCCCTTGCCTCTTCAAGGGGACTGTGGTAGCGTGCGGCCCGCCGGGTCTCGAGGGCGGCAGGAACATCCTGTTTCACAATAACGGCGACGGCACCTTTACCGATGTCAGCCAAAAAGCCGGCATTTTGAAGACGCAGGGCACCTACGGTTTGGGCGTGGCCGTTTCCGACTTCGATAACGACGGCTGGCCCGATATCTATGTAGCCAACGATTCCACGTCTTCGGCGCTGTACCGGAACAATCGCGACGGCACTTTCTCCGAGATCGCCATTGAGGCCGGCGTGGCCTATAGCCCGGACGGAAAGCCGCAGGCCGGCATGGGCGTGTCCGTGGCGGATTACGATGGCGACGGCAGGTTCGACATCGTCAAGACCAACTTCGCCGGTGACACCTCCAGCCTCTATCACAACGTGGGCGACAACGTCTTCGAGGACACCACCTTTCAGGCCGGACTGGGCCGGAATACGCGTTTTATGGGCTGGGGTGTGGGGTTCTTCGATTTCGATAACGATGGCTGGCCCGACATTCTGGCGGTGAACGGCCACGTGTATCCGGAAGTGGGGCAACCCAACGATGAGCAAGGCTACCGGGAACGTAAGGTGCTTTATCACAACCTGGGCAACGGCCGGTTCGCAGACGTGTCGCAGGACGCCGGACCCGGAATTCTGGAGCCTGCCTCCGCGCGCGGCTGCGCTTTCGGCGATTTCGATAACGATGGCGACCTGGACGTGCTGATCAACTGCGTCAACGACACTCCCCAACTGCTGCGTTGCGACAGTCAGTCGAAGAACAACTGGCTCAAAGTGAAGACGGTCGGGGTGAAATCGAATCGCTCCGGGATCGGCGCGCGGATCTACTGCACACCGGCCGGCGGACGCCGACTGATGGACGAAGTGCGCAGTGGCGGCAGCTATATTTCGCAGAGCGATCTACGGGTGCATTTCGGCTTGGGCGGCGCGCGGAAAGCGGATTTGGAGATTCATTGGCCCAGCGGCCAGGTGGACCGCATTAGCGGCGTCGAGGCCAATCGGTTGGTGACCGTAACGGAGGGGAAGGCATGACGCGTCCGCACGCCTGCACCAACGAGCGGAAGCGGCTCGCCTTCCCTTCATTCCGAAACGATGGGTTCGGGTTTCTCCTCGGCGGTCGGGGCGAGCTCATTGTGAGCGCTGAGGTAGCGGACGCACGCGTTCCATCGCAAAACAGCATCGTCATTGCCCGGAGCCCGCAGCCGTTCCGCTTCTTCGAAAAAACCCAGGGCTTTGACCAGCCAATCGTAGGCGTAGCGGTGCGCACTGTGGCCGCTGCCGGCATGCCGCGCTTTGGCTCTCCGCTCCCACGCAATGCCGGTGTAGTAGGCGCGGTCGTAGGTCGATTGAAGCCGGTCCACACTGGTTAGCGCGCCGGCGAAGGCCTGCGAGTCGCGGTCAATCTGGTCCGTTTGCGCCAGTATCAAACTGATCAGGGCCTGCTGATTGCCGGGTTCGATTCCCAGAATATCGCGGCAGATGCTTTCCGCCTCGCCCGGCTCGTGCAGCAACCGGTAACGCTCGGCTTTGGCCAAAGCGCCGGCTACGCTGTCGTGAGAGATGGTCTTTAGCGCGAACATGGGGCCCTCTTTCTTAGAGAATGTGCAGGAGTTTCTTTAGCGGGTCGAAATACTCATCGACCACACGTTCTTTGAGCGGAATGATGGCATTCTCGGTAATCGTAATCGATTCGGGACAGACCTGGCGGCAGCAGGTGGTGATGTTGCAGTAACCGATACTGTGCTTGTTCTTGAGATCCTTGAGACGGTCTTCAGTATCGAGCGGGTGCATTTCCAGAGCGGCGGTATAGACGAAAAAACGCGGGCCGATGAACTCATCGTGCTTGTGGTGCTCGCGCAGGACGTGGCAGACATCCTGGCACAGGAAGCACTCGATGCACTTGCGGAACTCCTGCACGCGATCCACGTCGGCCTGCTGCATCCGCCAGGTGCCGTCGGGTTCGTCGGGCGTGCGCGGGCGAAATGGCTTGATGGTTTTCTTAACGCGAAAGTTCCAGGATACGTCGGTGACCAGGTCTCGGATCGGCGGGAAGGCGTGCATGGGCTCCAGGATGACGGGCATGTCCAGGTTCAACTGGCTGAGCCGCGTCATGCACATGAGCTTCGGTATGCCGTTGATTTCCGCGGAGCACGAGCCGCATTTTCCGGCTTTGCAATTCCAGCGGACGGCCAGGTCGGGCGCTTGATTCGCCTGGATCCGGTGGACCGCGTCCAGTACCACCATGCCTTCATCCACCGCTGTAGCGTAATCCTGGAACGCTCCGCCATCCGGGCCGCCGCGCCAGATGCGGAACATGGCCTGCGTCGCCATCACTTCATCTCCTCGATAATCTTATTCAGCTCGTCCGGCATCGGCTCGACCGGCCGCTTGGCAACCTGCATCGCGCCATCCGTGCCGCGCCGGACGACGATGTTGTACTTGCTCCACTCCGGGTCCTTATTGGGAAAATCTTCTCGAAACTGCGCGCCGCGGCTCTCTTTGCGGAGCAGGGCGGCACTGGTGATCGCCTCGGAAACCAGCAGCATGTTGGGCAGATCCACGGCAGTGTGCCAGCCGTTGTTGTATTGACGATGGCCCGCAATTCCGGCGCGTTCCGCCCGCGTTCGAAGCCGGGCGATCGCATCCTGAGCCTGTTGCATCTCGGCTTCGGTGCGCACGATACCCACCAGGTTCTGCATGCATTCCTGCAGGTCGTACTGGATCTGATAGGGGTTTTCGGCGGAGGGGCCGTGCTCGAACGGTTGGAGCGCAGCCTCGGCGGCGGCCTGCGCCTGGCTGTGGTCCACTGTCGGTGCGCCATTCCGTCTGGCAAATTCGGCCGCGAATTGCCCAGCCCGCTTGCCAAACACCAGCAGGTCGGATAGCGAATTGCCGCCCAGACGATTGGCGCCGTGCAAGCCGGCAGCGGCTTCGCCCGCGGCGAACAATCCCGGCACACTGGACATCTGCGAATCGCCATCCACGCGGATACCGCCCATCATGTAGTGCGTGGTGGGGCCGACTTCCATCGGCTCGGTGGTAATGTCTATATCCGCAAGCTGCTTGAACTGGTGGTACATGCTGGGGAGCTTGCGCTTGATATGCTCCGCGGCCTTCGGAATCTTTTCCGTGATCCAGGCAATATCCAGCAACACGCCGCCGTGCGGGCTGCCGCGGCCTGCCTTGACTTCGCGGTTAATGCACCGGGCCACGTGGTCGCGGGTGAGCAGCTCGGGTGGGCGGCGGGCGTTTTTATCGCCTTGCGTGTAGCGCCAGCCTTCCTCTTCCGTGTCGGCCGTCTGCTCCTTGTACAAATTGGGGATCTCGTCGAACATGAAGCGGCGGCCGTCCTTGTTGCGCAGCACACCCCCTTCGCCGCGCACGCCCTCTGTTACCAGGATGCCACGCACGCTGATGGGCCAGACCATCCCAGTCGGATGAAACTGCACAAACTCCATATCGAGGAGCTCGGCGCCGGCGCGGTAGGCCAGAGCCAAGCCGTCTCCGGTATATTCCCAACTATTGCTGGTGACCTTGTAGGCTCGCCCAATGCCTCCAGTGGCGATCACCACGGCCTTGGCGGACCACAGCATGAAATGACCCTTCTCGCGATCGTAGCCAAAAGCGCCGACAACCCGGCCCGAATCGACGAGCAGTGTGAGAACGGTGCACTCCATGTGGACTTCCATGCCGGTATGAATGCCGTGGTCCTGGAGCGTGCGGATCATTTCGAGGCCGGTGCGGTCGCCGACGTGCGCCAGGCGCGGATAGCGATGGCCGCCAAAGTTTCGCTGCAGAATGCGGCCGTCCTTGGTGCGGTCGAACAGCGCGCCCCAGGCTTCCAGTTCGCGCACGCGCTCCGGTGCTTCCTTCGCATGCAGTTCGGCCATTCGCCAGTTGTTGAGGTACTGGCCGCCGCGCATGGTGTCCGAAAAATGAACGCGCCAATTGTCGCGGTCGTCCACGTTGGCCATTGCAGCCGCGATACCGCCTTCCGCCATCACCGTGTGCGCCTTGCCAAGCAAGGATTTCGTGATTACCCCCACTTTGAGCCCGGAAGATGCTGCTTCAATCGCCGCTCGGAGACCCGCGCCGCCCGCGCCAATCACTAGAATGTCGTAGAAATACGCCTGGTATTCCGGCATCAAAAAATTCTCCAGTCGGACCAGATGCCCATCGAGCAAAGACGAACGTAGAGGTCGGCGAAGCCTACTGAGACGAGGCTTGCCCAGGCCCATTTCTTGTGGCTTCCATTGAGGCAGGTCACGCAATTGTAGAGCCGATGGCGAACGGGATGTTCGGAGATGCGGTCGAAGCTTCCACCAATCAGGTGCCGGAAGGCATGGCAGCCGAAAACATAGCAGCCGAGAAGGACCACGTTGACGCTCAGCACAATACTCCCCACGCCCATTCCGAATCCGTCGGGAAAGCGGAAGCTTTGTATGGCGTCGTAAACCAGAACACCCCAAACCAGGTAAGAGAGCCGCAGAAAGTAGCGATGGAAATTTTGCAGGATCAGTGGGAAACTGCGCTCGCCGAGGTAACGCTTGCGCGGCTCGCTCACCGCACACGCCGGCGGATCGGCCCAGAATGCTTTGTAGTAAGCGCCCCGGTAGTAGTAGCAGCTCACGCGGAACAGGCCAGGTATCCAGAGAATGAGCAGCGCCGGAGAGAACGGCAGAAAACTCGGATACCAGGATGGCTTTGGCCCGAACCACGCGTGCGGTGAATTGCCCCACAACTCCGGCGAATAGAACGGAGAGATATAGGGCCCGAATGTGTAATTCTTGTTCTGAAACGCCGCCCAATTGGCATATACCAAAAAAGTACCGAGCCCCAGGAAGACCAGCAACGGCGGAAGCCACCACATATCGCGGCGCGAAGTCTGGCCGAAGTGCCCGTTTCTCCAAATTACATCCGGGGTTGAAGCGATTTCCTTCTTGGCTGGTGTCGCCATACTGCCCCCTCCCTGCTCGCATGGCAGTATACACCATCCACCGGCGGTCGCGCCCGTGCATAGCAGAAGCTGAATTGTGGAGGTCTCTGGTAATTCTCAGGTAATTGCGCACAGCCGCGGCAAGTTCGTCTCCGTGCTGAACGAGCCTGTCGTCAAGGCCTTCCGGCAGCACCGCGGGAGGACGCGCCGCGAAGTTGCCCTGCGCGCGGTGGCTTCGGCGATCCTTCGCCGCGTTGAATGCCGCTCGGGTTCAGTACCGGCTCTCTCCGGTACGCGCTTCGGCTTCTGCGAGCCACCCGCGACGTAGCCGTTCCTCCGGAACGTTTGAGAGATACGGCTTGATGTCGAGAATCGGGGTTCCTTCCAGCATATCGATACCACGAACCCGGAGGACCGGACCTTCCCGGTACAATAGTTCGACCACAGTTAACCCGATTGGATTCGGACGTCGCGGTGAGCGGGTCGCGAACACGCCGTGCGGTCGATCGTCGCTCGGCGGCGTTCCCAAGAGATTGCTTCCTTCGGAGCGATCGAAGACCCAGATGACAAACAGGTGAGAAAAGCCTTCAATATCGGTGAGGCCAGGCTCAAATTCCGCCCGTATCTCAAGAGTTCCTTCTGCCTCGTGCTTCGCACCTAAGCCCTTGGGAATCTCCTGAGTGCCGCTGTAAGGGCTTCTTACATACCCGATCGGCTGCATTGACAACATGGCGGGTCCTTCTCCGTTCCTTCGTTACTTCTGTGCCCTACACCCAAGCCCGTTGCCAAGCCATGAGACGCTGCTCTTCCAAGGCGGCTGCGAACGGTTGGGGCAAGAGCACACTTGCCCACATTAACATCAGTCGGATCAGAAACGACATGGTCAAGCTGGCTGCGCCGCCAACTGCACAAGCGACTTTTCTCGAGACCTCGTCATGACTCAAGCCGCCAGTGCTCCCGCCGGGGGCGGCGGATCATCGTCCGGCTGACGCTTGGGTGGCGCAGGCATCACAGGCCGCGGTTTGGGCGTCTGTCCTTGTCTGGATGTATCGATTGGGATCACCATACCATTCGCTCTCAGAGCACGTTTCCAGCCATCGCCTGTTGGGAATCTTTGAAAGGGTCAGACACGGCAATCGGCGACTCGTCCTGCAGACCCTTCCACAGCGCACTTTCTCGATCAGTTGTTCCAGCGTCTTGCGATCGATCTGCACTTGTTCCAGCGATCGCGCGATTCCGCCTGATGCCCTGCCGGCGAATTCAGAGGCGAACGCCCCAAAAGTGAACCGCGAATGCTAGCACCTGCCAGATGGTCATTGTCGTTTGACTGCTGAGGGGTCGTCCATAGCTAAAACGAAACGGTTTCTTCACGCTTCCAGAAACGAAGCTTCCGGCAAGCGATGATAAAATCATTGATCGATTTAGCGCCCTCCAGCTCAACGCAGGCCTCGTCGAGCGCATCGGCGACGCCAGCCTTCTCCAACAGAGGCATGGCCGCCTGCGTATAACCGATGAATTTAAGATGCCCAAAGGCATCCCGAATGAAGTCGCCGACAGCCGCGTTTTGCAGGAGGTCGTCGGTGGCATCGGTCGAATTGAGGATTGCGACAGCATCAAAGACAACGGAAGGGCCGCCGGAAAACTTGTGGTCGGCCGTTAGAGATTCTCCGCCACTCATTTGAATGCCGCCGGCTGTCGGCGCGACAATTTCAAGGGTGGCGCCTTCCGCTTCGAGCGCGGTCCGCAATCCGCCGATCAGCTTTGCATCAACGCCGTCGGTGACGAGGGCCCCCATTTTGCGTCCGGCGAAACTGTCCGGCCCGTTCAGAACGATGCTTAAGGGTTTCGATTTTTCGAGGTCAGAACGAATTTCAACGGCAGGCGTCGCCGCTTTGATCTTCCCTTTGAGACCCAGCCCCGCCGCTACCTGCTCGGCCAGCCCATGATCGATGTTCGGAAGATGGGAGACAACCCGTTCGCGGATTGCCGTTTCCTCGACCTTGCTTAACTCGAAGACGAGCGCGGCGGCGATGTGGCCCTGTTCGACCTTCGTCTGGCTGACGTAGAACTGACGAGCCTGGCTGTAATGATCCGCAAAACTCTCGGGCCTTAGCCGAACCTTGACGCCCGTTTCTCCGGCCTTGAACGAACGAAAACCGATGGTGGGATCTTCTCGCGGTCCGCCCGCTGGACCGCGCGAGTTCGGTTCGTAATTCACCCGGCCCGTCGGGTTGTGCATCGCCATATGCCCGTCCTGCTGGAAGTGGTGAAAAGGGCACTTGGGAGCGTTGATGGGAATATGCGTGAAGTTCGGTCCGCCCAGCCGTTTGAGCTGCGTATCGAGATAGGAAAAATTGCGGCCTTGAAGTAACGGATCGTTGCTGAAGTCGATACCAGGCACAACATTGTTCGTGCAAAACGCGACCTGTTCTGTCTCTGCGAAAAAATTGTCGACACATCGGTCGAGCACCAGCCGGCCGACCTTTCGAATCGGCACTTCCTCTTACCGAGCCGGTGGCGCCGTGACTGACAGAACGTATTGGTGGCCGGACCCGGGATGTTCGGGCAAAGCTAACAGCACATGCCGAGCCCTTGGCAACCGGTTGCCCATCCTGACGCGTCGGAGCCAATACGATCCGTACCAACTCCGCCTTATCTGCCGCGGCCTAAACTCCGTAGAGCGCTCGCGGCGAGCAGTGTGCCGCAGCCCGTTGCGGGAACTGCTCGGTTGAAGTGGCTGAGCAATGCTGTTGGCGGCAGGCTCGGCGCTCAGACTGACGTCATGAAACTCTCGCCAAATCGTGCGCCGCCGGTTCGGAGAGCTGGAGGCAGAAGGAGGCGGAGTGCAAGGACAACACCGGGCTCAGCGCTGTCCGCAATGTTGTCGGCCCAGCTATCACCGTGTGTTAGCGTAAATGAGCTGCCGATGGCTGATCGGGCGGGCAGTGAGGAGAAGGCAATGAAGACCTGTAACGTATTCGTTTGTGCGCTGCTCGCCGGCTCGCTGGCAGCCCAACAGCAGCCGCCCGAACTCACCGGAACCGTGAGCTTCAGCATCGGCTCGGATAGTGGCCGTGTAGAAAGAATCGCCGTGCAAGTTGGGGACGGCGGGACCGGAAAATACAAAGCAATTCTCGCGGGCGATCCCTTGCTGCCAACGCATGCCATCTACCGGCCGCGCGATCTCAAGCCGTTCGGCGGCAAACTGCTCCTGCCGATCGTCGCCTTCGGCAATGGCGGCTGCCGGAATAGCTCCGGAGAGTTTCGGAACTTGCTTTCCGATATCGCCTCCCACGGGTATGTAGTGGTGGCGATCGGTCCGGCGGGCGATGCGGTGGTCGCGGGATCCGAAGGCCGCACGGGCATGACGCAAGCCTCGCAGTTGCTCGATGGCGTCGATTGGATCGCGAGGGAGAACAGCCGCGAGGGCAGCGAATACTACCTGAAGATCGATACCGGGAAGGTCGCCGTTATGGGGCAATCCTGCGGCACGGGCCAGGCTTCGCAGGTTTCCAGCGATCCCCGCGTCGCCACGACCGTGCTATTGAACGGCGGCGGCCCGATGGGCGGTGCGCGCCCCGGGCCGGCCGAGGGTGGGGCTGCGGCCACTCCGGCTCCCGCGCGGGGCGGCGCCAACCTTGCCCCGGGCGAATACGGCAATGCCAACGCCGCGACCGCCGTGAACGACATGTTCTCGGCATTGGACAAGATGTCGCGGCGCTACGCTCCCTACGCTCCGGCCATACCGCAGACATTGCCCTCGGGAGCCGCGGGGACCCAGCCAGTCACTTTCCATGGTCCGGTGGCATTCATTCCGGGCGGCTACTCCGACTTGGCCTTCAAGGGTGCGGTAGCGGGTTACGAGGCAGTCCAGAAGGTCACCGCCCTGCTCGCCTACCAGGATGTCGGTCACTATCCGGCCACGTACCGGCAGCCCAATGGCGGCGCCTACGCGGTCGCGGTGAATGCCTGGCTGGACTGGCACCTGAAGGGCGATCGGTCAGCCAGCGAGATGTTTGTCGGCGCGTCCTGCGGGCTCTGCCAGGATCCCAAGTGGACCATCAAGATTAAGAATGTGCCTGAGGCGAAATGAACAGGATGTCTATGCGAACGATCTGGGTCTTCTCCGCGCTGACGTTCTGGTTGCACGCCGCTCCAGTCCGCCTCACCTGCGAATACCTTGTCAGTCCGTTAGGGATTGATTCGGCCACTCCGCGCCTGTCCTGGCAGAGCGACAGCACCCGGCGCAACTGGAATCAGTCGGCCTACCAGATCCTGGTGGCCACCAGCACCAGGCGGCTCCGCGCCGGTAAGGCCGACGTGTGGGACAGCGGCCGGCGGGAGTCCGCCGACTCGGTCAGCATTGCCTATGCCGGCCCGAAACTGGAATCCGGCAACCGCTATTACTGGACCGTGCGCGTTTGGGACGCTGCCGGCAAAATTAGCCAGGCGGCCGCGCCCGCGTGGTGGGAAATGGGGCTGCTGGCCGAGGCCGGCTGGGCCGGCGCGAAGTGGATCAGCCGCCAGGACTCCGAAGAGGCGGCCGACCGCGCCGGCATCCGGTGGGTCTGGGCGCCGGGACAGGATGGCACCGCCGTGCCGGGCGGGACCAAAGCCCTGTTTCGGGCGGAATTCGACCTGCAGGAAATGCCCCGCGATGCCGCCCTGTACCTCGTCTCTCGAGCCCACTTTGAAGCCAAGGTGAACGGCCGCGCGGCGGGCTGGAAGGACGGTCGGTTTCGGGAATTCGACCGGGAAGACATCACCGACCTGGTGCGGCCAGGCCACAACACGGTAGAGGTGCTCGTAACGACGGCGGATGCGCGCTCCTCGAGTGGAGGTATGCCCAGTGGCGGACGCGAAAAAGCCACCGGCCCCGCCGGTCTGGCGGGCTTGTTGAAAGTTACCAGCGCAGCCGGTCCCATCACGCGCATTCCGACCGGCCCGGTGTGGCAGGTGCAGCTGGATGACTCCTCTTCCTGGCAGCCCGCCAACCCCTATGCCGGACTTACCGATAAGACGATGGCGCCTGATCCCGGCACACTGCCCGGCCCGGCCGCATTGTTCCGCAAGCCGTTCCGGACCGCCAGGAGACTGCGAACCGCGCGCCTGTACGTAACTTCGCTCGGTGCCTACCGCATGTTTCTCAACGGGCAGCGCGTGGGAGAAGATGTCCTGACGCCGGGAGCGGCCGATTACCGCAAGCGTGTCACCTACCAGACGTACGATGTTACCGATCGCATCATGCGAGGCGATAACGTGGTGGCCGCGATCCTCGGCGATGGCTGGTTCGGAAGCGGCTACAGTTGGATCGGCGTGCGCTTCAACTTCCTTCCGCCGCCCACCCGCCTGTTGGCGCGCTTGCGGATTGTGTACGCCGATGGCACCAGCGAGGACGTCGTCACGGACGGTTCCTGGAAGACCGCTCCGTCCCCCATCCTTCACTCCGAAATCTACGCCGGCGAAGTGTATGACGCCCGGCTCGAAAAGCGCGGATGGGATAGCCCAAGGTTCGCCGATACCGATTGGGAAGCCGCGACTGTGTCCGATCCGCCAGCCTCCGCACTTTCGGGCGAGGCCGCGGTCCCGGTTCGCGTCGTCGAGGCTGTAAAACCGCAACAAATCACCAAAGCGCCGAACGGAGCCTGGCTGGTCGACCTGGGTCAGAATATGGCCGGCTGGGCGCAGTTAAAGGTGACCGGCCCTGCGGGTAGTGTCATCCGCATGCACTTCGCCGAAATCCTGGGCAAGGACGGCAACATCTACACAGAGAATCTCCGCAACGCTAACGCGACCGACATTTATATCCTGCGTGGCGGTGGCGGCGAGGAAACCTTTACACCTCACTTCACCTATCACGGCTTCCGTTATATCGAGGTCACCGGGTTTCCCGGGGAACTGACTCCCGATGCGATAACGGGCGAGGCTATCAGCTCGGCGGGCCGACTGACTGGAACGCTTTCGACCTCCAACGACTTAGTCAATCGCATGTATCGCACGGGCATCTGGGGGCAGCGCAGCAACATGATCAGCATCCCTACCGACTGCCCGCAGCGCGACGAACGCCAGGGTTGGATGGGTGACGCCCAGTTGTTCTGGCGAACCGGATCGTATAACGCGGACATTGCCGCATTTGGGCGCAAGTGGATGCGCGACGTGAGAGATGCGCAAACTCCCGAAGGCGCTTTCACGAATACCTCGCCGAGAATCGGCGGCGGCTGGGAAGGCCCGGGGACGCCGGGCTGGGCCGACGCCGGGGTGATCGTGCCCTGGACCGCCTGGCTGCAATACGGCGATACGGGGATCATTGCTGAAAACTGGGAGGCCATGGAAAAGCACATGGCCTATGTCGAAGCAGGCAACCCCAACTACCTTTGGAAGAACCGGGTCGCCCAGAATCTGGGCGACTGGCTGCCGGTGAATAGCAAGACTCCTCAGGACCTGGCGGCGACCGCGTACTGGGCCTACAGCGCCGGCCGCATGTCGCAAATGGCGCGGGCCGTCGCCCGGGAGGCAGATGCGAAGCGCTATGCCGATTTGTTCGAGAAGATTCGCGCGGCCTTCCAGAAAGAGTACATTGCGAGCGACGGGGTTATCGGCAGCGGCAGCCAGACTTCCTATGCCTTGGCCCTTTACATGGACATGGTTCCGGAATCGATCAAGAAGACAGCCGTGGACAACCTGGCGGCGGATATCGAGGCGCACGACTGGCATCTGACCACCGGCTTCCTGGGAACGCCTCCGCTTCTGCCCGTGCTGACTGAGAACGGGCGTGCGGATGTGGCTTACCGGCTCTTGTTGAACGAGACTTATCCCTCCTGGGGCTATATGCTCTCAAAGGGAGCAACCACCTGGTGGGAGCGCTGGAACAGCGATGAAGGCGACCCGGCGATGAACTCCTTCAACCATTTCGCTTTCGGTTCGGTAGTGGGTTGGATCTACCGGTACGCGGCGGGCATCGAACCAGCCGCGCCCGGATTCAAACAGATCGTTATCCACCCCCGGCCGGATATCCGTGTCACCCAGGCGCGCGGCGAGTTCGACTCGATATACGGCAAAATCATCAGCGACTGGAACGGCACGCCATCAGGGCCGTTTAGCATAAGAGTCACTATCCCGGCGAACACCAGCGCCAGAGTCTACTTGCCTGCGGCGGCGAATTCGACGGTGACGGAGAGCGGCAAACCCGTACGTGTACGCAAGGAGTCTGGCGACTACGTAGCCGAGATAGGTTCCGGCTCGTACGAGTTCCTCGTGAAATGACGTGCACTACAAAGTGTTTGACCGACAGAACAGAAGTTGTTTGTATCTATGAGAACCTACCAGATTCCACTCGCAGTGCAACATGGCATCACGCGGCGGGCAGTCTTACCCTCCGTCGGTCTCGGCGTGCTATTCGCAGGCAGCGCGATGCCCCTCGGCGCCGAGTCGTCGCCGGTGGCCGAAACGGCCTGCGGCCGTGTTCGCGGCGCTTCCGTCCGGGGAGTCCAGATCTTTCGCGGGATCCCCTATGGCGGGCCCACCGAAGGAGCGGGCCGCTTTATGCCGCCTTCCAAACCGGCCAGGTGGGCCGGTATCCGCGATGCTACCGTCACGGGTCCGCGCTGCGTGCAGGGAGCCGGGAACATCTTCCTCAATCCAACCATCGGCGAGTATTTCGGCGGCGGCCGGTCTGACCGGGTGGAACTCTCGAAGCAGGTCGATAGCGAAAACTGCCTGGTCCTCAACGTCCTCACTCCCGGATTGCGCGGTAAGCGCCCGGTAATGGTCTACATCCACGGTGGCGGCCTGACTAGCGGATCGAGCCTGCTGACACTATACGGCGATGGCTTGCCGCGCGAGCAGGACGTGGTGTTGGTTGGAGTAAATCACCGCCTGAACGTTTTTGGGTACACCTACCTCGGCGGTCTGAGCCAGAAGTATGCCCCTGGCAACGTCGGGCAACTGGACCTGATCGCCGCGCTTGAGTGGGTCCGCGATAACATCGCGCAATTCGGAGGCGACCCGGCCAAGGTCATGATCTTCGGAGAATCGGGCGGCGGCGCAAAGGTCAGCGCGCTCATGGCAATGCCCGCGGCCAAAGGGCTCTTTCACAGAGCTTCGGTGCAGAGTGGATCGCAATTGCGCGTGGGCACGCCTGAAGCCGCGACCGAGGCGGCCCGGAAGTTGCTCGCCAGGCTGGGCCTCAACGAAAACCAGGTGGACGAATTGCAGAAGATCCCGGCCGACAAGCTGTTCGCAACGACGGTGGGAGAGAGCGGTCTCAGCGGCGGGATGTTAGTGGATGGGCATTCGATTCCGGAGCAGACCTGGGATCCTAAAGCGCCTGAGGCGTCGGCTACCGTTCCCATGCTTATCGGAAACGATAAAGACGAATCCACCTTTTTCTCACTCCAGGACGAAGCGCTATTTGCTCTGGACGATGCCGCCTTGCGCGCCCGTCTCCTCAAAGCCGGCCTCGCGGAACGCGATCTCGATTCCTTGGCGGCGCTCTATCGCCGCGATCATCCCACCGATAGTCCCACGGACCTGTACTTCCGAATCTCGACCGATCGCGGCGCGCGCCGCAACGCAACCCTGCAGGCCGAACGGAAGGCGGAGCAAGGCAAAGCCAACGTCTTCATGTGGTACTGCCAATGGAACACACCGCTGGGCCAAGGGAACATGAAGATCAAGTCGTTCCACACCTCCGATCTTCCCCTCACCATGCGCCTGGTAAAGTTTCCGGAATCCGAACAGCTTTCGCGGCAACTCAGCGGCGCCTGGGCTGCGTTCGCCCGGACTGGCAATCCCGGCCGGAAAGGGCTGGCTTGGCCCGCTTACACCCTGGCTCAGCGCGCCACCATGATTTTCGATGGTCCCAAGAGCGAAGTAGCAAACGACCCGGACAAGGACGAACGCCTGATGGTGCGCGACCGCCCGTCCGGCGGGCTCTTGTGACGGGAGGAGACATTGCGAATTCAAAGATGAATCGGCGCGCTTCAGATCGGCACCCGGATTTTGCGGGGCAGGTTCTCAACCTGCGGACCGAATGTCCGGCCTCGGGAGAGTTCGGAATCGAGACTCGGCAGGCTTGACAGCCTGGCTGGACAGCCTGCGCCATGGCTCGGTCAACGGTCTTCGCACCGGTTGTTTCGCACTGTGTTGGCGGCGTCCGGAATGGACGGGGCTGTTTCCACGCAATGGGTTTTCATGCGATAGCCGCTGACGAAATTGTCTTCCACCACCACGCGGGCGGAGGGCGCGGGGCGTTCGGCGCCTTTGCCGAGATAGATTCCGGCGGCCAGGATGTCGGGCTGGCTGGCATCGTAGACGCAGCCGCAGTGCGCCGTATTCAGGTGCAGCAGTTGGTTGCCGGCCACGCGATGGCCCTGGCCTATCACGAAAATGCCGCCGTAGAGCGGGCCGTCGATCACGTTGTCGACGACCTGAATGTTGCGCGACTGCATGTCGGGGTTGCTGTTGTTCATGACGATGCCGTAGTTGCCGAACGGATAGTCGGGCGGGAGGCCGGCGTTGTAACAGGAGTTGCCGGAAACAACGCCATCGTGAAAGCCGTCAAGGTCTATGCACTTGCCGTCGATTTCTTCGTACCGGTTGCCGCTATAGACGGTGCGCTCCACGTTGCCGGCGGTATCGATGGCCACCGGGATGGCGCGGTTTTCCTTGTCCACCGCCTCCACCGGGTAGCCGATGCGCGAACCCTCGTTCGCCTCCACGCGAATGTCGAGGGCGTGGCCCACCTGGATGGCGTCGCGGCCGATCTCGTCGAAGCGATTTTCCCAGATCAGACCACGCGCGTTCCGCGGCGATCGGTAAAGGCTGTGAGTCCAGATGCCGTTGCCGAGGATCTCGCTCAGCACGCAGCCGCTGACGCGAAAATCGGTCGAGCCTTCCTCCAGTAAGATACCGCCGGTGGCGTTGTTGCGCCCCAGCGCGTTGCGGCCCCCGCTGGAGCGCACCATCACGCCTTCGATGGCGACATCGGCTGCGTGAGCAACCAGGATGGCGAAGCCGGCCACGCTCACGATCCGCAAATTTTCGATGCGCAAAGCCGCAATCGACTCCGCCAGGATCCCGTTGTTTGCGGTGAAGCGGCCGAAGGGAGTGTCGTACGGCGCCAGTGGCGCGGGACGCTCCAGAGCCGCCCGGTTGCCGTCGATGCCGAAGCCGTGGAGCCATACGCCCGATCCGCGCACCACGACGATGGCGCGGCCATGAAAATCATCCGCCGCGCGCAGCACCGTTCCAGCCGTGGCGCCGCGCAGTTCCGTATTGGCGGCGACTTCGATGGGCGCGCGAACCAGGACCACTCCGGGAGGCAGTTCGACCAGGTGACCGCGCGGCCAGGTGTCGATGAGGCCGGCAACCAGGGAAACGGCAATCGCCGCTAGCAGCCATCGGGGATTCATGCGCGGCCCCTTGGGCTTGTTCTGTGGGGCGGAGTTTTCAACAGCTTACTCCCTGCAGATGCCCCGGCTGCTGCGGCGGATGAACGCGACCAGGTGGAGGGTCTCCGGAGTGGGTGCCTCCGATTCGATGCGGGCGAGGGCTTCTTCCAGCTTGAGGCCGGAGCGGTAGAGGAGGCGGTAGGCCTGTTTGATCGGCGCCACCTGAGACGCCCTAAAGCCGGCGCGTTTGAGACCCACCAGGTTCAGGCCCTTGGCTTGAATGTCGTGGCCGGCATAGAGGAAAAACGGCGGCGCATCCAGATTGACGCGGGTGTTGCCGCCGATCATTGCCAGACGGCCGATCTTCGAAAACTGGTGTACCACCACGCCGCCCGAGATAAACGCCTGGTCCTCGACCTCAACCTGGCCCGCCACCAGGGCGCAGCTCGCAATCACGGTGCGGCTGCCGATGCGGCAATTGTGGGCGATGTGGCCGGACGTCATGATGTAGTTTTCGTCGCCGATTTCGGTAACCGACTCCGGCTCGGTGCCGCGGGAGACGGTGTAGTGCTCGCGGATCTTGTTGCCGTTGCCGATGCGGAGATAGCTGCGTCGGCCGGTAAAGGCCTTGTCGAGGGGGTCGGTGCCGAGCACGGTGCCGGCCGAAATCTCGTTTCGCTCCCCGAGCGTGGTCCAGCGCTTGATGTACACGTAGGGTTCCAGCACGCAGCCGCCGCCGATCGAGACGTCGCTTTCAATCACGCAGAATTCGCCGATGTGGACGCCGGGTCCGACGATGGCCTCAGGATGAATTCGCGCGGTCGGCGCCAGCGCGGCGGAGGGGTCGATGGCCATGAACTTGTATCATAAAGCATGCGGGTTCGCGAATTGGCGGAATGGCTGGGCGCCACCTTCGAGGGCGACGGCGAAAAGGAGCTGACGGACGTCGGCCCGCTGGAAACCGCGGGGTCGAGCGAAGTGGCTTTCGTGGGAA